>NZ_BAMI01000009.1 GCF_000615765.1 Ligilactobacillus equi DSM 15833 = JCM 10991 | reverse complement strand
TGATAAAGTATCTAACTTCGCATAGTACCGATACCTTTATAATCATAAAATCAAAAACCAGCCAAGTACTCACAAGCATACTTGGCTGGTTTTAATTACATATCTAATATCCTTTGTTTTTCAAGTGTAGCTTGAATTTTACTTTCCGGGCCATGCCAATTATCGGGTTTAAGTACTTTTTTAGTACGTGAATCATAGTGGGGACGACCATCGGGAAAAAGCTTTTCTAGATTAGCTTGGTGAATACTTGTAATAATTTCTTTCGGGTCAATCCCCATTAAAGCAAAAGTTCCATAAGCTAAATAAATTAAATCTCCTAAAGCATCACTTTGTTTCACTAAATCCGGATATGACGGACGTTTTTTCATTAAAACTTTCTCTTCTGCTCGTTTCAATGCTGCCTCAATCTCAACAAATCTGGCTTTAATTTGGCTTTTTCCATGAGCATCTGCCACTAAAAATTCTAATAACTCTTCAAGCATGAATTCACTACGATAAGCCACTTCTTGATTCGGCAATTGGGTGGGTCGTTCCTTAATTCTATCATCAAAAATTTGGTGAAACTCTCTAACCATTTGATAGTTATCTTTTATCATACTTTATGGCCTCATTTCTTAAAAAATTCTGTATAATCTGCGCAGTTAATCCCCAAATTAACCGTCCTTTGTACTCCCAAGTTTTAACATAACCAGATAAAAGAGGATAATTTTTTAGGTAACCTTGTAGTGTAGTGGGTAAATTTTTAGTTTGGGCTAAGTCAAAAATTTCTACCGGATGAGCTTTTAACCAGGACAAAGGTAACCAAAATATTTCTTCAACTTCGGCTGGTGCAGGATTTATTTTATGATAAGTAACCATACTAATTTCGGTAAAATAAACTTCAATGGGACGCGGATGGGTTAAACGCATTAAAGGCACCTTAACTTCAAAATCCTGAGGAGACAGACCCAACTCTTCACAACTTTCCCGTACTACAGCCGCTAAGGTGGATTCGCCAGCTTCAACTTTTCCACCCGGAAAACAAACTTCACCAGGTTGAGAGATATTCGGGGCCCGCACTTCTAGGAGCAACCGATCTTGATACTTCACAATTAATACAGCAGCTAGCGGGCGCATCAAACATTCACCTCATTCATTCTTCTTTTTCCTTCCTGACACATTGCCAATAATGGGCAACTTGCACAAGCCGGATTACGAGCTGTACAAACTTGCCGTCCCCAAGTGATGAACAGGTGATGAGCGTGAATCCACTCTTCTTGAGGAATTTTAGTCATTAAAACCTTTTCAGTTTGTAACACGCTAGCATCAGTTGCCACCATAGCTAAACGCTTGGAAACCCGCTCCACATGGGTATCAACAGCTAAAGCGGGAATATGAAAACGCTCAGCCAAAACAACATCTGCCGTTTTTCGCCCCACTCCCGCTAGACTTTGTAAATCGCGATGATTTCGAGGAACTTGACTGGCAAAATTATTAACTAAGTCACGGGCACAAGCTACTAAGTAGCGAGCCTTATTGTGGTATAAGCCTAATGTACTGATGTACTTTTCAACTTCAATTGGTTGAGCTTGCATCAAATTTTCTGGTTGTGGGTAAGCAGCAAATAAAGCCGGAGTCACCCGATTAACTGCTGCATCTGTTGTTTGAGCACTCAAGATTACGGCTAGTAAAAAATGAAAATCACTATCTGCTACTAAACTTGATCCCACCTTTGGAAACTTCGTAGCCATTACCGCTAAAGCTTGAGTAGTCGCCTTTTCATCAAGCATCTTTTTCCTTCCTTCCTAATCTTGAGTCCACTTTTTCAGGGGGATTTTCTTCCCTGTCCCCTTAGCTTGATTGCTAGCTGACCAGGCTTGTTTTTGATAACGCTGGTCGCGTAACTTTTGCACGTCAGCTGGTGTCCGAATATTTTGTTTCTCCCAAGATAATAAAATTTTATCCATATACTTCAGGCTAGGTGCCTGATTCATCACAGCTTCGCGCAGTGCTAATTTAACAATAGCTGGTTGGTAATGGTCCTGACTAAACCACATGGCGATTGTTTCAATCTCCATCGGGGTTAGCGCCCGGCCAAATTCACTTTCAATGGCACGATAAATATCTTCGGCTTGGATTTGCTCTTGGACTTGTTCAGCTTGAGCTTCTTTTTGCGTTAAAACGGCCGCTAATTTATCTAGCAATAAATCAAAACTATAAACATCGCTACGTTTACCATCAGCAGCCGTTTTTTGATCAATCTGCAATAATTTCTTGTCCAAAAGACTCTGGACCATCCCATAAATATCAACGATTTTTTGTTGCATAATTTGAGCAATGACATTTAAATCTGGTAAACTTTCTCCTCTTTGGAGATAACTTTGCATTTGCAAATACAGCATAAACTCACTTTCCGTCATACCTAGGGTCCGGTAATGTCGTAACACCAAACCAGAAACATCCACTTGGCCGGCCTGTAAATAGGCTTTCATGAATCCTTCCATCTTCTTTCCCCTCCTAATCTCTTCTCTAACATTATAACAAGAAAAAAATAAGACCACCATTTGGAAGTCTTATTTTTAATCTTTTTAATTATGGGTAAATCCGGTTCAACAAACGTGGGAATGGGATAGCTTCACGGATGTGGCTTTCACCAGTAATCCAAGTTACCGCCCGTTCAAGTCCCAAACCAAAACCTGAATGTGGTACAGAACCGTAACGACGTAAGTCAAGGTACCATTCGTAATCCTTCAAGTCTAAGCCAGCTTTCTTAATTTCGGCTTCTAATTTCACGGGATCAGTTTCCCGTTCAGAACCCCCGATAATTTCTCCATAACCTTCTGGAGCTAACATATCGGCACAAATTACTAAATCTTCGCGGGTTGGGTGGGGTTTCATGTAGAATGGTTTGATAGCCTTAGGGTAGTTAACTACAAAGACCGGCTTTTCAAAGTGGTTGGCCAAGTAAGTTTCTTCTGGCGAACCGAAGTCATCGCCCCACTTAGTATCAGGAAATTCACCTGAAGCTTGAAGTAATTCAATCGCTTCATCATAAGAAACCCGCGGGAATGGTAATTGGGTGTACTTACGTAAAGTTTCCTTATCCCGACCTAAGATATCTAATTCATAGTCACAGTGATCTAAGACGTTTTGAACCAAGAAAGCCACGTATTTTTCTTGAATTTCCAAACTTTCCTCTTGGTGCATGAAGGCCATTTCTGGTTCAATCATCCAAAATTCAATTAAGTGGCGCCGAGTCTTTGATTTTTCAGCCCGGAAGGTTGGGCCAAAAGTGAATACCTTTCCGTAAGCCATGGCACCGGCTTCAGCATATAATTGTCCTGACTGAGATAAGTACGCATCTCTATCAAAGTATTCGGTATGGAATAATTCTGAAGTCCCTTCTGGAGCTGAACCTGTCAAGATAGGGGCATCTAACTTCGTGAAACCTTCTTGGGCGAAAAATTCGTAAGTTGCCCGAATCATTTCGTTACGCACTTTCATAATTGCAAACTGCTTGGAAGAACGTAACCACAAGTGACGGTGATCCATCAAGAAGTCCGTCCCATGTTCCTTAGGGGTAATTGGGTATTCTTCACTTTCCCCGACCACTTCGATATCTTCAATCGCAATTTCGTAACCGAAATGTGAACGGGTATCTTCATGGATTTCTCCCGTAACATACATACTCGTTTCTTGCTTTACTTCTTTGGCTAATTGAAAGACTTCTTCAGAAACTTTATTCTTAACCACCACTCCTTGGAAAAAGGCTGAGCCATCACGTAATTGCAAGAAGGCAATTTTCCCACTTGAACGCTTATTGGTCAACCAAACGCCAATCTTTACTTTTTCGTTAACGTGGTTTTTTGCGTCGATAATGCTAATTGTTTCCAAAAGCTTTCCTCCTAAATTATTGTTGATGTGTTTGGATAAATTTGTAAATCCGATTGATTGCTTCTTCTAAGGTTGCCCGATCAGCTGCATATGAGATTCGCACACAATCTTCCATCCCAAAGGCTTCACCTGGCACAATAACAACTTGTTGTTCCGCCAATAAAGCTGCTACAAAGTCATTGGTTGAGTCAAAGCCACAAGCTTCGACCGCACCTTTGACATTAGGGAAAAGATAAAACGCTCCTTCTGGTTTCGGACCGACTTCAAAACCGGCAAGATTTTCAAGCATTGGATAAATTAAATTCAAACGTGCTTCATACTCTTTGCGCATTTCTTCCACACATGATTGGTCACCTGTCACCGCCGCCAAAGCTGCGTACTGGCTAGCGGCGGTGATGTTACTTGTTACGTGTCCTAGAAAAGCTGTAAGCTTAGCACTTACTTCCTGAGATGCCACCACATAACCGACCCGCCAACCAGTCATGGCATAAGCTTTGGATAAGCCGTTAACTAAAATTGTATTTGCTTGAATCTCTGCTGACAGTTCAACTAAAGAAACGAACCGATTACCATTATAAACTAACTTGCCATACATGTCATCTGCTAGCAAGAGAATTTTATGGTTCACCGCCCAATTTCCAATCGCTTCTAACTCCTCACGACTATAAATTAAACCGGCCGGATTTTGAGGGGTATTTAGAATTAATAGTTTTGTATGATCCGTGCGCTTAGCTTCTAAATCTGCGACTGTGACCTTCAAATTCTGAGAAGGTTGGACAAAAACGGGCTTAGCTTCCGCCAATTTAACTTGTTCCCCATAACTTACCCAATAAGGCAGAGGAATCAAGACTTCATCGCCGGGATTCAATAAAACTTGGGCCAAGGCATAGAGGGCTAACTTCCCTCCCGTCGTGATAACTACATTTTCGGCAACGTAATCAGTACCATAATCTAAATTAGTTCTTTGAGCCACAGCTTGTCTTAATTCAGGAATCCCGGCAGCAGGAGTATAAGAATTAGCTTTATCTTGTGTAATTGCCTGAATGGCAGCTTGCTTAATAAAATTTGGAGTTTCAAAGTCTGGTTCCCCAATGGACAAGTTTAAGACCTTTAAACCCTGAGCTTGCATTTCTTTTGCCTTAGCTGAGAGGCTTAAAGTTGCAGAGGGAGTAATATTTAATGCTCGTTTTGAAAATTCTACCATATTCACGACCCTTTCTTGAAGCACTAAAGATTTTGAATGGTTTGAATAACCGTTCCTTCTTTGAAGGAAATTACGTCATAACACAGTTGATGATTTTTGTTATAGTAAGTAACTTCCCAAACCGGAAATTTGTGTTTCTTTTGCGTCCACATACCTAAGGCAACTTGGGTAATCTTTTGCGGATGGCGATTTTTAGCTACCAGCTGGCGGGCTTGCTGGACAGAAATTCCCTTATTTTGGGAGTAAATGTTAACTTTACTAATTTTCCGGTCCTTAACTGCCATAACAACATAGTACGACTCACCCTTTTGGTCACGCCCACTGATTGCATAGTAATCGTCACCACGTTCAAACCAATAAAAGTCATCAACCTTAGTGATTTTGGCGTACTTGGCTGCAACATTTTGAGCTTGTCTTTTAGCATTAAAGTAAGGTAGTTGGGCCGCGATATATATATATAGCATCGCACCTAATACAGTAATCAAAGTCAAAATCCACCCTAAATTGCGCCAATTAACTGCCCTTTTTCGTGTTCTGCGCATAAATGTTCACTCAATCCTTATTATTGTTTGTGACTTTTTCTCACAACACTTTGATTATACCATTATTTTGTATGAGAATGATGATTTTCAAAAAATTCTTTCACTGCTTGACTAATTTTTTGACTAGTAAATTCTTTTTGTAGTAAAGCCGATGGTAAGGCATGACGGAACTGCTGACCATAACCTTTCGTAACCACTCGACTGTCTAAAACTACTAAAGCCCCCCAATCATCTTCCGAACGGACTAAACGTCCAAAACCTTGCTGAAAACGTAAAATCGCCTCAGGTAAGGAAATTTGGCTAAAAGGATTTTTACCTTGCATTTGCACTCTTTGATAACGCACCGTATTAATAAAGGAATCTGGTACCTGAAAAGGCAAACGAGCAATAATCAAGAGCTCTAGTTGCTCATTGGGTAAATTAATTCCTTCAAAGAAGGTCCCCGTCCCTAGCAACACGGCTTTCTTATCCTGATCAAGACGAAAACGCTTAGCTAATTTCTTGGGGCCACCAGTTACACCTTGAGCATAAATCACCCTTTCTTTGGTCAAACCCATGTGTGCTAGTTTTTCGTAAACTTGAGCAATACTATTCAAAGAATTGAACAAAACTAAGGTTTGACGCTTGGTATCACGAAGTATTTGCGCCAACATTTGCGCTTGGTACTCTACATATTGGCTTTCTTCAATCCGCGTAAAATCTGGACCATCGTTAACTAAGAAAGCTTGAGCTTGATTTCGATAGTCAAAAGCTTCCTCATAACTTTGTTCTTGTAAACCGGGGTTAAGATCTAACTGATCCAAAACATAAGCTTTCGTAGCACGGGTAAAAATCCCAGCCCCTACAAAAGCAACCTTATTAAAATGACGGTAAACTTGTTTTTGCAAGTAATCACGTCCACTTAATAAACCAAAATGAAGACGTAAGTGGGCATTTTCTTGCCCATAAACAAAGCTTAACCAAAAAATTTCTGGATTTTGGAGCTGTTCAACTTTTTCTAAGACTAACTTTTGGTACAAAATCATAGCTTGTTCTAATTGACTTACCAAGTGAAAATAATCTTGCAGTAAATCAGCATGACTTTGGCTCAGTCCTCCGAGATTTTGTGCCGCTAACATCCGAGTCTTGAGACTTTGATTTAAACGGCTAAATTCTGCTTGAGCCTTGTAAATCCGTTGAAAATCTGCAATATTGGCTTTAATTAGTCCCCGTAACTTGGAATTTTCTACTCTGACCTCGGTAATCCCAAATTTCTGATGTTTTTTTGGCATTAGATAAGCCATAAATAAGGTTCGTATGGCGATAATTTCATGGTCAATCACCCGTAATGCACGTAACAATTCACTAAATTGTTGTTTACTTAATAAAAGCTGGTTAATCAAATCATAAAAAGAAACGCTGACATGCGATTGCATCTTAACCGCAATTTTGTCGGATAGAATCTTAATGGCATCAAAGTCTAAAACCTCTTGATTACTCTTAATAGCTGCTTGCACCAAGTGATGAGCTTCATCGACAACCAGCACAGCTTGACCACTGCTGAGTTCTGCCGCATGACTAACCAAGTTGGCATGGGTGGTCACCACCATTTGAGCTTGCTTAATACGGGTTGTTTGTCTTTGCCAAAAGTCATACGGATAAAAAATATCGTCATTTTTGAGATAATCACTAGCCGCCATACTATCAAGGTAAGGTTCTTGATTTAGATGTAATTCATCCAAATCTCCGGTTTGAGTCTCTAAGAGCCACACCAAGATTTTCATCTGCAAAAGTCGAACATGTTCATTTTGAGGAATTTTTAAGCTTGACCAAAAATCTTTCAAACTTAGAAAATGGCTTTTAGCCTTACTTTCAACCAATTGTGGTGGGATATCAAATAGTGGCGCCACCTTTGTCTGGTATTCTTCTCCTAATTGTTTAGCTAAAGTCATGGTTGATGTTGCTAAAACTACCTTCTTACCAGCTAAAGCCTGGAAACTAGCAGGTAAAAGATAGGCCACCGTTTTTCCTGAACCGGTCGGTGCTTGCAGGAGCATTTCGCGACTTTTTTTTTGTTTAAAAAAGGTCTGTAAATCATCCATCATGGCTCCCTGCTTCTTCCGTAAGGTTAGCTTATTTTTGAAAAAAGCAACTTTTTCCTGGTCACTTTGCGGATAAGTAGCTCCTTGACTAGTAGCAGTCTGGCTTTGGGGACGTCTAATCACGATATCTTGCACCAAAACCCATTCATTAGCCAAACTTTCGCTTTGTTTCTGGCGCGCCGCTATTTGAAAGACTCGCCCGGTTTCATAAACTAGACTTTGCCCTAAGAATGCCAATTGCTTAAGCGTTGCTTGCGGTAAAGTTGCTACTTTTTGAAGAATTTTAGTTAAAATTTGCGCCGTCACCAAGGCATCACTATCAGCCCGATGCGGTTGGTGTGCAAGTTTGAGCGTACGACTTAAATCTTCCAAGCGATATGAAATAAATTTGGGGTAAACAATCTGGGCTAATTGAACCGTATCTAAACCTGGTAAATCTAAAGATGGATATCCTACTCTTTCGAGTTCATAATTCAAAAAACGATAATCAAATTGGATATTGTGCGCGACAAAGACCGTCTCTTGTAAAAAAGCATATATACTGCCAGCCACTTCTTCGAAGGTGGGAGCTTGTTTTAAATCAGCTTGCTTGATACCTGTTAAATTTTGGACTTCCTCACTTACCGGACATAAAGGATTCACTAAGGTATCAAAAGTATTGACTACTTCGCCTGCCTGCATTAACACACAGGAAAATTGAATAATCCGGTTTTGACCATCAAGACTGGTCCCCGTCGTTTCTAAATCTACGACAGCATAAGTTGTTTGGTTGTTCACCATGCTCACTACTTTCTAGTGTGTAATCTGTATTTATTTTACCACATTTAGGTAAGGATTGCTTTAGCTTGTCGTTCCAAGACTTTCTTTGTATAATTAATTTGATTACAATTTTTAAGCATAAAAATAAATTTTTGAAAGGAAAATTTCTATGTATCCAGTCATTTCGGGTGCCCGTGGTACTAGTCATGCTAAGATCATCTTAATGGGGGAACATGCCGTTGTTTACGGCCAACCTGCTATCGCCCTACCCTTACTGACCGTCCAAACTCAAGTTACAGTCACAACTTTACCTTGCCAACAATTTCTCTTAGAAAGTGACTACTATTCCGGCGCGGTAGCCGATTTACCAACCCAAATGCAGGGCTTTAAAGACCTCATTATGCACCTAATTACCGCTCATCCTAACAGTCCGGGATTTAAATTAACACTTACTAGCCAATTGCCAGCCGAAAGAGGTATGGGTTCATCAGCAGCAGTAGCCGTAGCTTTGGTCAAAGCCCTGACTAATTTCTACCAAGATCAGCTCAGCCACGACGAGCTCCTAGACTTGGCCAATATCGCCGAAAAAGCCACCCATAAAAATCCTAGTGGACTTGACGCCGCTACAGCAGCTAGTAACCAACCAATTTGGCTCATTCGCGGACAAAAACCCCGGCCCATCCCGATTAAGATGAATGCCTACTTGGTAATTTGTGATAGTGGAATCAAAGGCCAAACCAGTCAAGCTATCCAAATTGTCAAAAAAAAACTGATAGAATCACCCCAAGCAGGCCAAACGACTCTCACAAAGCTCGGACAATTGGCTTATAAAAGTCGCGAGTTTTTGGCCAAAAATCAGATTCAATCCCTAGGTCAAGCCTTTGACGCCGCCCATCACGAACTTCAAAAACTTGGTGTTAGTCTACCAGCACTCGATAACCTCATTACCATAGCCCGTCAAAACGGCTCAATTGGCAGTAAATTAACTGGCGGTGGTCGAGGAGGCTGCTTTATTAACCTCTTACCAGACTACGCGAGTGCCAAAAACTTAGCGGTTCAGCTCAAAGCCGCTGGCGTACGCCAAATTTGGATTCAAGCTTTAAACCAATTAAATTAAGAAAGGAAATTTTCGATGTTAAACAGCGCTAGTGCCCGTGCACATACCAACATTGCCCTTGCTAAATATTGGGGCAAAAGAGACGAAGAGCTCATTATCCCTATGAACTCTTCTTTATCCTTAACTCTAGATCACTTTTACACCGATACTCAAGTCACTTTTGACGACAGTCTTACTGCTGATCTCTTTGAACTTGATAATCGAACTTTACCAGCCACTAAGTTAACTCCTTTTTTAGACTTAGTACGACAAAAAGCTGGGATTAAAACTTTTGCGGCCGTTAAGTCCTTTAACCACGTACCTAATCAAGCCGGACTGGCTTCCTCGGCTTCTGCCTATGCAGCTTTGGCAGCGGCAGCTAGCAAAGCTGCCGGTCTCGAGCTCACCCGACCCGAACTTTCACGCTTAGCGCGACGCGGATCTGGTTCGGCCAGTCGCTCCATTTACGGTGGTTTTGTAGAGTGGCAAGAAGGCCACGACGATCTCACTTCAGTGGCTGTTCCAATTGAAGAAGAAACAGACTGGAAGATTGGTATGCTCGCTATTATTCTAAATGCTGGGGTCAAGAAAATCGCTAGTCGTGCAGGAATGCAACATGTCGTAAAAACTTCACCTTACTACCCCGCCTGGGTTAAAGAAAGTCAAGCTGATATTGATGCTTTAAAACAAGCCATCGCTAACCGTGATTTTACTCAATTAGGAGAGATTTCGGAAAGTAACGCCTTACGCATGCACGCACTAAACTTAGCAGCGCGCCCACCATTTTCTTACTTTGAGGCTAGCACTATCAGGGCAATAACCATGATTGAGGAACTTCGCGCCCAAGGAGTGTCATGTTACTATACTATGGACGCGGGCCCTAATGTCAAAGTCTTATGTCAAGAAGAGGATTTACCAACTATCAAGGCCTATTTGGCACCGGCTTTTGGAACGGAAAATCTGCTCTTTGCTCGACCAGGACAAGGAGTAAAATTCTTGGAAGGTGATCTTCATGGCTAAGATTAAAGTTCCAGGCAAGCTCTTCCTAGCTGGAGAATACGCTGTCACTCACCCGGGGCAACCAGCCATCATCATGGCCGTAGATCGCTACCTCACTGCCCAGATTACGCCCAGTCTCGAAGGATTTATCACTTCTAATCAATACCCGGGCAAGGTCCAAAAATTCACTCGTAAAGCCAACGGTGACCTTCTTTTTCTTAAAGAAGACCGACACTTTGACTTTATTATGACTACTTTAGAACAGGTGGAACAATTAGTTGCCCCGGCCAACCGCAAAAATTTTACGCTTCATTTCACTAGCCAGTTAAATGACGCTGTCAGCGGACATAAATATGGACTCGGATCTTCAGCAGCAGTAACCGTTGCCACTGTCAAGGCTCTCAATGATTTTTATAACCTAAAGCTCTCCAAATTAGCTATTTTTAAGCTTGCATCCCTAAGTCATCTCTTAATTCAAGGTTCGGGCTCTGGTGGCGATATTGCGGCCTCAACTTTCGGAGGTCTGATTGGCTACCACAGTTATGATCGTCAATGGCTCCAAGCCAGGAGACAAATCCTTAATATTAAAGAATTGTTAGCTACCGACTGGCCTAACTTAAAAATTGAAAACCTACCTTGGCCTCATGAACTTTTTTTCGAAGTTGGTTGGACTAATCAGGTTGCAGACACAAGTCAACTTTTGAAAAAGAAAGCTCTATCACCTGCAGACCAAGCAGAATTCTTAAAAGAGTCTCAAGCCGTCGTTGAAGCCTTAATTATAGCCTTTAAAAACGGCTTACATCCTCTCTTATGGCCCGGTTTCGCTAAAAATCGCCAGTTTCTCTTGGATATGGCTCAAAAACGACACTTCACACTGGAAACACCGGCTTTAAATCAATTGATTGAACTCGCTTTAGAAAGAAATGGTGCTGCCAAAACATCAGGAGCTGGTGGTGGTGATTGTGGCTTCGCTTTTTTTGAAAGTCAAAATGACGCTATCAGGACTCGCCGAATTTGGCGTAAAAATGGGATTATTCCCTTACAGCTCAAACTCGATCAAGAATCGTGAGGAGGTAACTTATGGATCCACATATGCATCGTAAGTATGAACACATTTCCCTAGCAGAAAAATTTTATGCCGAAGCTAAGGACAACGGCTTCGACCAAGTTCAACCGTTGAGCCAAAATTTACCCGAACTAGCTTTAGCTGATATCCAATTGGACAGTCGATTAGCTGGAAGAAAGATGACCCGGCCTTTCTTTTTAAATGCGGTTACCGGCGGGAGTCCCCAAGCTCAAAAAATCAATGAAAGTTTTGCTCGCGTCGCTGCTAAGACCGGCTTGGCCATGGCTGTCGGCTCCCAGAGTATTACTTTCAAATTTGAAGAAAGCTTACCTTCTTTTACTCGGGTGCGGGAATTAAATCCTGATGGACTATTGTTAGCTAATTTAGGAGCTCACCACCCCCTCGTAAACGCCCAAAAAGCTGTCGACCAAATCCAAGCTGATATTTTAGAACTTCATGTTAATGCAGCCCAAGAATTAACCATGCCTGAAGGCGACCGTGATTTTTTCTGGCAAGATAATATTGCAACCGCAGTTAATTCTCTTTTAGTTCCCGTAATAGTTAAAGAGGTTGGCTTTGGTATGAGCCCACGGTCCTTACTGAAACTTGCTAACCTAGGCGTTAAGTATGTCGACTTGGCTGGTAAAGGCGGTACCTCTTTTGTACAGATTGAAAACTTCCGTCGCCCCCAAAAAGAACTAGCCTTTCTGGATAACTTAGCTTTAACCACAGCACAAAGCCTGATTTTGGCTCAACCTTACCGAGAGAAATTGTCCTTAACTGCTAGCGGTGGCATTCGGACTGCCCAAGATATCGTTAAAGCCTTAATTTTAGGCGCAGATAATGTAGGAATTTCCGGTCACTTCCTGCACGTCTTACTCAAACAAGGTGAAGTCGGTCTTGAAGAAGAAATTCATCGTTTAACAGAAGAAATCAAACTCATTATGCTCCTACTTGGTTGTCAGACAATTGCTGAACTTCAACAAGTGCCTTACATCTTGACAGGGCAACTCAAAGATTATCAAGCTTTCAATAACTAATAAAAGTCCTTACGGGGACTTTTTATATTACTCTTGTATGCAGAACTTACAAATAGTCACACCAATGAAATGTATGAAGTCCTTCTACAATAAATTAAGCCAAATTAAAAACATCTCTCAAACCAAATTTGGTTGAGAGATGCTTTTCTAATACTATAAGAATTGCCGATGTTTTTTGGTAATCCAATGATATAAATTAACATAAATTAGGGCAAAGACCGTCCCTACTAAAATCCCTTTAATAAGGTTAAAAGGCACAACCCCTGTTAAAATTAAGGTTGGTAAAGGAACATTAATCTTTAAACCCAAAACTGCCATGTAAACCGGAGTAATCACCGTCCAATTAGCCAAGGACAAGAAGAAAGTTAAAGAAACAGTTCCAGCTGCAATTGCCCTGAAGTAATCGAAAAGTTTAGGCTGTTTATCTTTTAACAAGAAGTAGATTGGTAAGCATAAAGCAAATGTCGCCAATAAGTTGCTACCGACCCCAATGATTGATGGTAAAGCTAATCCCTTAATTACCAGATATAAAACCGACCTCACAATAGCAATCATTGACCCGCCGAAACCCCCTAAGGCAAAGAAACCTAATAAAATCGGCACATCAGCGAAATCAATCGACATCCAAGGGACAATCGGAATGATTGGGAAGTGGAAAAACATCAGTAGATAAGAAATTGCTGCTAAGCAGGCAATAATTACTGATTGACGAACAGTTGTAGCTTGTTTACTCATGGTTAAGCATCCTTTCTTAGATTACCTTCATGCTTAGAATAAAGAAAAGGTCCTATTTGTGAAAATAGGACCTTCCTATCCTACCTTCTCTCATCCAGACTTTACTGTCGGTTTTGGAATTGCACCAAATCAACCCGAAGGTTCGCGGACTATCACCGCCGGTCGGGAGTTACACCCTGCCCTGAAGATAAACCAATATAAATTTTATTAACACCTATATGATACAACGCTTTCATAATTTTGACAAGAATTTTACAAAGTTTTTTCCTTATTTTTATTCAAACAACCAAAAGAGAGTGGGAAAAAACTATATTTTCAATTAAATTTTAAAAAATTTCTATCAAAAAACGCTAGAAATTAACGTTATTAGCAACGTAATTTCTAACGTTTTTAGCTTTGAGACCTTTCTCCTAGCCTCTTTTCTCATATTTAGTATTCGTTTTCGTTATAACCAAATGCTTGTAAGTCGACCTTACGATCTTTCCAATTAGGTTGGACCTTGACCCATAATTCAAGATAAATTCTATCTCCCAACATGAGTTCAATATCCTTGCGAGCTTTAACCCCAATGTTTTTCAACATTTGGCCACCTTTACCAATGATAATTCCTTTTTGACTCTTTCTTTCAACAATAATTGAAGCTTGAACATGTAGTTTTTCTTCATCTTCTCGATTGATTCCCTCAATTAAAACAGCCACAGAGTGAGGTACCTCTTGACGGGTCAATTCCAAAATTTTTTCCCGGATTAATTCACTCATAATAAATCTTTCAGGGTGGTCAGTAATCATGTCTTCAGGATAGAATTGCGGACCTTCTGGTAAATGTTGTTCAAGCGAAAGTAATAATTCTTCAACATTGTTTCCTTGTAAAGCTGAAATAGGAAAAACTTCCGCGTATGGTAAGGTATCCTTGTAATCATCCATGATTTCTAATAATTTATTGGGATGAATTTGATCAATTTTATTAATAACTAAATATATTGGCTTTTTGACGTTTTTGAGACGATTAATAATGAAGTCATCCCCCTTGCCCCGCTTTTGCGTAGCATTCACCATAAACAAAACAGCGTCAACTTCGTTCAATGTTGACAAGGCTGATTCCACCATAAAGTCACCTAAACGACTTTGTGGTTTATGAATCCCTGGTGTATCAATAAAGACAATTTGGGAGCTATTCGTTGTATAAATTCCTTGAATCTTATTACGAGTCGTTTGAGCCTTGTCGCTCATAATGGCAATCTTTTGGCCAATAACGTGATTTAAAAATGTTGACTTGCCGACATTAGGTCGTCCTAAAATCGCTACAAAGCCTGAATGAAATTGATCTGTCAAAGTATTAATTCCTTCCTCTTTTTAATTTTATAAACTTAACAACTGCCATAAATGTGGTACAAAAATAATCGCACCTACAATCATGGCATAAATAGCCGCCAGTAAGACCGCACCCGCAGCCATATCTTTGGCCTTTTTAGCGAGGGGATGCCGTTCCATCCCGGTCGTTAAATCAACGACATTTTCTAAAGCCGAATTCCAGATTTCACTGGATAAAACTGCGAAGATGGCGCTTGTCAACCAAAGCCACTCCATGGTTATTAAGTGAAACCACCAACCTAAAACGGCCACTAAAATTATTGACGTCACATGAAAACGAACATTTCGTTCTTCTCGATAAGCAGTCACCAAACCTAGAATAGCAAATCCTAGTGAATGGAAAAAGTGACGATTCTTCCAACCACTAACATTTTCAGGCTTTTTGATGATTTCTTTTTTAGTCTCTTTTAAGTCCATAGGCATCTAAGATTTCCTTTTGTAAGCCAAACATTTCCTTTTCATCAGCCGCCCGCATATGATCATAACCATTTAAATGTAAAAAGCCATGCACCACTAAAAAACCTAATTCTCGTTCTTCAGAGTGGCCGAGATACTCTGCTTGTTCTTTGACTTTATCCATAGAAATCATGATATCACCGATGTTTTTAGGCATTTTAAAATCAGCATCTTCTGGTATGATAATCTCCATTTCATCGGGATTATCTTCTTCAATTGCAAAGGAAATGACATCCGTCGGTTTATCAACCACGATATTCCTTATTAATTTGATGGATTGCTTCATTATCCATTAAAGTAACTGACATTTCAGTCTCGGAAGGTAACTTAATAAAATTTCCAGCAAACTCAATCAAATCAGCCACCATATCTAATTTAGCTTGAGGTACGGTTTTTGTTTCATCATAAATTTCTAAATCCATGTACTTAATCTTCCTCTTTCATTGGAACTTCTGTTTTTTTACTTTCTTCTTGCTCTTGGGGCCGATCGTAGGCAGAAATAATTGCCGAAACTACCGGATGACGGACCACGTCTTTGGCATCAAATTCGACAAAACCAATCTTTTTAACTCCTTGCAAAACTCGTTTGGCATCAACTAAGCCGATTGGCTGTGACCTTTGGGTAAGTCAATCTGGGTTTCATCACCATTAACCACCATCTTCGAGCCAAAACCTAACCGCGTTAAGAACATCTTCATTTGCGCCCGGGTAGTGTTTTGCGCTTCATCTAAAATCACGAAAGCTTTATCTAAAGTTCGCCCCCGCATGTAAGCTAAAGGTGCAATTTCAATAATGCCCCTTTCAATTAGACGTTCGGTATGTTGGGCTCCCAAGATTGAATTTAAAGCATCATAAATCGGACGTAAATAAGGATCAACTTTTTCTTTCAAATCACCGGGTAAAAAGCCTAATGATTCCCCTGCTTCTACGGCTGGACGAGTTAAAATCAGTCGATCAACCTCCTTACGTTTTAAGGCAGCCACAGCCATAACGACTGCGAGGTAAGTCTTTCCAGTCCCTGCTGGACCAATACCAAAGGTCAAATCATTGTGACGGACCATTTGAACGTATTGTCGTTGACTGTAATTTTTAACCCGAATCGCGTGGCCGTGATTATCTTTTAATAAAACATCACTATATAGATCTTGGAAGTACTCCAAAGTTCCTCGTTGCGCCATATTCATAGCCGAAACCACATCAGCTTCTGACAAGCTCACCCCTTGTAGGAGTAAATTCTCTAATTGACGTAAAACTTCCAAAACCATGGACACATTTTCTTTGGACCCCTCAATCTTAATTTTAGTACCAAAAGGGTTTAAACTTACATCACTTTCTTCTTCGATTAATTTGAGATTGCCATCATTCACTCCACACAAAGCCAACACTAAGTTAGGCTTTTCCAGGTGAAATTCTTTTTCAACCATTTCTTCTGCGGCCAAAACAATCCCTCCTATTTATCCTAGTATTCTTCTTTATTCTACCATAATTCTAGCTTTTTGGATAATTATTCCCTCAAAAGCTCTAGAAATCATTTCACACGCATTCGCGTACTCAACAATCTAAAGAACTAATAAAAAAATGTAGCGCTTTTTGCACTACATTAAAAAGGATATACAACTTCCAATCGAAGTATATACAAGTTTTTAGGGCCAAAAAATACTAGCCTTTCCGGCTTTTCTTAAAAGTAACCCCTGCGCCTAAAGTAGCCAAGACAGTCGTTACTCCGAGTAAAATTTTGTTAATAGCCCCACCAGCCACTTGATCTGCTTGACTATTCACAGTTTTAGCTAACTTCACTGGAGCTTTCTCAACGGACATTTGGTCATCTGCTTGCTTTAAGGCAACTGTTTGCGCTTGGTTAGTTGCTTGGTTAGTTGACTCAACTGATGAATCCACTACTTTAACAGTGTTTTGATTAACACTTTCCTTAAAATTGACAGACTTACTTACCATTGGAACATTGGCGCTTGCTTGGATAGTGTTGCTTACGTGGTAAGTAGCTGAAACAGGCTTATACGCAGAAGCTACACTACCATTAGGAGTCGATACTACTGATTCAGCTACAGATGTTGGCGCCACTGTTGGTCCTAAATCCGTTGCAGTCGATGCAACAGTTACGTGATCTGTATTTTCTGCTACCAAATCTGCGGTATTTTCAACTGCTGTTGTGTCAGTAGTATTAGCTACCGGCTCCTTGTAAGCGGAGGCCACTAAGATACGACCATTAGATTGAGCTAACTTCATTTCAACTTCTTTAATAGCCAATAACGCTTGGTGAGCAGTTTGAATCTTAGTTAATTTAGTTTGAGCCACTTCTAAGTCAGCTTGTTGGCTGGCTAAAACTTCTTGGGCAAGAGTCAATTCTGCTTGAGCAGTAGCTTGCGCTTTTTGAGCAGCAACTAGGTTAGCTTGGGCTTGCTTCAATTGTGCTGGAGCTGCTTGGTAAGTAGCTAATTGGTTTTGCAACTTTACAATTTGCTCTTTTTTCGCTGTTACTTGCTTTTGACTTTGTTTAAGGGCTACTTGAGTAGCATTTAACGTCTTTGTTGCTTGAACTAATTGTGTTTGCTTAGCTTTTAAATCAGCTTGAGCGCTACTAATTTGGTTTTGTAATTCACTCACTTGAGCTTGGGCCGCCACCAAAGCTGCTTGGTTTTGACCTTGCACAGCTGCTGCAACTTGATAATCAGCTTGAACTGTAGCAACTTGCTTTTGAGCTACTTGGACGGCCTGCTTAGCCACTTGGACAGCTTGCGTCGCTTGTCTTTGAGCTTGTGCAGCCAATGTTAATAATTTAGCTTGACTTAATTGATTTGAACTACCAATTTTTTGTGTTAAGTTAGTAGCAGCTTGCTTTTGAGCTACTTGAGCCACAGCTAACGCCTTTTGCTTAGTATCTAAAGTTACTTGCGCTGCTTTTAGTTCTGCTTTTAAGTTTACTAACTTAGCAGATGTGTTCTTAATAATTACTTGAGCTTGGTTGGCTGATGTTTGCGCCTTTTGAAGCTTAGTTTGAGCTTGCGCTTGTTGATTTTGCACTTGACTCATCTTTGTCTTAGCGGCTGTCAAGTCTTTTTGAGCTTGTTTTAGTTGACTTTGTAAGTTATTAACTTGCTTTTGGGCTTGGTTTACCTGGCTTTGCTTATTAGCCACTTGGTTCTTAAGATTTGTGACTTCACTTTGAGCTTGCTTGTAGTTGGTTTCCACCTTTTGGTAACGTGCTGTTTGGTTAACAAAGTTACTTCGGTTGACATTTGACTTTCTAACTGGACTACAGTCAAAGCCATCTTTAATATAAGCTTCAAAGTTGTAGTGAATTTGCCCCATAGAGTCGATACTTAAACCAACATATTCATAGCCTGCATAAGTCACAAAGTTTGTAGCGTGTCCCCAAGAAACATGAGCGTCATTAAACATCATGCTAATAATCGTCCGATAAATTCCGCGCTTCAGATCGTTTAAGCTAATTTGACCTTTACGTAAGTATCCAGCACTAATATTTTCTCCCACGCCTACATGGTTAGCTTTCCCAACTTCGTTTAACCGTTTAACATCGTGAGCCCGGTAAGTGTAAAGTGACCAACCGTCAGCATCGTAAGCCTTAGCAACTTCATTAGCCACCTTGATTGAACCGTTACTTAATTTAAGGTCAGGCATTCCAAATTGACGTCGCATGTTATTAATTAAAACTAAAGTATATTCGTTCAAGTACAACATGTAGTCTTCAGAGATATCATTGTAACTATCAAAAACAATAGTCTTATCTACTTCACTATCAATAAATAAATTATTGTTGTATTCTTTTTCGCCTAAGGTTGTTAATTGCTCAGAAGTTACCCCTTGACCGTGAGCGTAATTCTTCAAGGCTGCTACAAATTGGTTGCTTATTTTAATTTCAGTATCATCAGCCAACACCGCAGCACTTGCATCGTTTAATAACTTCAAAGTACTTTGTAAATTAGCATTAGCCTTAGTTAAATCAGCATTTAAACTTGCTTTAGCTACTGTTAGATCATTAACTTGAGCTTGAGCAACAGTCACCGCGTCTTGTAAACTTTTAACCTTAGTTTCCGCTTTAATTTGAGCTGTTTGAGCTTTAACCACATCAGTTTGATTTTGAGCCAAGGCACTTTGGGCTTGAACTAAAATTTGATCAGCTTTCCGCGCGTTAACAATGGTCGTATTAGCCATATTAATTTGGTCTTTTAAACTGGCAACTTGTTTTTGAGCAACATCTTTTTGAGTTTGAGCAGTGGCTAAGTTTTGAGTCGCTTGAGCCATTTCTTTTTGAGTCGCTTCAATATCCGCTTTTACAGCCTGAGCTTGCGCTAATTTTTCTTCTTGATTAGTTGCAACTTGTTGAGCTTGGGCAACATTAGCCTGTAAGTGTTCTAAATCTACTTTACCTTGTAAATCAGCAATTTTATTATTATTAGCGTCAATTTGGGCTTGAATAGCTTGTAAGTGGGAATTAGCTACGTCAACTTGCTTTTGAGCTGCAACCTGTGCTTGGGAGGCGTCATCGAAGGCGGCTTGAGTAGCCTCTGCTTGAGCTTGCATTTGTGCTAATTCAGTTTGACTCTGAGAATAATCAGCTTGAACTTTTGCAGTGTTGGCTTGAGCTTCGTTAACCAAGACTTGGGAGGCTACGACTTGAGCTTGAGCTTCTTCAACATTTTGGGTAGCAGCTTGAGAAGCTGCTTGCTTTTGACTAACATTCTCGGAATTTGTATATACACTATTTTCGAGAGTTGATACTTTATTATTAGCTTGATTTAAATCTTCATTAACTTGACTTGACATGTATGAGTTAAATTCATTGCTTGTTTGGTTATTGTTGATATCGTCAGCTTGAATTTGAGGAGCTGCAATAACTGATCCACTAACTAATACGGCAAGTGATGCTCCGGTTACAATTGATTTTTTATTCACTTTCATTTTCATAATCTCCATTTGTTATTATTTTTAGTCCGAACATGTTTATACACGTATAATAACACGACTTCGAAAAAGCACAACACCCCAGACTCCCTCAAACTTGACTATACATGTTTGGTAAAAGCAAACTCTTGGTGATATATAAAATTTTTATAACCTTGTTTTTGCATGTACATGTTATAAGGTGGCGATAAATCAACTTTCATTGTCGTTAATAAATAACTTATGCGTAAATTTCCAACAATATATTTCGAAAATTTTAGTTTAAAATATACGAAATTGTTTTTGAAAAAAATATTTTTTTGTAAAACCGCACCTCTACCTAATGCAATCCGTCCTTTTTTATGCTAAACTACTAATTGTATTTAAAAGAGGTGGATTTTCATGAAACATTTAACAGCAATGTTTTGGGGTGCTATTTATGGTGAAGTCTTAGGTTTCTTAGTATCATCTTTAACGGGTGAACACTTTACTATGGGCATTAGCGCGTTGATTCCAGCCATCGCGGGTTGGTTATTCGTAGCCCTAGTCCAAAAATTCATCGATACTCCTGCAGAAAAATAGCGCCAAAAAAGAGATAGGATCAATATCCTATCTCTTTTTTAAATACCCTTTCTTTGGGTACTAAATTCTAACTGCTTTTTGTCATTTAAATCAATGGTAACTCGATCTCCCGGTAGGACTTGACCTGCAATAATCTCTTTTGCTAAGGGAGTTTCCACTTGGTTAGTAATAAATCTTTGCAGTGGCCGTGCACCATATTCTGGTACATAACCTTCCTGAGCCAGGTAGTGCTTAGCCGTATCAGAAATTTCCAAATCAATATCTTGTTCAACCAGGCGATTAGCTAAATTTTTCACCATCTTAACCACAATCTTTTCGATTGCAGCCAAACTTAATGGCGTAAACATGATAATATCATCAATTCGATTTAAGAATTCTGGCTTGAAGTGACCTTGAGCTAATTTCAAAACCGCATCCTTGGTGCTTTCACTAATTCGATCGTTTTTCACACCTTCGAGCAATAAATCACTACCTAAATTGGAAGTCATAATCATGATAGTATTTTTAAAGTTAACAGTCCGACCTTGCCCGTCAGTCAAACGTCCATCGTCTAAAACTTGTAAGAGAACATTAAAAACATCCGGGTGAGCTTTTTCTACTTCATCAAGCAAGATAATCGTGTAAGGCGAACGTCGTACGGCCTCAGTTAATTGCCCCCCTTCTTCATAACCTACATAACCGGGAGCCGCTCCAATTAAACGTGAAACAGAGGTCTTTTCCATATACTCACTCATATCAATACGAACTAAATGTCTTTCTGAATCGAAAAGATTTTCAGCCAAGGCTTTAGCTAATTCTGTCTTCCCTACCCCTGTTGGTCCTAAAAACATGAATGAACCCAATGGTTTACCCGGATCTTGAAGACCAGCGCGGGAGCGAAGAACGGCATTGGCCACCGCTTCTACAGCTTCATCTTGGCCAATAACACGTTCATGCAAACTATTTGCCAAATGTAAGAGTTTTTCTCTTTCACCTTGAACTAGCTTAGCCACTGGAATCCCCGTTAAACGAGAAATAACCGCAGCAATTTCATTTTGAGTTACTGATTCTTCCACTAACTTATTTTGCTTATCTGTATCCACCTGAAGCTGTGCTAATTGTTTTTGTAAGGCAGGCAATTCACCATTTTGAATTTGAGCAATTTTTTCGTAATCATAATCATTTTGAGCTTGCTCTAATTCATGCTGTTTACGGTCAATTTGATTTTTGACTTCACTAATCTGGTTAAGAGCTTCTTTTTCATTATCCCAACGGGCTTGAAGGACGCGGGCTTCTTCCTTCGCCTCAGCTAATTGCTTCTGGGCTTCTTCCAGACGTTTTTTTGAAGCCGGATCACTTTCCTTTTCCAAGGCATTTTCTTCAACCTGTAAGCGTAAGACTTGACGATTAATAACGTCTAGTTCATTGGGTACGGAGTTTAATTCCACACGAATTTCTGCACAGGCTTCATCCACTAAATCTAAGGCTTTATCTGGCAAAAAACGGTCGGTAATGTAACGATTAGATAAACTAGCCGCAGCCACTAAGGCATTGTCATGAATCTTCACTCCATGGTGAATTTCATATCGTTCTTTCAAGCCCCGTAAGATTGCAATCGTGTCTTCAACACTTGGTTCTTGTACCAGTACTTTTTGGAAACGTCTTTCTAAAGCTTGATCCTTTTCAATATTTTCACGATATTCATCTAAGGTTGTGGCTCCAATCAAGTGGAGTTCTCCCCGGGCAAGCATTGGTTTCAAAAGGTTTCCAGCATCCATGCTACCTTCCGTTTTGCCGGCACCAACAATGGTGTGAATTTCATCAATAAAAAGCAAAATCCGACCTTCAGATTTCTTGACTTCTTTGAGCACAGCTTTAAGTCTTTCCTCAAATTCACCACGATATTTTGCCCCAGCAATTAAAGAGCCCATGTCTAAAGAAAAAATCGTTTTATCACGAAGGTTTTCTGGTACATCCCGCCGGACAATTCTTTGAGCTAACCCTTCGACAATCGCCGTTTTTCCGACCCCTGGTTCCCCGATTAAAACGGGATTATTCTTACTTTTCCGGGATAAAATCCGAATTACATCACGAATTTCTTCATCTCTTCCAATGATAGGGTCTTGTTTTCCCTGACGGACTTCCTTAACTAAATCAACCCCATATTTTTCTAAAGCCTTATATTGACCTTCTTGATTTTTATCAACAATTCTTTCACCACTACGCAAATCTTTAACTACATTAGCTAGTTTTTTAGCTGTTAACCCTTGCTCTTGTAACCAACGAGTCAAAGGATTACCATCTAAGTCCATCAAGGCCAATAATAAAGTGTCAACTGCAATGTAGCTATCACCTAATTGATTACGCTTAGCTTCTGCTTCAGTAAACAAGCGGTTTAAAGCTGGTGACAGATTTGTACCATATTGAACATTGCCTTGAACGACCGAAATTTTATCCAATTCCTGGTCAACTTGGCCTTCAAAATCAACCACGTCAATCCCAGCCCGCTTAAAAAGATCCTGCCCCAGCTCACCTGGTTGTAAAGCAAATTTCAATAGGTGAGCCACATCAACTTCCTGATGTTTGCGCGTTTGAGCAATTTGTTGGGCTTGTCCAATCAAAGCTTGGGTCGCTTCCGTTAATTTTTCTGGATTCATATATTTTTCCCTCATCTTTCACCTAAATTCATATTCTATTATAATGATTTCCCTCAAAAAATACAAATAAATAGCACTCGATATTAACGAGTGCTAAAATTTTAAGCGCATTTGATTCCAATTAACATCCCCATGAGTCGAGCCCGCAAAACCTTCATTAACCATCCCAAAATTTTCATAGTAGGATATCAAATGATCCTTGCAGGTTAAAACCACACCCTGACGTTTTTGAACACGAGCATCCTCAATCGCAGCTTGCAAGCATTGTTGTGCTAACCCTTGTTTACGATAGTCTGGATGAGTGACCAAACTAAAAATCATTTGCCAAGCTCCTGTTTCTTGATGTAAATCTGCTTGTTCATACATGCGATCTTCTAAATTAGGACAATCTGTAACCATCCCGTTAGCGAAAGCTAAAAGTTTCCCGGTATCGCTAAACAATAACCAAAAATGGTTACCAAAAACTCGAATGCGGGCTTGGATACTAGCTAAACTCGCAGCCTCAGATACCGGAAAGCTCAAAGCTTCTAACTTCGCAATCGCACTCGCATCACCTAACCGAGCCTTTCTTAATTCCATCAAAAATCCCCCTTAATAAAAAAGTCCCCCAGGGAGACTTTCAATTATTTCAAACCGGTCATTTTCTTCAACTCATCAATTTCATCCCGAGTTAAGGCCCGGTAATCACCAGAGGTTAAACCTTTTAAGGTTAGGAAACCATAAGTTTCTCGGCTTAATTTTTGTACTGGGTGCCCCACAGCCTTTAACATATTTCTTACCTGGTGATTCCGACCTTCGTGAATAGTTAATTGCACGATAGCGGTTTGCTTCTGACGATCACTAGAAATTACCTTCACTTTAGCAGGCGCCGTCTTTTTGCCTTCGATGATCACCCCTAAGCGCAACCGTTTCAAAACATCATTGCTAGGAATTCCTTTAACTTTAGCTACATAAGTTTTATTAACTTTGTAACGGGGGTGCATAAGACGATTAGCCATTTGACCATCATTAGTTAGTAATAAGAGACCGGAAGTATCGTAGTCCAACCGTCCCACCGGGTAGACCCTTTGTGACACATCATCCAAAATATCGACTACGGTTTTGCGTCCTTTATCATCTTTAACAGCTGTAATCACCCCACGTGGCTTGTAAAGCAAGTAATAAACCTTATCTTCACGGTCAATGGCTTGACCATTAACTAAAACCACGTCACTAGGACTCACTTTTACTCCAAGTTCCTTGATGACTTGACCATTGACCATAACCTTACCATCTAAAATTAATTTCTCACTGGCCCGACGGGAAGCAATCCCTGCGTTAGCCATAACTTTTTGTAATCTTTCTTCCATTATTCCTCCGTTGCTTCTTCATCCAAAGTTTGTTGGAAAAGTTCTAAGAATTCGCCTTCTGTGCGCTTTTCATCCCCACCTTCTACCTCTTTAGGTAATTCGGGTAAATCCGCCACTGATTTTAAACCAAAGTAATCTAAAAATTCCTGGGTGGTTGCATATAAGATTGGTCGCCCTATCACATCTAAACGTCCATCTTCTTTAATTAAATTCAATAACAAGAGTTTTTGAATCATCCCACTTGAAGATACTCCTCGAATTTCATCGATAGCCACCCGCGTCACCGGTTGTTCGTAGGCAATAATCGCCAAGGTTTCCAATGCAGCGGGCGTCAAATTGGTCGTGGTCGGTTGTTCAAAATAGTGACGCACCAAAGGGGCAAAGCCCTTTTTAGTTACGAGCTTAAAATTTTCACCCGTTTGAAGAATTTCAAAGGAACAAGAAGTATCCTGTTTATATTTTTCCTGCAGTTTTTCAATTTGACTCAAAACTGCAGGCTTCATCAAGCCAACCAATTGTGCTAACTGACTGGCTGAGATTCCTTCGCTTCCACTCACAAAAAGTAGACTTTCAACTTTAGCTTGATTCGATAGCATCGACTTTCCTCTCAATCATTAAATCACCCAGTACTTCACTCTGGCTAGCAACGACTTTCTTGCGCTTGACTAGTTCTAAAAGTGCCAAGAAAGTCGTTACAATTTCTTCACGGTCACCATTTTCAAATAAAGCCGTAAATAAAACAGGCTTGTGATTTTCTTGTAATAACCTATTTAAACGTTGCATCTCATCTTTGATAGTATAACGTTCCGCTTGAACTTGCCGAGGTGCTTGAACTACTTCTAGTTTCTTTTTAGTCAATAAACGAACGAAAGCCTGCTGTAAAGCCTTCACTTCGAGCCCATCCTCAAGTTGCCCTAATTTTGCGTCTTCAGGTACCAACGCTTGGGGGCGACTGATTAATTGTTGGCGTTCATCAGCAAAGCCTTAAGATTTGCGGCTGCTCCTTAAAGGCTTGGTGTAAAAGTAATTGTTGCACCAATTCTTCACGCGGATCTTCATAAGTTTCATCTTCAACTTGGGGCGCTTGCTCATTTGGCAAAAGTAAGCGACTCTTAATATTTAACAAAGTTGCCGCCATTACCAAATATTCACCGGCAATGTCTAGTTGCATTTTTTTCATGCGGTGGAGATAGTCTAAGTACTGACTGGTAATAGCAACCATCTCAATATCGTAGATATCCATTTCATTTTGCTTAATTAAGTGCAACAATAAATCTAGCGGACCTTCAAAACTTTGCAATTTAAAGGTCAAAACATCTTCTTCATTAGCCATTTTTCCTTTGTTCCCACTTCGTAATTAGACTGCTAACTTCAATACTCCCCATCAATTTACGCTGGTAGAGCTTTTCTAATTCATCTAACATCAAGTAGGTCACACCTTCTTGGCGTTGGGCGGGAGAAACCGCAATTTCACGCACTAAAACTAAGTCCGGCACAACCTCTACTCCTACGACTCCAGCAAAATCACCATGATCATTTTGCCAAAGATATAGTTGACGTTCCTCACTCTGAGCATACCAATCCATCACTTCTTGCAAATGGGATAATTCCTTTAAGTCAGGAATAAAAGACAGCAAGCCCATGGCAATTTTTTTATAACTTTCTTTGTATTTATAAAGCATCATCCACTACCTTACCGTAACCCTTTCTGCCTAATCTTGTTGAATTAATTCCAATAGTCCATCAGCCTGCTTCACAACACCGGCCTTCATTAAATGACCCACAGCCCGCTTAAATTGACCCTTACTAATTCCAAAATATGCCTTAATCTCATCAGGAGAAGATTTATCTGTAAACGGCAGGACATACCCCGGCGTGTGTTGCAAAGCAGCTAAAATCATTTGGGCATCATCGCCAATAGCCTCAAAGGCACGCGGACGTAAAGAAATATTGAGGCTACCGTCAGGTTTGACATCAATTACCCGCCCAGAAACAACTTGCCCTAAACGGGGTTCTTGTTCTCTTTCAGAAGGGTGAATAAAACCAAGATTGTAGTGATCTGTTAAAATAAAAGTTCCTACCATCTTCAACCGGTAAACCGTTCCGGTCACATTGCGGTTTTTCATTTTGCGATCAGCTCGTACGGAAACTTGACGAATTTGTTCTTCTGTAGCTAATTCCCCCCATAAACGACCCTTGGCGTCAACTTTTAAGGCTAATAATAGCTTATCACCCACATTAGGCCATAATTCTGTAATAGTTGGTAGGTCATCTAAAGATACTGCCACATCCTTATTAGGTAAACCAATATCAACAAAAACCCCTAAAGAGCGGTTAACTTTAACGACTGTACCCCAATCATACCAGTCTAGGCGACTTTTAGGTAAAGTTTTTGTCAAAGCCAAGTGGTGGTTTTCATCCTCATAAGCAAAACCAGTAATCATCGCACCGGGTTTAGGCACCTTTTTAAGTTCACTTTTGGCTAAACGGAACGTATGGCCATCTTTTTGAGCGAAAATGGCCTGGTCATTTTCATCAGTAACCATGGCCGTAATTTCGCGTCCCATTAAATCTTGTAACATATAGTCTCCTCTTTAAAAGCTTAATTTAAATAAAGTAATAATACAGTAAGTGATTCCGGCCGCAATCACTGGTCCGGCCGCAATTCCTTTCAGGAAAACGACACCGGCAATAGTTCCTAAAACTAAAGCCACCGTCACTTGAGGTGAAGTCGCTAAAAAGCCCAACCCATTTTTGGAGAGCACTGCCACTAAGACCCCACAGGCCACCGCAATCCAACCAGCTGGTGACTTGAAAGCCTTAATTAAATCCTCAAAGCCAATCTCACCAGTTGCAATCGGCACCAAAACGGCAACCGTAATGATGGTCACCCCCCAGTTAATTCCTTTAGCATGGATGAGATTTAATAATTTGTCACTTTGAGGCAAAAGCTTAAAAAGCATAACCGCAACCGTAGCAATAATTAGTGAAGAGTTTTTTCCCAGGTAGGCCACTAATAAAATTAGGGCTAAAAATAACCAACTATTCAACGTGTTTCTTCCCTCCATTTTTTTGCATCACACCTCATTCTACCAAAAAATACCGGTAATTTGTTAATTTAACCGGTATTTCTTTAAATAATTTTACTTCTAGTCTAAAACAACTAATTCATAAGGTATTTGAGTATACATAGCATCCCCATTGTATTTGGAAATGGGAATCATCTTATAGGTTCCTTGACCCGTTTGAGCTAAAATAATGCGTCCATATTTGGCAAACAAATCTGCCTGTGCCAAAGTCTGCCCATCTTCCAAATAGCTTTCTGCACCTAAACTAGCATAAGCAGCTTGGCTACGTAAGAGATACGCTTTTAATTTCAAATTATCACCTTCTTTACTTATTTCTTTGCATGAAGTAAGCCAACAACCAAAAAGCTGGTGCTAAAAATAAGTATAACACAGTTAATAAAATGCTCTTACCTAGACCGTAGCCCCAATCATAAGAAATGGGATAAACTGTACTGTATTCGTAGGGATTAACTCGCACACCTGGACTGGACCAAGGACCGATTTTTTGATATTTAGCTCTTTGATTTTGGTAATTATCAAAATTATTTTGCCGATAATTAGCTACTTGAGCACTAAACCAGTTCGGATTTTTGATGCGAAAAATAGGATAGGTTAGTAACATCAAACCTAAGTATAAATGCAGAAATTCAACATGGTAACTACCATTTCCTTGCACGAGCAAAAACAGGGCTAATAGACAACCTCCAAAAAGAAAATATCCTAACATTTTTAAAACTTTTAGCATAACTTTTCCTCCCCTCGTCAATAACTACGATTAGTGGCTATAGACGTAACAGGCGTCACGACAACGTTTCCTTGTGCATCTAACAGTGGCGTTAAGCCCGTACCTTCGCCACTGTTATATATAAGATAATTGACCCCAGTCACCCTATCCACCACAATTTTATAATCCGTTACAATTCCTTGACGGTAGATAACCTCGAATCTTTGCTCTTTTTTCATTGGACATGTACCTCCTATGATTCTTCCCAAATTTTCTTAGCTGCAGGAAGATCAGCAAGCTTGGTTACTTCGTCCTTACTTAAAACCACTAAGTTGTTGTTACCATCTGCCAAGCGAGCAAAAGCTTCTAAGCTTTGATCCTTGAAGTAATTCTCATCAACTTGTCCTAAAGCTTCTTGAATCTTAGCAATCCGGTAAGCTTCCGCATCAGCTTTAGTTTTGGTGGCCTGCGCTTGCGCTTGCGCAGTATCAATCAAAGCCTGATTCTTAGCATCAGTTGTTAATTTGATATTACGCGCTTCCCCTTCAGCACGAGCAATAGCAGCCACTTTTTCCCGATCAGCTGTCAATTGCTTGTCCATAGCTCTTTGAATTTCAATCGAAGGCGTTAATTCATCAATATTGACCCGGTCAACATTAATTCCGTAGATATTTGTTAAGTCCCCAATAGCTTGGGCCAATTCGGCATTAATCTTAGAAGTTGATCCTAGGGCCTCGTTCAAATCCAGACGCCCAATGATATCACGTAAGTGTCCGCGAACTAATTGGGCCATTGATTCTACTGAATCACTGTTCTCATAAGTGTACTTACGAGCATCTGTAACATGATAATTCAAAGTTACCGATGCTTCAATATCCGCGTTATCCTTAGTAATTACAGAATATTTTTGTAACTTTAAAGGGTGCATGGCCATCTCCACCGGAACAATCCTTTGAATTAAAGGAACATAGAAATGCAAACCTGCATCCACACTCCGGGAATACTTCCCTAAAGTTTCCACCAAACCTTGACAATTTTGCTTAACAATTTTAACTCCTAACATAACTTCTTCCCTACTTTCATTTATACTAAGGGGCGTAAAGTGACGATATTACCAGTCACCTCTAAAACAATATAGTCCCGCTTTTCTGCAGGCTGATTACCCTCAATCAGGTAACGATAATAGATTCCAGCAATCTCGACCAAACCATTCTTAAGATCAATCTTACTAGCGGGGATTTTTTGCCCCATAAACTGCCGCTGCTCCAAGGTTTCGGTTTGATTTTCGGTATTTAATTCAGCTTCTAAAACGGAATTGAGATAACCATTCAAACTTTGATTTTCGGCCTTGGCACGATTTTCTAACAACTCCTTCATCTTGGCGGGCAAGCGTAAGAGAAAGGAGGTATTTTTATCTGCAGTCATCTGATTTCCTCCTTTGATATCATAATGATATCACAAAAATAACTATTATTGCAAGACAAATTGCCAAAAAATCCTTACCAGATTAACTAGCAAGGATTATGATTACTTGATAAAGGTTAATAAATTATCCTGTGAAAGTTCGGAATTATAAGTCCAACCGACTAAATCGAAATTTCTGAGTTGAGTCACATCACTAATTCCTTCTTCGGCACACCAACGTACAAAATATCCCCGAGCCCGCTTAGCATTCGTTGCTTTAGTGACATATTTCCCGTTGGAATTTTTTTCTTTAAAAGCAATGGTGATAAAGTTCTTCGCTTCTAAATAAGGTTGAACTGACTTAGCATACTCATCAGAGGCTAAATTAATCACAGGACCATTTTCAGCTACTAAATCGGCTAAACGTTCGCCCCAAAAATCATACATTTTTTCACCATTCAAACTATCTTTCATGTCTAAACGATGTGGTTGAACCCCATCGAAAGGTCGCAAGGCTCCATAAAAAGCGGATAAAATCCACAAGTGGTCTTGGAGGTAATCTAACTGCGCTTGGGTCAATAAATCTGCGCCTATAGCTTGGTATTGCAAACCTGTATAAGCCATAATCGCAGGTGTGAGACCTTGAGCGTAATCCAAGCGCTTCAGATCCTCGATACCGGCACTCACTAATTTATCACTAACTTGCCAGAGTTTCTTTAATTCCGCAAAATCCATTTTGCGTAAAACATCTCGCAAATAGTTGGACTGATCTTGATAGTAAGGCTGGTCAAAAACCTCAAAATCATCCTGATTAATTTGCATTTTTTTGGAGGGTGAAATAATTAATTGCATAAACGACCTCTTAAAAGAAAAAGAATCGCTTCTTTTTCCGTTCCTTTCTTTGACTAATGGATCCTTGACTAGGACGAGTGAAATCCTGGGCCACAACTCTTTGACCATTGATTAAGTTTTCGGCATTAAGTTCAAACTGCTGCGCCACTTCTGACCCCATTTTTTTGGTTAATTTATCGAAAGCCTCTCCCAACACAAACTTCCGTCCCTTTAGGGTATGGGCATCTGAAGCCATGATTTGCACTAAATTATGTGCCACCAATTGTTCGGAAATTTCTTGTACTCTGCTCCCAAACCCTCCTAAATAGCTGGTAGCAGTCAACTGAGCTAAGGCACCTTCACTAATGAAATCATAAAGTAAATCCAAATTTTTTTGAAAACCACGATTACGTTCTGGATGAACAATGACCGGCGTAGTCCCCACCTTACGCAAATCAAAAATCAAACGCTTAGCATAGCCAGGTACTTCACCATGAGGAAATTCAAGTAACATGTAACGCTTATTTTCATCAATCCCCAATAGGTCATCATAACGTTGAAGTAAATCACCATTGATATGAACTTCTTGACCAGGAAAGACTGCGAGCTCAATTCCTTGGGCATCTAATTGAGCTTGAAAATCCGCCGCTGCTTTAACAACATCCGTCGCGTGATTTACGTATTCATTATCTAAATGGTGAGGTGTCGCCAAAATATGCGTCACACCATCCGCCACTGCCTCACGTGCAAGGTTCAAGGAATGTTCTAAATCAGGGGAGCCATCATCTAATCCTGGTAAAATATGACAGTGTAAATCAACTAATTTATCTTGTGACATATAAAAAACCTCTTTACTAAATTCTTCTTCCTAATGTTACCTTAGTTTGTCTCCGTTAACAAGTTGGCCTCGTGTAAATAACGCTTAATATACACCTGATAAACCGTTGCTAAAATTGTATTTCGCAAAAAAATTTTATTAGGGTGTGCTTTTTGACAATCTAGAGGTGGTAAATTCGTTCCCTCAAAAACGTGATCGACAACCTTCTTTAATTCTGCTCGAAAATAGTTATAAGCCACTTCGGTTTCATAACTTGATTGTTGCATCGCTACTGCCAATTTTAGTTCGTCTAAAGACATCACACTTTTAGTCAAAGTAATGAAAAATAGATAACAAATTTGTTGCCGTGAATATTGTTTTTTTTCAGGACTAGTGATTATGTGTTTTTTAACATAATTACTCAACATTGAATTGGTCACCTTGATATCTAAAGGTTCCAAATAACGATTTAGATAGTTACTGGTCTGCTCTAAATACAAGCCTACATCAGGAATTTCGGTGTAAGCCGGTAAAATTTCTCTTTCCATCTTGTACCCTTTCTCTTGCTTTTGCTTAATAATTTAACCAAAAAAAAATCAAAAGTCAAGCCAAAACCGGTCATCGGTTATACCGTAACCCTTGACAAGAAACTACGTTCCAGGTACACTTTAAACAAGATATTACAAAGAAAAAGGACAAGTAAACTATGATCAAAAAAATCATTGCGGATTCGAGCGCCGATATTCTGGCTCTTGATGGCGTTAACTTTGAAAATGTGCCATTAACCTTAATTATTGATGGTCAAGAAATTCATGATGACCAAAATCTCGATTTAAAAAAACTAAAAACTAAATTAAAGGCTACTAACGATAAAACCAGTACTTCTTGCCCCAATGTTCACCGCTGGCAAGAAGCTTTCGGAGATGCCGATGAAGTTTACGGGGTAACCATTACCAGCCAACTTTCCGGTTCTTACAACGCCGCTCAGCAAGCCGCTAGCATTAATCAAGAAGAAAAAAACAACCAAAAAATTTTCATGCTTGACTCCAAATCAGCTGGTCCCGAAATGGGACTTTTAGTAGAAAAAATGGCGGAATTAGTCAAAGCAGATTTGAGTTTTGAAGAAATCTCCGCCCAAATGACTGCTTACCACCAACGTACCCATTTAGCTTTTGCCCTAGAAGATTTAACTAACTTAGCCCGTAACGGACGTGTTAACGGAACTATCGCTAAACTAGCCGGTATGTTAGGAATTCGTATGGTCGGTCGTGCTAGTGATTCCGGGGACTTAGAATCCGTCGGTAAAGCACGGGGTGCTAAAAAGGCTATCCGCCTGTTACTTTCCGAAATGGAAGCCCATGGTTTTGACCACGGACGAGCTAAAATTGGTCACAACAATAATCCTGACGGCGCCCAAGCCTTAGCTTCTGCTATCCGAGCCGCTCACCCTAAAAGCCAAGTTGATATCGTAGAGTTACGGGGACTTTGCTCTTACTATGCAGAAGAAGGTGGTCTCATGGTCGGCTACGAAGGGTAAAATAGTATCCTATTCATAAAAAACGGTTTTCGTGCGAAAACCGTTTTTTGTTACTATTAACTAAATACAGCTATAAAGCTTATCTTCACTTTCATCGTTTAAGGCTATCAGTATAAACCTTCATTTGACGGCCAGCCTGCATCCCAAAAACGACCGTTTCGGCAATCGAATTTCCCCCAACACGATTATTTCCATGTAAACCGCCCGCAACTTCCCCAGCTGCAAAGAGACCGGCAATCACTTTTCCATCACTGTCAAGCACTTCCGTTTTGTCCGTAATATGAATCCCACCCATAGTGTAGTGAACAGCAGGCGCGATGTGAATCGCGGTAAATGGACCTTTTTCTAAAGTATGAAGACTCATGCTACGACTAAAATCTTCATCTTCACCTTTAGCTACTAACTCATTGTAGCGTTTAGCAGTAGCCAAGAGAGTTTTAACCGGCACCCTAATCTTTTCAGCTAGCTCTTCTAAACTTGTAGCATTTTCCACCAAACCTGTCTTGTCGTAAAATTCGATGGCCTTGACCCGGTTACGGACCGATTGGTCTAAGACTAAGTAGGCACTTTGTTCAGGCAAAGCGGTAATCGCATTTGAAACAACCTTGCGTGTATCCAGTTCATTAACAAAACGTCGCCCTTTTTGGTTAACCAAAATTGCTCCTTCTCCCCGAACAGCTTCCCCAATTAGAAAAGCATGTGGTTGATCTTGTTGGACCGTCGGGTGAACCTGAATTAAATTCATATCAACTAACTGGGCACCCACTTTTTGGGCTAAGACCAAACCATCCCCAGTGGCTCCTTCATGGTTAGTAGTCTTGTAAGCCAACAGGTCAGGCCGATATTTAGCGATGATTTCTTTACCAGCGCCAAAACCACCAGTCGCTAAGAGCACAGCTTTAGCTACAATCGTCTTTTCTTGACCAGCCTGATTGATGACCTTAACTCCACAAATCTTACCATCTACTTGTACCAATTCGGTGACTGAAGTTTTATGGACAACAGGAATATCATATCTTTGAACTACTTTTAAAAGTTCTGTAATTAAAAAGCCCCCAATCGGAACCATACTTGTTGGTCGGTGAGTCCGCTTAATACTCATGGCTCCGGTAACCGTTAAGTCATTTAAAAAAATACTGTGAGCTGCTAACCAGTCTACCGCTAAGCCGGCATGAGAAACGAAGTACCTCAAAAGATTTTGATCATTCATCTTTCCCCCTGCTTGATAAGTTTCTTGATAAAACTTATCCATTTCATCAACAATCCCCTTACGTGATTGGACATAAGTTTCGGCGGCATTCATCCCTGACGAAGCCCGATTAGTGTTCCCACCTAATTTGTCCAGCTTTTCTAAAACTACAACCCGCATGCCTAGTTCACGTGCTTGTAAAGCCGCTACTAAACCTGTCGCGCCCGAACCTATAATCACGGCATCATATTGATTTTTTAAACTCGTAAATTCTTGAGGTATAAAAACAAATTTTCCAGTCATATTCCTACCTCGCTAATCGACGTTGGTCATCTTTAAGGGATTCACCCATTCGTCATATTGTTCTGCAGTTACCTTACCAGATTCCAAGGCGGCTTGCCGTAAAGTAACCCCATTTCTTTCGGCGGTTTGCGCAATCACCGCACTGTCGTGGTAACCGATATGTGGTGATAAAGCCGTCACAGTCATCAAAGAATTTTCAACCAATTCTTCCATGCGTTTTTCATTGACTTCTAAGCCTTTAACTAAGTGTTCCGTAAAACCATCAATCGTACCAGCTAATAAATCTGCCGACTCTAGGAAGGCATCAATCAAAACAGGTTTAAAGACGTTCATTTCAAAGTTACCTTGTGAAGCAGACATCGTTACTACTACATCATTCCCCATAACACGCACAGCAGCCATAGTTACAGCTTCACATTGAGTTGGGTTAACTTTTCCTGGCATGATAGATGAGCCTGGTTCGTTAGCAGGAATCTTCAATTCACCATACCCAGCTCGTGGACCAGAAGCCAAAAAACGAATATCATTAGCAATCTTCATCATATCACTAGCCAAAGACTTGAAAGCCCCGTGCACAACATTTAGGCCGGAGTGGGCTGCTAATCCATAAAATTTATTAGAAGTAGCCGTAAAGTCCGTATGATAGATATCAGACATCTTCTTTGCAATTATATCGGCAAAACCAGGTACAGCATTCAAACCAGTTCCCACTGCAGTTCCCCCAATAGCTAATTCATTTAGAGTTGGAGCTAATTGCCTGAGGTATTCTAAATCATGTTCCAACATAGAAACCCAGCCAGAAATTTCTTGCCCGAAAGTCAATGGGGTTGCATCTTGTAAGTGCGTCCGCCCAATTTTCACAGTGTACCAGTACTTTGCTTGCTTTTCTTCCAATGCAGCAATTAGAGTTTGCACCGATTCTTCTAAGTTCTTTACGGCTTCAATTGCCACAATATTCATGGCTGTTGGGTAGATGTCATTTGAACTTTGGCCTCGATTAACATCGTCGTTTGGTAAAATTTCCACACTGTCATCCAACTTGGCAGCCACATGAGCAATAACTTCGTTGGTATTCATGTTTGTCTGGGTTCCAGAACCTGTTTGATAAATTTTCAAGGGAAAGGCTTTTTGTAATTCTTCATCGCCTAAATTTAACAATTCATTACAAGCTTTAACAATTAAAGTACTCTTTTCAGCAGTTAAATTATCCAAAGTAAAATTAGCTTGCGCGGCTGCCTTTTTTAATTGAATTAAAGCCCGAATTAAATTCAAGGGCATAAGTTTCCCGGTTGGAAAATTGTGCCGACTCCTTTCAGTTTGTGGTCCCCATAAAGCATCAGCGGGAATTTTTACGTCACCTAAGGTATCTGACTCAACACGGTATTCCACCATCTTGAATTCCTCCAATTTCTACTTGTTTTTTATTTCACAATTCCAATATAGCATGTACCTTTAACATAGTCAAAAATCCTCAAACTTAACACTATTTGTGCCATATATTCATTATGAATATGCAACGACAAAAAGACCCTCGATAGGGGAAAATCAAGGGTCAAATAAAGATGTAACTAACCCATTTTAAGGGGAATTGGGTTAAGTTAGATTTATGTTAATTAGCAATCAGCTTTTTCAAGGGGAAATCTTGGGGTTGCTGATAACATTAGTATACAAAATTTCAAATCTTTTATTGCCATCTAACCATTAGCGTCCTTTTATTTACCCTGACCGTCAAATTTTGGCAAAAACAGTAAAAGCCGACGTGCTAGGCTCTTTTTCTAGCATGTCAGCTTTACTTTATACCTAAGCTTTTTCAGCAGCAACTAAACGAATAATTTCTAAAATGGTATCTGTAGCTTGGGCCATTACCGTAGTTGATACGTATTCGTAACGACCGTGCATATTTTCACCACCGGCAAAGAAGTTAGGTGTTGGTAAACCTAAGAATGAAATCTTAGAGCCATCAGTCCCCCCACGAACCGGTTCAATAATTGGCTTAATATCTAAGTTTTCCATCGCTTTTTTGGCTACTTCTACCACTGACATGTCTTTTTCTAAGATTTCACGCATGTTGTAGTATTGATCATACATTTCGTAAGAGACCACCCCACGGCCAGCTTTTTCGTTCATAAAGGACACAATATCTTCAACTAATTTCTTACGTGCTTCGAAAATTTGGCGATCGTGATCGCGAATAATGTAAACCGCTTTAGCTTCCTCAACAGTTCCTTCAATTTTAAGCAAGTGATAGAAACCTTGACGACCATCGGTTTTTTCAGGTACGTCATTAGCTGGTAATTGGTTTTGGAAATCAACCGCTAATTGTAAGGCATTAATCATCAAGCCCTTAGCTGAACCGGGGTGCACATTTTTACCATGGAAGGTTAATTCCAATTGGGCCGCGTTAAAAGTTTCATATTCCAACTCACCTAGAGGGCCAGCATCCACAGTGTAGGCAAAATCTGCACCAAATTCTTTGACATGGAAGTTATCCGCCCCAGTCCCTATTTCTTCATCCGGTCCAAAAGCAACTTTCACAGGACCATGTTTAATTTCTGGATGTTGAATCAAGTATTCCATCGCAGTAATAATCTCAGCATCGCCAGCCTTATCATCGGCCCCTAATAAGGTCAACCCATCTGTCGTAATTAAGGTGTGGCCTTGGTATTTTTTTAAACTTGGAAATTCAGCCGGGTCTAAAACAAATTTACCCTCAGCATCTAAATTAATCACTGACTGACCATCATAGTTTTCCACGATTTGCGGATTGACATTTTCAGCGTTGAAATCCGCAGTGTCAAAGTGAGAGATGAAACCTACAGTCCGAACGTCATAATCCAAATTACTTGGCAAAGTCGCAAAAACATAGCCATCATCCATGATTTGCACATCTTGCAAACCAATTTCTTCAAGCTCTTGGGCTAAATTTTTAGCAAATTCCACTAAACTAGGGGTGGAAGGAACCGTCTTAGAAGCTTCATCTGAGCGGGTATTAACTTTGACATACTTTAAAAAACGGGGAATTAAATTTTCATACTTTTCCATCAAAAGTGCACCTCTTATCTAAAAGTAAATGGGTCGGTATTAATTTGATTGGTGACAATTTTTAACTGCCAGCCAGCTTTTTGCGCTTGGTTCGTCAAGCCTTCACTTAGTTTCACTTCACAAATCGCTTCGATATGGTGACCCAAATCAAAACCATGTAAGCCACTCGCTAAGATATCATGGCCGGTATGATAAGAAATATCTCCAGTCACATAGGCATCCGCTCCTTGCTTTAGGGCTTCAGAATAGAACTTGCCCCCTGAACCACCTAATACCGCAACCTTTTTAATTGTAGCATTTAAATCCTTGGAGATTAAGCGTAATCCAGATAAATGAAAAGTTTTTTTACAATAATTACTAAATTCTGCAACTGTCATGGCTTGGGGCAAGTCACCTACCGTCCCATAGCATAAGTTCCCACAGGGCCTTTTTGAGCTGGCAATAATCCACTAGTCGCACTTAAATTCAAAGCTTGGGCCAGCCAGTCATTCATCCCGTCAGGTGCGTTATCTAAGTTGGTATGCGCGGCATAAACCACTAAATCATGCTTAATAATCTCTGCATACATACGATTTTGGGGATTACGCATGTCAAACTTGCGGACCGGCACAAACATGGCCGGATGATGAGCTAAAATCATGTCGGCCCCCGCCTCTATAGCAGCAGATACGGTTTCAGGACGGACATCCAAAGTCACATAAACAGTTTGGACCTCTTGGTTAACATCCCCTAGTTGCAAACCTATCGGATCTCCTTGTTCGGCAATCGTAGGCGGAGCAATTTCGTCCATCCAGGCTATAATTTCACTTGCTTTAACCATATAACATCGCCTCGATTTCTTCAATTTCACTTGTTAAAGCGGCCATCTTTATCGTAGGTACTTCCTTAGCCTTTTGTAATTGAGCTTGCACCTTTTGTAATTTAGTAATTTTGGCTTGCCACTTAGCAACAAAGGCCGAATTCTTTTCGGTCATTAGGTACGGACCATACTTAAGTTCCTGAGCAGTTAACACCATTTGTGGACCAGATTGGTAGTTGGCCACCAAAATTTCATATGTGTGCTTATCTTCAGACAAAATCACTTCGTTTTCTAAATGATAATTATTTTGACATAACCACTGGCGGACACTACTTTCACCGACATTTGGTTGCAAAATCAAACGGGGGTGCCGAGCCAGCTTACTTGGATCTCGACTCAAAATATCAACAATTAATGGTCCACCCATACCACAGATCGTAATCGTGTCGATTTCATCAGCTTCCGTAATTGCAGCCAAACCATCGGCCAAACGTGCTACTACCTGATTTTCTAAACCTTCCTTACGAATCACGTGCTGAGCATTTTCATAAGGTCCTTTAACAACTTCACCGGCTACCGCATAGCTAAGCTTACCGTTTAAGGCTAAATAAGCTGGCAAGTAAGCGTGATCGGAGCCAATATCAGCTAACCGTGCCCCCTCCTCAACAAAACTAGCTACCGTTAAGAGGCGTTGTGATAAATTATGTGCATCCACTTATTTTCATCCTTTCACAATTTTCCTTATTCTTCTTAATTGTACCAAATTCTAACTAGACAAAAAAGGAGTATCCGCAGATACTCCTAAGGTTTAAGCCATTACCTCACGTCGCTTTAAACCAATCCCTGTCACCCCGGAAAGGATGGAGAAAATTGGTGAGGACCAAGCAAAAATCGTAAATGGCAAGAAAGCTATAACTGAAACCCCTAAGGCTGAAGCTGCAAAGGAAGCGGCCACGCCCCAAGGAACCAAGTAGTTAATCACTGAACCTCCGTCTTCCAGAACCCGAGATTGAGCTAAAGGATCTAAGTTCAACTTCTTAAAGGCCGGCTTAAAAGCATTCCCTGGTAAAATAACAGATAAGTATTGTTCCCCAACAAAGAGGTTTACCCCAATACCGGCAAAAATTGCAGTCGTAATCAGACTTCCTGGCTTAGTAAGGCGGTCAACCAAGGGCTTCATCGCCGTTTCAATCACACCAACTCGCATCAAAATTCCCCCGAGAGCCAAAGTCATGATAATTAAAGACACCGTTCCCATCATACTATCAATGCCCCCACGTGATAATAGAGCATCAACTGTCTTGTCGCCGGTTTTAGAAACGAAACCGGATTGAATTAAGCCCACTAGTTGCGCAATATTTAATTTAGGACTTTGGATGAAAGCCATCACGATTGACACAATAATGTTCAAAAATAAAGTTGGAATGGCCGGAATCTTACGCCAAGAACAAAGAAACATTAAAAGTACAGGAAGAGCCGCCCACCAAGAAACCGAGAAATTATTTTCCAAAATGGATATTGTGTGATTAATCTTGGTTAAACTGGCCGTTGCATGTGACATACCTAAGATGGCAAAAACCACTAGGGATAAAATAAAAGCCGGAATTGTTGTCCACATCATATTTTTAATATGGGCAAATAAATCAGAACCCGCAACAGCTGAGGCCAAGTTAGTCGAATCGGATAAAGGTGATGTCTTATCCCCGAAAATAGCCCCTGAGACTATCGCACCAGCAACTAAAGCTGGGTTGATACCTAAGGTAAGGCCCATCCCAAAAAGAGCAATTCCAACTGTCGAAATCGTGGTAAAACCACTCCCGATGGCAACTCCGACTAAAGCACAAACCACGAATACGGAAGGCACAAAGAATTGGACACTAACCAATTTAAAACCTAGAACCATTAAAGAAGGGATAATCCCCGCTTGAATCCATACAGCAATTAAAGATCCAATTAACATGAATAAAAAGATTGGTACAATAGCGGTACTAATTCCCTCCTTAATTCCTTCATGTAATTCTTCAAAAGAAATCCGTCGTACAGCTGCCCAGGCAAAAATCAGACCAGTTACAAATAAAACTGGTACTTGGGGCGAGAGTCCCAAGCCAATAACGCTGACCCCCAGGACTAAAATCATTACAATTAAAATGCTTAATGCTTCCATAAAATTAATCTTTTTCATAGCAAATCTACCTCATTTCTCTCAAATATCCGAACTTCACTTACTTTGATAGGCCTTCTTCATCACAATCGCTCCTTTAAACGTCAAAAAGCGTCCTGATTAAACACTAATGTGCTCAACCAGGACGCTTCGTGCGTGGTACCACCCAGCTTAGGCATCTGCCTATCTTATAGGAGGATAACGGCTCCCATCAAGACCGCATAAGATTGAACCACGTCTGTATTTGGCGCTTACCCCCTGACCGTTTCGCATCACCCAACGGCTTTCTGACTCCCAAGTTCAACGCTACTTTGACGTCTTATGTAATTTATGGTTTCCATCTTATCATCGATTATGAAAAGTGTCAATTGGTTTTATCATTTTTTTCTAATTTATTTTTGTATTATAGTTTTTTTCATGGTCAAACGATGAAAAAATGTCTTGCTAAGTACTTTCATCAACCTCAACTTGTGCTATACTTAAGCAGTATTAGATCAACTCATTGCTAGAGTTGTTTATGGGAGGAATTATACATATGGCTAATGATCAAGACCAAGTACAACATAAGCATCACGGTCACCATCACAAACATAAAAAGCATAATGCTTGGAAATTGATTTTAGGTGTGATTGTCGCACTTATCGTAATTGTAGGGGCCATCGGCGGAAAGTTCTACTTCGACGCCAAGAAGGCCGTTGATAGCACATATAAAACTGTTAAAACGCAAGACAAACGAGAAGGTAGCGTGAACCTTGAAAAGTCCCAGCCATTCTCTGTTTTACTTTTGGGGGTCGATACCGGTGAATACGGTCGAACCTACCAAGGACGATCAGATACCATGATGGTAGCGGCCATTGCCCCCAAGAAATCAACCTTAGTTCTATCCCTCGGGATACCAAAGTTGCCATTGCCAATCATGGTTCGGATAACAAAATTAATGCTGCCTATGCTTACGGTGACGTGGCTGGGGCTATTAACACCTTACAAAACTACCTTGATATTCCTATTGACCACTATGTCGAAATGGATATGAAAGGGATGGAACAATTATCCAAGGCTGTTGGTCCTGTTAAAGTTGATAACGACCTAGATTTCACTAACCTAGGACACCACTTTGACAAAGGGATGGTTACCATCAATAGTGATAACATCCTTGCTTTCACCCGCATGCGTTATGAGGATTCTCGTGGAGACTACGGTCGCCAAATGCGGCAACGAATCGTCCTCATGGCTATGGTGAAAAAGATTGCTTCTTTTGATAGTTTGACTAAATACCAACAAATCTTAAATGCCATCTCATCGAATGTCAAAACTGACTTAACCTTTGATGACATTAAGACAATTGCAGCTAACTACAATGACGGCGCAGCAGATAATATTGAACAGATCCAACTCCAAGGACAAAGCCAAATGATTGATGGCGTCTCCTTTGAAATTGTTCCTAAAAACGAGCAAGTTAAAGTTCAAAAAAACTTAAAGCAAGCCCTAAAAATTAAAGAATAGGTCCTAACCTAACCTTTTGGAGCGAAGAATCCAAAAGGTTTTTTATGTTAGGTATCATAAATATAAAGCAATAAAAAAACCGCCTTAACAGCGGTTTTTCAAAGTATTATATTAAATAATTCTTTCTAGGCATCAAAGCGCCCTTTGACCTATTTTCGAGGTCAGATGAAGAGTCGCTCCAAGAGCGTTAACGTTTCTTGTAAAACGGCCTTTACTTCATCAGCGGCAATCATGTCCTTAGGTAATGCCTCAAAATGAGCCATCACGGTCTGCCTCCTCTAGAAACTAGAAACGGCGCTTGTTCTTACGCTTCCGAGCAGCTTCGGATTTCTTCTTGCGTTTAACACTTGGTTTTTCGTAGAATTCACGCTTCCGGTATTCTTGTAAAGTACCTGTTTTTGAAACGGAACGTTTGAAGCGACGAAGAGCGTCATCAAGAGATTCGTTTTTACGAACGACTGTCTTTGACATGGTTGTTTCCCTCCCTCCGTGCTTTAAAGTAACCGTTAATTCAGTACATAACTTAACAGTTCTTTTCCATTATATCTAAATTGCTCAACAGCGTCAATAATTATTTACAAGTTTTTCAGTATAAAATTATTGCCTAAATGCGAGCTAAATTGCTTTTCTAATTGCGGTAGCGCCTTCATTTTTGTATACTATAGATAGAAAATTTTTACTAAGTTATGTGAAATGAGGTTTCTTTATGTCCACAAACAATATTTACATTATTTCTGACTCCTTAGGGGAAACAGCTAATTCTCTGGCACAAGCTGCGCTGGTACAATTCCCAGAAGATAAATTTGAAATCCAAAAATTCCCCATGGTTAAGTCCAAAGAAATTTTAACCGGAATTTTAAATTCAGCTAAAAACAAAAAAGCTATGGTTATCCATACTTTTGTTGATAGTGATTTTTCTACCGCTATCAACGAATTTTGCCAGGCCGAAAACTTGCCAGTCATCGACGCCATCTCTAATGTGATTAATACTGTTGCTAGCATTACGGGGAAGAAGCCTTTAGGTGAATCAGGGATTAACCACAATACCAACGAATCATACTTCAACCGGATTGAAGCCATTGAATTTGCCGTAACTTACGATGACGGTAAGGATCCCTCAGGCTTCACCAAAGCCGATATCGTTCTCCTAGGAGTTTCCCGGACTTCCAAAACCCCTCTTTCTTTGTACCTAGCTAACTACGGCTACAAGGTGGCTAACTTACCATTGGTACCTAAAACTAAGATTCCAGATGAAATTTTTCAAGTTGACCCCAACCGTGTCTTTGGTTTAACTAATGATGTGGCCGTTTTAAACAATATTCGCCGTCAAAGAATGATTGCCTATGGCTTAAACCCCGATACAGTTTACTCCAATACTGATTCCATTCAAGCTGAATTAGACTTTGCAACTGATTTATACCGCAAGATTGGGTGTTTACAAATCAATGTGGCTAATAAGTCTATCGAAGAAACGGCCATGTTTATTATCGAAAGTTTGACACAACATGGCCTACAAAAGGTTAACCAAAATACGCAAGTTTAAATTTTCTGAAAATCTCCGCTTTTTCGGAGATTTTTTTGTAGACTTTTATCGTAAAAAAAACGATAATTAGGTTAAGACTACTTAGAAAGGAAGAAAAATATGCTCACTGCCGACGAAATCCGTCAACTGCAAAAAGATTTTGAATTGGAAAATTATACGAAAATTCAAGCTACTTTACGCTACCTCATTCATAACCATGAATTATTTGAAGAATATTTTAATCGCCGCTTGGTTCTATCTGTGGAACTAGAAGCCAAACACCACTGTCGTATTAATATTTTTGACTTCTTCAAAAGCTTACCCACGATTAAAGACGATAGCGAAGCTGCCCAAGGATTAGATGTCTTACACGGCATGACCACCAAGAAAATTACCCCTTCTATTGATGTGGCTATCAAAACCTATATGCAAGGAATTAACGCCTCCTTGATTGGCGCAGGCTACAGAACCAAACTATCCGAAGACTTCACTAACTACATTATCTATGTCTCCTGGCGTAACTCAGAGCGACCTACGGTGACAAATTCTGCACCTATGGAAGCTAAAACAACACCACAACCCAACCTAGAAGACACGCAAACCTTTGTGCGTTTTCCAAAGCTTTAAAACACTGTCTTGATGGCAGTGTTTTTTGCTCGTGAATGAACTCGGTACTGAAGTACCGAGCTTCTAGCACTGGCAGTCAGATACTGCATGATACTAAAAGACGTTTAGGCAATGCACAAATTGTTCATTCAATTTTTTAAACCAATAGGCTTGTAAACCCTCTGTTTACAAGCCCTATTCTAGCTTAACTTTTCAACTTAAACCTCTTCAAAATTATGTCATACTTAACATACCTAAATAGAGAAGTCGCGATAATTCCCCAATACTTGAATATTGGGAGAAATACTAACAAAAGCCTTGGAATCTGAAGCAGCTAAAGCCCGACGCATTTCAGGGACTTCATAGCGAGAAATAATCGTAATCAACACACTCTTATCTTTATGGGTATAAGCTCCTTGAGCATGATTTAAAACCGTAATCCCATGATGGATGCTATTTTGTAGGCAATCTACCACACCTTTAGGCTGATCGGTAATAATCATAACTTGTAAAAGTTGTTGGCGGGTAAAAGTCATATCTATCACATGGGCATTGATGAAAATTCCCAAGGCAGAGTAAAAAGCATGCGGCCAACCATAAACCATTCCTGCAGCAATCACAATCAAAAAATTAAACATGAGATTAATTGAACCTATCGATTTACCTGTTTTCTTTCGGATGGTTAACCCTAAGATATCCAGTCCCCCGGTGGAAATTCCATTCCGTAAAGCTAATCCGGTCCCAAAACCATTAACACATCCCCCAAAAATGGCACAAATAATCGGATCGGTGGTCAAACTCAAGGGGTGGAGGATCTTAATCATCAAAGATGAAGAAAAAACGGCAATGATGGTAAAAATTGTAAAGGTCCGCCCAACCGCAACCAGGCCAAAATAAATAGGGGTACATTTAAAATAAATAAGAAGAGCCCGGCAGACAAATGCCATCCTTGTTTTGCCAGTAAGGAAACTAAAAGTTGCGCCAAGCCGGTAATTCCTGATGAATAAACCTTCCCCGGTGTCCAAAAGAAATTCATGGCAACCGAAACTAAAATTCCATAAAAAATTGCGGTGGAAATTTTTGCCATATAGGTATGGCGCCGCCAAATTCGCTGTAGTTCGTCCATTTATTTATTCCTTCCAGTGCTCCTGGCTAAATTGGCGACGTAATTTAGTTTCATCTTCAAATTGATCGGGATTTTTCTTAAAATAATCCTGGTGATATTCTTCGGCAACATAAAACGGCTGCACATCTTCAATTTGTGTGACAATCGGATCGCTAAACTCCCCACTTTGAGCCAGAGCCTCCTTGGACTTCGTAGCAACTTCTCTTTGATGAGCGTCTTTTACAAAGATGACCGGACGATAGTTATCCCCGCGGTCTTGGAACTGGCCCATGGCATCTGTTGGGTCAGTTTGGCGCCAGTAGATTTCCACTAATTCCTCATACGAAATCACTTCCGGGTCAAAAGTAATCTTAACCGCTTCTGTATGGCCGGTTTCATGGGCTTTGACTTGTTCATAAGTAGGATTCTCTACAAAGCCCCCTGTATAACCTGAAATAACTGATTTGATTCCCGGCTGTTGGTCAAAAGGTGTTACCATACACCAAAAGCAACCGCCCGCGAAAATGGCTGTTTCTTCCATTTGCAAAACCTCCGTTAAAAGTAATTTTATTTATTATAACAAAAAGTAAACGTTGGCGGTCAAAATTTTTGTAATTTTACTAAAAAGACCCGGTCAAAACCAGGTCTTCCGTTGCTATTCTTCTTTAGGTAATTCCACTTCTAAAGCTAATTCTTCTAATTGCTTAGGCGCCACGAGTGAAGGAGCATTCGTTAAAGGTTCAGAGGCGTGTGAATTCTTAGGGAAGGCAATTACTTCACGGATATTGTCCTTCTTAGCCAAGAGCATAGCGAAACGGTCTAAACCAAGGGCTAAACCACCATGAGGAGGGAAACCTGAATCTAAGGCATCCATAAACCATCCAAATTGCGCTTCAGCATCTTCTTGGCTAAAGCCTAAAGCCTTAAACATCTTTTCTTGGACATCACGTTGGTGAATCCGGATAGATCCCCCCCCCAACTCATAACCATTCAAGACAATATCGTATGATTGAGCGTGAGCCTTGTGAGGATCAGTTTCTAATAAAGCCACATCCTCTTCATTTGGCATTGTAAATGGGTGGTGGGCCGCAATATAGCGATCAAATTCTTCGGAATATTCGAATAATGGCCAGTCAACGACCCAAATAAAGGCAAATTGATCTTGGTCAATCAAGTCTAATTCCTTAGCAATATCAACCCGTAAGTAACCTAAACTATCGGCTACGACCTTGCGACTGTCAGCCACAAATAAAATCAAATCGCCAACTTGAGCTTTGGCGGCTTCAACTACCTTGCACTGGCCTCTTGGTTGAAGAATTTGGCAATTGGACCATTTAAACCTTCTTCCGTCACCTTAACCCAAGCTAAACCTTTAGCACCAAAGCGCTTGATGTAATCCTGTTTAGCTTCGATTTGCTTGCGAGAATACTTGTCAGCCCCACCAGTTACGGTAATAGCCTTAACTTGCCCGCCATTTTCTAAGGCCATATCAAAGACCTTAAAGCCGGCACCTGTTACCGCTTGGCTCATATCTTGTAACTCCATGCCAAAACGAATATCTGGCTTATCAGAGCCGAAACGATTCATGGCTTCATTCCAAGTGATTTCAGGAATTGGCGTAGTTAATTCTACCCCTAAAGTTTCCTTCATCACGTCTTTCAACAGACCTTCTGTCATTTCCCGAATTTCATCAGCGTCCATAAAGGAAGTTTCAATATCGATTTGAGTAAATTCTGGTTGGCGATCTCCCCGTAAATCTTCATCTCGGAAACAACGTGCAATTTGATAGTAACGATCAAAGCCCGCCCCCATCAAAAGTTGTTTGAACAATTGAGGTGATTGTGGCAAGGCGTAAAAGTGGCCAGGATAAACCCGGGAAGGTACTAAGTAATCACGTGCTCCTTCAGGCGTGGACCGCGTCAAGTATGGAGTTTCAATATCGATAAAGTGATGCTTATCGAGGTAGGCATGTACCGTTTGAGTAATGCGGTTACGAATCATTAGGGCTTTTTGCATTTCTGGGCGGCGTAAGTCCAAGTAACGATACTTCAAGCGCAATTCGTCAGAAGCAGTAATGTTGTCATCAATATCAAATGGTGCAGTTTTGGCTTTGTTTAAAATTTTTAAAGCATTGACTTCAACTTCAATAGCCCCTGTCTTTAAATTAGGGTTAGCTGTCTTACGAGCTTTAACCTTACCGATAACTTCCACAACAAATTCTGAACGTAAGCTTTCGGCTAACTTGTGCACATCAGCATCAACCTCAGGATTGAACACCAATTGGACAATTCCTTCGCGATCCCGCAAGTCAACAAAAATTAAGTTTCCTAAATTTCGGCGCTTTTGCACCCAACCTTTTAACACGACTTCTTGGTCGAGATATTGGTCTGTTACCAAACCACAGTATGTTGTTCTTTTCATATTTAAGCTTCCTCTTTTGTAATTTCTGCCAAAATTTGGGTAAATTTAGTCTTCAAATCAGCTAAAGGTACCTCCACTTGATTACCCGTCACCATGTTCTTCACATTGGCCATTTGGCTTTCCAATTCTTTTTTACCTAGAGTAATGGTTACTTTAGCCCCTAACTTGCTAGCGGTTTTGAATTGGGCCTTAGGTTTGCGGTCCAAGTAGTCACGATCAGCGGTAAATCCTTGGGCCCGGATAGCTTGCACTAAGGCAAAACTCGTGGCACTTGTCTCTTGACCAATGCCAACTACATAGGCATCCAAGTCATCATTTAAATCTAGTTCTTGGTCAGCTAAGATTAATAAGAGTCGCTCCACCCCTAAACCAAAACCGATTCCTGGAGTTTCGGGACCACCCAACTGTTCCACGAGACCATTGTACCGTCCACCAGCACATACGGTTGTCCATTTACCACCCAAGGACTTAGCGTCGGACATAATTTCAAAGATGGTATGGTTGTAGTAATCCAACCCCCGCACCATATTAGCATCGACTTCGTAGGCAATACCTAGATCATCTAGTAAGTCCGTCACAGTTTGGAAGTGTTGTTTGGCATCATCAGTTAAGTAATCTAGGATTTGAGGGGCATTGGCCACGATTTCTTGGTCCCCTTCATCTTTAGAGTCTAAAATTCGCAACGGATTTTTAGTCAAACGCTCCTTAGAGTCATCGGATAATTGGTCCGCAAATGGGGTTAAGTAGTCCACCAAAGCTTGGCGGTATGCTGTCCGTGTAGCTTGATCACCCAAAGTATTCAAAGCTAACTTCAAACTGTCCAAACCAAAGGACTTCAACAAGTCGACTGCCATGGCCATAACTTCAACATCTAAAGCAGGATTATCCACCCCAAAGGCTTCCACCCCAATTTGGTGAAATTCCCGTAACCGCCCGGATTGCGGACGTTCATAACGGAACATAGGTCCCATGTAGTAAGTTTTGACCGGTTTTTGGTTTTCAGGTCCGTATAATTTATTTTCAACAAAAGCTCGGACGACACCCGCAGTGCCTTCAGGGCGTAAGGTAATGTGCCGATCACCTTTATCATAGAAATCATACATTTCCTTGGTTACAATATCTGACGTTTCCCCTGAAGTCCGGGAAAAGACTTCAAAAGCTTCGAAAATTGGGGTTCGCACTTCTTCATACCGGTACTTAGCGAAGAGCTGCCGCGCTTTTTCTTCAACATATTGCCATTTTTTAGCTTGTGCGGGTAAAATATCCGCAGTTCCTTTTGGACGTTGGTACTTCAATTTTTTTCCTCCTTTACAACCGAAAAAAAAGCCCCTGTCACCTGACAAGGGCGCAAAATCGCACGGTACCACCTTTACTTTTACTCTGCGTGATAACGTAACGAACGGTATGTTTCCATACACCTCAAAAAGTGTCTTTGGCCAAGCGCCACTTATGAACTTCCAGCCTAGGTCCATTTCTCTAGTCAGTATAACTTGGTTACTCCTCTTTTTTCTCCGGTCTGATTTATATTATTTACCTTACTGATTTTTCCTTGTTTTGTCAAGCTTTGACCACGACTTTTCCGAAAAATTTCACCAAATTGGCCAGCCTAAATAATTTGCTAAATATCTAACAGAAGAATTTTGCCGGCGATAATCTTTTTGGGCTTGGCGTACCCGTTGAACATCATCAGTGACTAAGCCATCAACCCCAAAAGCCAAGAGTTTTTTTACACTAGCGGGGTCACTGACCGTCCAAGCATAAACTTGCTTATCTTGCCAATGCGCCCAGGCCACAAACTCCCGCGTCAGGGTCGCATACTGTACACCGTAGGCATCGGCCAAACCTATTGGATAAATTACATTATAAGGCAAGAGGTAGGCAACTTTGATTTGTGGAGCTTCAGACTTAAGGTCCTTAATTACCCGGTAATCTAAGCTATGCACCATCCAGTGGTTACGTAAAATTAGCGCCTGATAATGTTGGCAAAAATGCGTTAACATTCCCCTTGAGTCATGAGGGGTCGTCTTAATTTCTAACAAAAGTCTTTGTTTTTTCTTTTGGGCCATCGTTAGGTACTGGTCCGCACTAATCAAAGAAGCAGTCTGTCCTTTTTCTCGAACGTGAAGCTTTTCTAATTGCTTCAAAGTTAATTGATAAGGGGCACGTTTGATTCCAGCTAGGCCTTGTAGATTTTCGTCATGCAAGACCACGAATTGACCATCTCGTGTTTCATGTAAATCAGTTTCAACATAGTCAGGTTTGATCTGCGCTGTTCGGATTAAGGCTGGTAAGCTATTTTGAACTCCATTTTGCTGACTCACTCCTCGATGGGAGATAATTTCAGCCCCCCGCTGACCACTATCGGGTACATTAAGCCAACTCTCCCAGCCGATGGCGCCACCAGCTAAGATTAATAACACTGCCACTACAAGACCTTGATACCGACTCTGGATGCTAGTGGTCTGTAACGACTTACTTACTGGAAGTAATTGGCTTATATTTAAAACCATCATGGTTCCTAAAATTAGCTGATTACTGAACTGAATTAAGGTCAGATTCAGCCAGATACTTACTCCGGACCATTGTCCTCCTTGATGGTCGATAAAAAACTGCAATCCTAAAATCCCAGCATCACAAATTCCAACTCCGAAGATTCCCACAAGATTCAACTTGATAATTTGACGCCAGTCGCTTCTTCTAGGAACTTTACTAAGAAGAATATAGAGTAAAAATAAATATAATATTCCTAAAATCAAAACCATACTGCTTTTTTCGACCATTAGGTAATGTAAAAGCATAGACCAGTTTAATTTACCTAACAGAGGCGTGTGATAAACTACGGTTATTCCAGGCCCAAGTACTGCCAAACCAACCATAAAAAACGGTACCGGTGTCCAACCTAATTGCTTTAACTTAATCCACGTCGAACCTAAAACTACCCATAAAGAAGTAATTCCCATTTTTATGGCTACCACACCTACTATCAAATAAATACACTGACCATAAAGGCAAGCTAAAAATATTCCTAGCTCAAATAACAACAACATGACTAAAAAGGGATGTTGGCTAAGAATTGTCAGTGTGCTAGCTAGAGAAATAAAAGGTAACGCAATCTCCTGTAGTAAAAACGTCGTTAAGAGACGAAAAAGTGGCCAAAGTATATAGAAATTAACGAGGTCGACACTGGCCAGTAAACAAAAATAGGCTTTGCCCGATTGCAAGCGTGCTCTTATTCCTGGTTTCAAAACCTCACACCTTTCCTAAAAATTAACAGTTCATAAATTCAGCTTTTATTATAACATGTTGATTTGCTATAATAGACACATACGCTATTATTTGAAGGTGCATAATATGGAAAATAATTTAGGGCCTCGTTCCCGTAAACATCAATCCAAAAAAACGACATTAAAATGGTCAACCCGTCACACTGTACTCCTCGCATTGGTAGCGATAATTTTGACAATTTTTCTTTTTCGTGTCAGTCGCTATTTCAAGCAAGACGTAATTTCCGTCAATCAGGCTTACCTTTATCAAAAAAGCGACCTTGATTCCCAAAAAACTGCCAGCTTACCCCAAGGTAGCCGGATTACTATCTTGTCTTCACGCTACCACTGGTACTACATTAAAACTGATGATGGTCACCTTGGCTGGATTCCCGACTGGTATTTTAGCACTGACAAGCAAATTACCGTAACTAGTCTTAAAAATGCTACCATTGTATTGGACGCCGGGCACGGGGGAAGGGATTCCGGAGCCTTATCAAGCGGTGAAGCTGAAGAAAAAACTTACACTTTAATCTACATCAAGGAATTAGCCCGTAAACTCCAGGCGCGTGGAGCCAAGGTTTATTTGACCCGTAACAAAGACGAATATATCAGTCTGGCAGCTCGACCTCAACTTTCCAACCGAGTCCACGCCGATGCCTTTATCTCAATTCACTTTGACTCTTCGCCCGATGCTAATACGGCTTCCGGGGTGACAACTTACTACTACAGCAAGAAACTTTCTTATTCCTTAGCCTATAATCTTTCTTCCCAATTTTCTTCCCTGGGATTAGATAACAAAGGAATTGATTTTGGGAACTTTCAGGTCTTACGAGATAATCAACGACCAGCTGTCTTACTGGAATTTGGTTACATCAATAGCGATAATGACTTCGCCATGATTAAATCCAGCAAATACAGAAATGCTGCTACCAATGATATTATTAAAGGTTTAAACAACTACTTTACCGCCAAAGCGGATGATGAAAGCGAGACGAAGTAAATGGCCAATAAAAAACGACTCCTTAATCTAAGCCTAATTATACTCGTAATTTTAGGGATAGCCTCCTTAGGACATGTAATTTACTCCAAGAGCCATCCCCAAGTTGATTACCGACCCGTGCCTAAGACTAACTTAGCAAACGTCGTCAAAAAGAGTGACTTAATTATTGTAGCCGAAGTGAAACAATCAAATCTTAAGCAAAAAAACTTTGACAAACTACCAGCAACTTCCTATCAAGTCACAGTTAAACAAGTTCTAAAAGGTACCGCAACTACCGGGCAGAAACTTAATTTATATAAGGCAGGCGCCCAAAAACACCGCACCGGGGGCTACATTCTCTATCAAGGTGATAAAATTCCCCAAGCTCAGCATACCTATCTGTTCGTCTTAGAAAAAAGACAAGGTAAATGGTATGCTGGCACCCCTTCGACCATGCAAGTTGCTACTAAGGCCAAAATCAAGCAAGTCCAAACTTATCTCAAATAAAAAGCAATGTTTACTTTTCACATTTGAAAATAAACATTGCCTTTTTTAATCCAATAAACTTTTAAAAGAGCGAATTCTAAGTTCTGGTTTACTTTGGGGCATAATTAAATCATCGGGATCAAATAGAATTCCTGCCATTCCCGCATTGTGTCCCGCCATCACATCTAAGTCGCGGTCACCAACCATTACGGCTTGATTCTTATCAACACCATACTTTTGACACAAATAGTTAAGAGAGTCAGGTGATGGTTTACGAGCAAAATGTTGTTTGCCCGTCACCCCACCACTAAAAAGCGAACTTAGATTATGTTTTTCCAGAGCCTCTAATGCGCCTTGAGATCGATGAGTTAACAAAAAATTACGTCCGCCCGCCGCCACCACGGCTTGACAAACCTCTTTAACATATTCAAAAGGTTGAAAATCAGCTTGATAAGTAGATTCAATAGACTCATATTCGGCCCGTAATTCTGCCAAATCAATCTCTGGATGTGAAGCTAAATCTACCTGCATGGTGGCTCCTAGAGAATTTTGACGCATTTGGCGGTAAGCTTGAGTCCCGTCGATACTAACACCAAAACTTTGCCAGGCCTTGACATAGGATGCAGTCATGGCTGGATAGGTGTCAAAGAGATTACCATCAAAATCCCAAAAATAATCACGATATTGCATTACATTTTCCTTTACAAAAATTCAAAAAAGGATGATCGACTTCATCCTTTCAGTTTACTTCTTTGGTGATTCAT
>NZ_BAMI01000010.1 GCF_000615765.1 Ligilactobacillus equi DSM 15833 = JCM 10991 | reverse complement strand
CGATGCTTTTTATAAAAGCTCTTATATTATATCGCTTAGCAACCCTCACTGTCAAGAAGTTTTTTTAACCTTGAGACTGCTTCGCAACAACTTTTATATCATAACAAGTTCACACTTTCTTGTCAAGATTTTTTATCAAGAAATTTAAATGTGTCTTGTTAAGCAACGAATATAATCTTATCAAAGACCTCTTGTCTGGTCAAGAACTTTTTGCAATTATTTTAAAAAATCGGTCAAATTCCAAACTGGCATGGTGAAATTTTCAAAGTTATCAGTTTCTAATACCGTCACACTAGTATTAGCTACCAGCCCCGCTGGACGCACCGCATCGAGATTAATCCCAATTTTACTTTTAGTCAAAAAGGAAATTAAGACGGCGTGGGCGCTAATTAAAACTTTGCCCTGTGGGTGTTGCTGGTAAATTTCTGCGAGGGCTGCGTTAGCCCGGGCTAAAAATTCTGGATAACTTTCGCCACCATTCACTGCTGGATCATACTGGCTAGGTTTTTCTAAATAGTTCTTTAAGTCTGCGGTTCCTGCAAAATCAGCTAACTTTTGCCCATCCCAGGTTCCAAACTCTATTTCGCGCAAACCATCCAGTGGTTGGGCAACTAAATCTTGCGTAAGTTGATCAACAATCACTTGCCCAGTTTGCCAAGCCCGTTTTTGCGGACTGGTATACCAAGCATCAAAATTTTGCCCTTGAGCTTTAAAGTAATCCCCCACCTTTTTGGCATCACGCAAACTTTCCGACAACAAAGGCGAATCACACTGTCCCCCCTGGAAACGCCTTTCCAAATTAAATCGCGTTTTTCCATGTCTCACAAAATAAAATTCCGTCATTTTGCACACCCTTTCTATAAATATAGAAAAAAGAAGCAATTGCTTGCCCCTTTTAATTTTCTTCATTAATTTTCTTTGGTAATTTTTTCTAAACCACCCATGTATGGCCGTAAAGCTTCTGGAATAGTTACGGAACCATCTTCGTTTTGGTAGTTTTCTAAAATTGCTGCCATAGTCCGTCCAACAGCTAAACCTGAACCATTCAAAGTGTGGACAAATTGTAACTTACCTTTCTCATCGCGGTATTGGATGTGCGCACGACGAGCTTGGAAGTCTTCACAATTTGAACATGAAGAAATTTCTCGGTAAGTATCTTGAGCTGGCATCCAGACTTCCAAATCATGAGTCATGGCGGCTGAGAAGCCCATATCCCCAGTTGACAAAGTGATCACGTGGTATGGCAAACCAAGTTTTTCCATGATGTTACCAGCGTTAGCGGTCATCTTTTCTAATTCATTGTAAGAATCTTCTGGCTTCGTGTATTTCACCATTTCAACTTTATGGAATTGGTGCATCCGAATCAATCCCCGTGTGTCACGTCCAGCAGAACCAGCTTCAGAACGGAAAGATGGTGACATTGCCGTAAAGTAAACTGGTAATTTTTCATCCGGAATGACTTCATCGCGGTAATAGTTCGTTAAAGGCACTTCTGCGGTTGGAATTAAGGTCATGTCTTGGCCTTCGATAGAGTAAACGTCTTCCTTAAACTTAGGGAATTGGCCGGTACCGTACATAGAATCATGGTTCACAATGTATGGTGGAATTACTTCCGTGTAACCTTCTTCTGCGTGTTGGTCTAACATAAAGTTATAAATCGCCCGTTCCAAACGCGCTCCCCAACCTTTGTAGAAAACAAAGCGAGCACCAGAAACCTTGGCCGCCCGACCGAAGTCCAAGATATCCAAGTCTTCCGCAATATCCCAGTGCGCCTTTGGTTCAAAGTCAAACTGCCGTGGTGTCCCCACCTTACGCAATTCGACATTGGCTTCTTCATCCGCCCCAACTGGAATAGTTGGATTAGGTAAGTTTGGTAAACGAGCAGCCATATCTTTGACCTTGGCTTCCACTGTGGCCAATTCTTCATCTAAGGCTTTAATCTTACTCCCAACTTCACGCATGGCTGCGATTTGTTCACTAGCATCTTCCTTGTTGCGCTTAGCTTGCGCAATGGCTTCAGAAACCGTATTTCTTTCTTGCTTTAGACTTTCTGATTGTCCCACTAATTCACGGCGTTTCTTGTCTTGGGCCAATAATTCATCAATTGTTTCGGCTTGGACCCCCCGAGTTGCCAAACGCGCCTTAATTTCGTCAGGGTTTTGACGAATCATTTTCATATCTAACATGAAAATTCCTCCTAAATTCTTGATTGTGTAAACAAAAAAAGAGCCTCGCATCCCACTAATGGGACGAAAGACTCTTTTTCGCGGTACCACCCAGCTTCACCTATAAATAAGTGCACTCAACATGATAACGGTCATGACCGTGCGGCATTACCCACCCGCTTACAGCTCATTGGAATTTTCGTTCGCGTAGCTCGCACCAACCACTACGTCTCTTTACCCCTACTTAAAAGATGAGCTATACGTTTACATCATTTATGAACTCATTATAAGGCATCCGACCGGAAAATTCAACGTCTTAATTTTCTTTTTTGACATCATGAGGGGTTAAGTCAATTTCTTCTAAAGGAATCAACTTGGTTTTGTAACGAATCTTGTAGTACAAGTACAAAATCACAAATAACGGCACGGACATATAGGTCACCCCGACCTTTTGCCAGTTCAAAGTTTTAAAGGATTCCAAATCTTGACCAACAATTACCAAAATACAGACAATCAAAGCCAATAAGGGACCCACTGGGAACCACTTAGCTTTGTAGCGTAAGACTGATAAATCCTTGCCCTGCGCCTTAAAAGCACGGCGGAAGCGATAGTGAGATAAAGCAATCCCCACCCAAGCGATAAACCCAGTTAAACCAGAGGCATTCACCAAGAAAGTGTAAATTTGTTCACCAAAGATACTGGAAAGGAAAGTTAACAATCCCACAAAAGTCGTTCCTAATAAGGCGGGCACAGGAATCCCGCGCCCGTTAACGCGACCAAAAATTTTCGGCGCATCCCCTTCAACCCCCAAAGCAAATAGCATCCGCGTGGAAGCATACATTCCTGAGTTGGCCGCCGAAATTACTGACGTCAAAATTACAGCATTCATCACGGAAGCCGCCCCAGCTAAACCAGCTCTTTGGAAAACCAAAGTAAAGGGACTGATGGAAACATCACTGGCACTTGAGCCTAATAAATTAGGACTATCATAAGGAATCAGGCAAGCAATTACAAAAATTGCTAACACATAGAAAATAATAATTCGCCAAAAGACTTGCTTAATGGCTTAGGAATACTTTTTTCTGGGTGGGCGGATTCACCAGCGGTTATACCAATTAATTCCGTCCCCTGAAAAGAGAAACCAGCCACGACGAAGACACTTAAAATCATCGGTACCCCACCCACAAAAGGTGCCTGTTTGTAAGTAAAGTTTTCCAAATAAGTGGCATGACCACCGATAATTCCGACAATTGTCAACAAACCAATCGCCAAGAAAATAATAACAGTAACTACCTTGATTAAGGCCATCCAGTATTCAGTTTCCCCAAAAGATTTTACAGATAAAATATTAATTAAGAAAATCAAGAGCAAAGCTCCTAAAGAAAAGACCCAAGAAGGAACCTCTGGAAACCAAAACTTCAAAACCAAGCTGCCGTAGAAACATCTACTGCCAAGGTAATCGCCCAATTAAACCAGTAATTCCATCCCATGGCAAAACCTAAAGCTGGATCCACAAATTTTCGCGAGTACGTTGCAAAGGACCCTGTCACAGGTAAGTAAGTTGCCATTTCACCTAAAGAAGTCATCAAGAAGTAAACCATCAGACCAATACCAATATAAGCTACCAAGGCTCCCCCAGGACCCGCCTGCGAAATTGCGGATCCACTTGCTACAAATAAACCGGTTCCGATACTACCTCCTAAGGCGATCATCGAAACGTGCCGCGTCTTTAAAGAACGCTTCACATTATTTTTTTCTGCCATCAGAAAAAATACCTCCTCTTTTTCACAAAAAGCGGACAAAGATAGGTTCGGCGCAATAAAAAGGCGTATTTCTCCATCGAAATACGCCTTCAATCATCTTTAATCTCAAAAATAATCAATATCTCTTAGCGCTCCGCAACCTCTGTCGCGACAGTCCTACCCCTCTTAAGGTTAGGCCCAGCAAACTTAGCATAAAGTCTAAGCTCCCTTCGGCAACCTCCCCTTTCACCCCACTTCTCCGCTACTTTATTAGCTCAGTGAACTTACTCTTGTCAGTTGCGACCTCTTTTCGATATTTCTAATTATACAAGTTTGAAGTTAAATAGCAAGGATTTATTTCTCGGCCTTTTGGATTTGGTCATTAACCCCACCCACGTCAGCCTTATGATTCATAAATTCTTGATTATTCACTGGAAAGTGTTGAATTACATTTTCAAAGACTTGCAAACTCACTTGTGCTTGGGCAATTTTAAAATCTAAAATGTGCCCCCCCATTTGCCTGGTATCATCCAAGTAGTGGAGGTGATAACCTGGTGCAGCCATCCCAGCAAACATTTCCGGGGCAAAATAACCAACCACCGTCCCCCGACTGTTTTCAGCATCAAATAAGGCTTGCTTTTCCGCCACTTCCACTAAAGTCGGGTAAGGTCGTTTCTGACCTTCTACCGCCCGAGTGTGCATCTGCGCAAATTGCCCTTTCACCTTCACCGCAAAGAAGACATTTTCATACGCATGTTCAGCTAAAATCTTTTGTCCTAAAGCTTCCATGGTTAGATTTTCCACCATAAAACTTTCCGCTTGATCATCATTAAAGTGGACTGTCGCAAAGGGCACCTTAACATCGTGAGTCAAAAGATTGACACTACCATCACTACGTACCAAATATGGTTGGCCATCGACAATCACCATTTCACCATCTAATCCTGTTGCAGTTCCAATCCCGGTATCACCGTGTTGTAAAAGTTCCCCCACCGTTTGAGTACCTTCAAAAAGTCCCGGAACCAGTAAGCCTAAAGTACCATGTTGATATAATGTATGCAAATCTTTTGTCATTTAAGTCATCTTCTTTCAACTTAGTGTAATTGGTCATCTAAGAGTTGCTTACTTAATTCTTTATTGTAGCTGTAATCAACCGGGATATCGACGATTACCGGACCTTCTTCCTTAAAGGCTTGGTCTAAAACTTTTTCTAAGTCTTCCGCCTTATCAACCCGTAAACCCTTAGCCCCGAAACTTTCGGCATACTTAACAAAGTCCACTGGGCCAAAATCAGTCGCCGCCGCCTTACCATACTTAACTTCTTCTTGGAACTTAACCATATCGTACGCCCCGTCATTCCAGATTACATGTACAATCGGTAACTTCAAACGTACGGCAGTTTCCAAATCTTGGGCGGAGAATAAGAAACCTCCATCCCCAGAAACTGAAACTACCTTGGTATTAGGTCGCACTAAGGCCGCAGAAATCGCCCATGGTAAGGCTACACCTAAGGTTTGCATCCCATTCGAGAAGAGTAAGTGACGAGGTTGGTAACTTCTGAAGTGGCGCGCCATCCAAATGTAAAATGACCCCACATCTACGGTTACTGTCATATCATCACTAACCCGTTCTTGAAGCGCTTTGATAATACTCAAAGGGTGGCTAACCTTTTGTCCTTCAACTAAGGCCGGTGGTTCATCACGTAAAATAACTTCTTTACGCAATTCATCCAAGTAAGCTACTGCTTCATCTGGCAATTGATAGCCCTTCATGTACGGTAACAAGAAGTCCAAAGTTTGAGAAATGTCACCCACTAATTCTTTTTCTGGTTGAAAATGTTTGTCAATTTCAGAACGCATAGAATCAATGACCACAATGTTAGCACTCCGATCAGAGTTCCAGTTACGTGGTTCATATTCGATTGGGTCATAACCAATAGCAATTACCAAATCAGCTTGTTTCAACAATTTGTCCCCTGGTTGATTCCGGAATAATCCAACCCGGCCGAAAAAGTCACTTTCTAATTCTCGTGGAATAATCCCAGCTCCTTGGAAGGTTTCAACTACTGGTAAATGCGTCGTCGCAATCAGATTACGAATCGAAGCTGTTGTCTCAGGATCTGAAGCTCGCATCCCTAAGAGCAAGACCGGTAATTTAGCCGCCTTAATTCTTTGAGCCAAAAGAGTGGATTCAACCGGACTGGCAGGGCCTAACTTAGCTGGCATTAAAGGTGCAATTACATCCGTCTTTAATTCGCCATCAGTCACATCTTGAGGAACTGAGACGAAACTTGCTCCTTGCTTGGCGGATTCAGCTCCGCATAAGCATTAGCAATTACTTCAGAAACATTATCAGGATCTTGCACTTCAGCACTGTACTTGGTAACGGGTGCTAATAAAGCCGCATTATCCATACTTTGGTGCGTTAAGCGTAACAAGTCCGTTCTTTGTACTTGCCCAGAGATCGCCAAAACCGGGTCCCCTTCCGCAGTCGCAGTCACTAAACCTGTCGCTAAATTTGAAACCCCCGGACCGGAAGTCGTAATCACAACCCCTGGCTTACCAGTAATCCGACCAATCCCAGCAGCCATAAAAGCCGCATTTTGTTCGTGACGAGTCACTATCATTTGTGGCATTTTAGGGTCGTTAGAGTGTTCCAACACTTCAAAAACCCGGTCAATCTTAGCCCCAGGAATCCCGAAGACGTATTTTACATCGTGGTTAATTAAACTTTGGACAATCGCATCTGCCCCATAACGTTTTTTATCTTTAGTCATGAATTTTCCTCCAGATATTAATCACTGGTATCATAGCACGATTTATTTCAAATGAAAACACTTTTATAAGTTTGTGAATTCACATATTTTCGCTTAGTCTTTAATCCAAGTAAATAAAGGCTTAACTTCTACTAAAACTTTGTGAATTTGTGCAAAATTACACTTGAATTTTCCAAATAAAAAAGCCTCCTCCAAGGAGACTTCAGCCGTATTATTTACGCCATTTTTTACGTATCTCATCGCGTAATTTTCGCGCCGGATCAACAAAGCCGTAACGATTATTCTTAGTTAAAACCTGTGGCCGAGTTAAAAGAAGTAAAATCATAATCTCACCAATAACCGGAACCAAATAGATGAAAACTAATAGACCGGGTAACTCTAAATCATGCAAGCGCCGTATGACTCCAGCGGCTGTCACCATTAAATAGTACAGTGACCAACACCGTAATATAAACCAAAAAATCTGCCATCCAGTTTGAGTGGGCATGGACTGCAAAAATAGCATCGCTACCAGCACTATCACAAAGCTCAAAAGTACCATGCCTAACATTCCCCACCAAAAATCAGCTCGTCCCATGCGTTTATTAGTGGTAAACCACTCTTTAAGCATTAATTTAGTTGAAACTACCAATCCCGGCTGAGGATTCTCATTTTTCCCAATTCGTTCCATCCGTAAGACTTCTTGGCGTATTTTTTCTAATTCAACTTGTAAGTCTTGACCATTCGGCAACATTGATATCGTTTCAGGTTCTGGTGAAACCTGCTTTTCACTTTCAGAAGTTTCTGTAGCTCGATAAACGTAAATTGCTTGATCTTGACCACATTCCGTACAATAATTAGCATTCACCGGAATGATTTCATGACAAACTTTACATTTCTTACTTTCAAAGCCCAAATCTAAACGATCTTGATGTACCCCACAAAAAGGGCAACTTTCTGCCGTAGCCATAATCTTTTTACCACAACGTTGACAATATTTTTCCATCTTCATCACCCTTCTAATTTTTCAATAAAGTTCTTTAATAAGGGAGTTAATTCCACTTCTTCTAGCCAAATCAAGGCCATCTGCGTCTGCCAGGGTTCATAATCAATCTCGATTATCTGACATTTAGTTTCCAAAGCCGCAATTGATGCCGGTACTAAGGCAACCCCCATCCCCATTTCAGCCCAGCGAATAGTGGTCCGAGCATCATCACAAGTCATGGCAATAAATGGCTTAAGTCCGTAAGCACTAAAGGAATCAGCAAAAATTTTGGCAAAACGGCGATAAATCAAGAGTGGCTTTTGGGCAACATCTTCAATTTGATAGTGCTTCTTGCTTTCTTTTATTTTTGGTGGCAAGACTGCAACCATCTTTTCTCTAGCAAAATATTTACTAGCCACCCCTTGAAAATTAAAAGGTGTCCGAACAATGCCTAAGTCGATTTTTCGCCGTTTTAAATAATCTAAAACTCCAAAAGTATTGCTTTCATAAATTTCAAAATTAACTTCCGGATAAAACTCCTGAAATTCCTGTAAGCGTGGACCTGGGACCTGGTTACCAGATGAAGAAATAATTCCCAAAGAAATGGTTCCTTGGCGTCCCTGATCAATTTGCTTTACTTTATCTTTAGCATAATCTGATAGCTCTAAAATTTCTTGGGCGTAACCAGCTAAGGCTTCTCCCGCTTCCGTGAGGGTAATTCCCTTCGAATTACGAACGAACAGTTGCGCATCCAAATCTTTTTCTAATTCTTTTAATTGGTAACTTAAAGGCGGTTGCGCAATGTGCAAGTTTCGTGCAGCAGCAGTAATTTGTTTTTCTTGTGCTACTTCTAAAAAGTAACGTAATTGTTTTAAATTCATTTCAGTACCTCTTAAGTATTATACCAAATTTTAATGACAAAAGGAAAAAAATAGTATTTTTCATATATCAGACATAATGCTATGCTTAAACGCTTTTAAACGATGGATTCCTCAAAAAAATCGCTAATAAAATGAGTACCGATTTAACCTTTGACGATATGCTTTATCTCGGTACTACCTACCGAGTGGCCACACATAATTTGGAAACTTACACCCTCCAAGGAAAATCACAAATGATTGATGGTCAAGCCTTTGAAGTTGTACCGCAAAATACCCTTGATGAAATGACCCACATCATTTATCAGGCGCTAGAAACCGAGAACGCTGATTCAACAGCTCTTACCAATAATGAATAACGCCAAAATGCCAAGCTGAAAACTTCTATTCAGCTTGGCGTTTTTAGACTAAATTTCAACCATGTTTCGCCCGTAAATTCGGCTAAAAACAATCCCATCGCAATCGCTCCAGCAATCAAAACTACTTCAACCATAAAAGTTAAAGCAACTTGATTGTTGTGCAAAGCGAAATTACGAACGGCTTGATAGGCCTGACCTCCAGGAACTAGCGGAACTAGACTAGGAATATTCAGTAAGATTGTCGGTACCTTGATTTTACGCGCCAAATACATGGAGGCTAAACCGATGATAAAGGCGGACAAGAGATTAGCCAACATTCCTCCTAATTCTAAACCCTTAATCGCCATGAAAACTGCCCAACCACACAAGCCCACCAAACCACAAGCTGGTAAGGCACGTCGAGGGATGTTAATAATAATCGCAAAACCCATGGTCGTCAGATAAGCAAAGACTAAAGAAATTATCACGTGCATTAAATTCACCTCACATAAATCGTAGAACCATAGCAATCCCCAAACCAATCGCCCCAGCTGTCAAAAAAGCTTCCGCACCTCGAGCAAGGCCTGACAAAATGTGTCCCGCCAATAAATCTCGGAATGAATTGGTAATCGGCACCCCAGGTACCAAAGGCATCACTGCCCCAATGATAATACTATCGACATTGCTGCCAAAACCAATTCTAACAAAGAGACTAGCCAAAAAGGCCATGGCCATCGCCGCACAAAACTCACTGACAAAGTGCAATTTGGAATTAAGCCGAATAGCAGTATAGATACTAAAGGAGACCCCAGAAACTACCAAGGTGGGCACAAAATCTTGCCAAGCTTTACCATACATAATCAACAACGTCCCACTAACCAACATTGCTGCTAATAACTTAATTCCAAACTTAAAATCGGTTTGATCTTGATCAATTTCTAAAAGCCGACACCAAAAAGCCTCTAAATCTACCCGTCCCTCTGCAAAAGCCCGTGAAGCATCATTAACCTGAGCAACCTTCTCCAAATTAATCGCCCGTCGCTTAATTGGTTCCACTTGAGCTTGATGGCTTTGAGGTACGGACATGGTAATGGCGGTAGTCGTTTCAAAAATTTTCGGATTTTTAATCTCTGCATTATAAGCTATCCGGTGGAGAGTGTCGTCAACACGCGTCATATCTGCCCCAGCCTCAATCATAATTCTGCCCGCCATTAAGACACATTCCACTGCCATACTTTCTTGTTTACTCATCATATTCACCCTACAAAAAACCGCGAAGCCGAAACTCCGCGGTACCTATTTTAGTCTTTCACAACGTTAACAGCTTGTAAGCCACGTTGACCTTCTTCAACATCGAAGGAAACGGCTTGACCTTCTTCTAAAGTCTTGAAGCCTTCTGTTTGAATCGCAGAGAAGTGTACGAATACATCGCTACCATCTTGACGGTTAATAAATCCAAAACCTTTATCTGCGTTAAACCATTTTACTGTTCCTTGTTCCATATGGGAATCCTCCTTGTGCGCCATTTCTAGCACGTTTTCTTGTAATTTCGAAGTGGTGCAATGGAGAAAGTCATATGAAATCCTACAAAATACCATACAAAAGTACTCCGTTTAGTATAGCACAGTAAAATTTAAAAAGATATAATTATTTGACAAAAATGTAGTGAGCTGCCTTATAACCAATGGAAATTTCTTCACCGGTATTTAAAACTTTAACATTTAAAGGCCCTTCAAAGGGAAGTTTTTCTAAAATTTCCACTTGATCCCCAATATTGAGCTTAACATCAGCTAAGTATTCTAATAAATCATGGTTATCAATGAAATGCTCGACTTCGGCGCTTTGTCCAGGTTTTAAATCATTTAAAACTACATGAGAATCTTCCGGATAAACTCCATCCTTACTTGGAATCACACTGCCGTGGGGACATTTTTGCGGATGACCTAAAAAATCTTCCAAACGATCAATCAATTCCTCACTTACTGTGTGTTCTAAAACTTCGGCATCCTTGTGTACATCGGCTAATTTGTAACCTAACTTTTCTACCAAAAAGGTCTCCCAAATTCGGTGCCGTCTAATCAAAGCTTCCGCAACTTTGACACCTTCTTCCGTCAGCGAAATGCCCGCATAAGGAGCGTGAATAATGAGCCCATCCTTAGCCAATTTATTAACCATTTCCGTTACGGAACCGGCCGCCACATTCAAGCTTACTGCAACTTGCTTATTTGAAATCTTGCTAGTCTTACCTCCTAGCTCAAAGATAATTTTTAAATAATCTTCTTTTTTCGGAGTCACTCTTCTCACCTTCCCTCAATCAATCTGCGATATGTTAATTATAGCATTTTTTAACATTTCGTCCTACCTAACTTTGACACGCTTGGGCAAAAATTTCGGGTAAGGAACTGGTCAAACTCCTTAATTGTCCGCTAAAAGGATCATAGAAACTTAGTTTATGTGCATGTAGTAATTGACGTCCTAATTCTTGGGCTCGTGGACCGCCATAAAGCTCATCACCGACTAGAGGATGGCCTAGATGAGCAAAGTGGGCCCGTATCTGGTGAGTCCGACCGGTTTGTAAAATTACTTTAACCAACTGACACTTAGGGTAACTTTCTAACAGCCAATAGTCGGTTAATGCCTTTTTCCCTGCGGCAGTTACAATTTGCCGAAAAGAATCCGAATCCTTTTGTAAAGGAAAATCTAATCGTCCACTAGCTTGCGCTAAGTGGCCACTTACCAAGGCCCGATATTCCTTGATCATTTGGTCTTGATAGGCGCTTATCCACCCTTGCGCAAGACTATTTTTCGCCACCAAAACCAAACCACTAGTATTATAATCTAACCTTGTCAAAACATGAACGGCAACGTCGTTTAACCCTTGCGCCAATAAATAGCCTTTGATACGGTTGGCTAAAGTATCGCTAGTTTCACTCGGCCCTGGCACCGAGGCGAGGCCCGCCGGCTTATCTGCTACGAGATAGTTAGAATCTTCGTAAACTACTTTAATCTCACCCGTTGAAGCTGTAATAGCCTGACTGGCTTCTGGTTCTAAGGTTATCAAGCGTAATTCTCCTGCATCCTTTAATTTACTAGTTAAAGTTAATTTTTCTTGTCCCCAATATACCTCAACTAAACCTCTACGAATCTTAGTTTGAAGTCGACCACTCATTTTCTTAGCTGTTAAAAAATTGCGCAAAGATTGCGGCTTCGTATCCCTTTTGATAATTTTAAATTCCATTAATTTCTTCTCCGAAATAAACCTAAAGTTAACCCCACTACTGCTATGGCCAATTGAATACCGGCAATTTTTTGTAAACTTGTCAGCATCCCTGTCAATAACGCACCTAGCACACCTTGAACTTGGCTAGGTAGTGGTAAAAATTGTTCCAAATTTAAAACCAGTAAAAAAGTCGTTAAAACTAAGAAAATCAAAGCGGGCCCCAACCAAGCTAAACCAAGGTAGTAGCACCAACCAAAGGGATTAAATAATTGATTAAAAAATAATCGCACTAATAAGAATAGCAATAAGCCTAAACTCACCCACCAAATAATTTGCACCCCGTGAATAAAATTCTGCACTCCGCTTACTAGGTTTTTCAGAATTTGATTACTTTCTAAAGCGGCTTGCACTTGATCATCCGCTAAATCTAAAAAATTTGTCCGTAAAGTTTGGTAAGCGACACTATTTGTCGCAAATCCACTCGTCGTAGCTTGATGGTCAAGATTTTGCCCAATTTGGTTAACTAGCTTTTCACTATCTAGAACATCTCCATCTGCACTACCATTTAACAGGTCCTCAATCCCCGCTTGGAGATCACTGCGTAATTGGTCAGCAGTCAGCAAGTTCGTTAAAAGATTCGCCGGTAGCCACTGCCATTCATGCCCGCTGCCACTTGTTGATTTAATTCTTGGGTCAGGATGGTCACGTTTTCAGTCGTAATCACTTTTGCTTTTAAAAATTTCGGATTCAAAAGCGTCATTTTCAAACTTAGTATGAGTACTAAAACTAGGCTCACTAAACTTAACAAAATCGTCAAAACGCGATCCTTACCTCGTTTAGGGAGTCGCTTTCCTTTTTCCAATTCACGTTTTTGGGTTCGGGTCATTTCCGTCATTATTTTCCTCCTAGCGTTAGCTTTTATATATTGTCCTTTATTATAGCCTACTTTAGACAAACTCACCGGTGATATTAGGGAAAATACACTGCACTTCTTCCATAATTAATTTGTCAGCTTTACCTTGCATCGTTATACCACCATAGATTATTTTATGCAGTTTTATTATACTACATTCATTTGCATTATAAGTACCTTCAGTCCTGTATTTTTAACTAGCACCACACACTTAAAATTGTTATAATTACTGATGATTTATATAAATGAGGAAGGATTAGACTAATGTTTGAACTTTTTAAAGCATTCCTTTTTGGGATTGTCGAAGGGATTACTGAATGGTTACCAATCAGTTCAACCGGACACATGATTTTGCTAGATCAATTTGTCAAGTTGGGCGTTTCAAAAGACTTCTATAGTATGTTTGAGGTAGTTATTCAGTTAGGGGCTATTTTAGCCGTTGTTGTAATTTACTGGAAACGTATCTGGCCTTTCCACTACCAGACTAATCAAAAAGGTTTGTGGAAAATTATGGATGAAGACATTTTCTTTATGTGGGTTAAAGTTGTAATTGCTTGCTTACCAGCGGTCGTTGCTGCGGTTTTTAATGACGAATTTGAAGAATTATTCTACAACCCAGTTTGTGTAGCTTTAGCCCTGATTGTCTTTGGGATTGGCTTTATTGTAATTGAAAACATGCATAAGGGTAGCACACCTAAGATTACTTCAATTAGTCAAATGACTTATGTTTTAGTCTTTATTATTGGGATTTTTCAGTTGCTTGCAGCCATTTTCCCTGGAACATCTCGGTCAGGGGCAACGATTTTAGGTGCCTTACTTTTAGGTGTATCTCGGACAGCTGCTGCTGAGTTTACTTTCTTCTTAGCAATTCCTGTCATGTTTGGGGCTGGAATTTTAAAGTTAGTTAAATTTGGGTTGGTCTTTACAAATCTGGAGATATGGATTATGATCGTCGGTTTAGTGACCGCCTTTGTTACGTCTATCATTGCCATCAAATTCTTAATGCAATACATTAAAAAACACGACTTCAAGGTCTTTGGTTGGTACCGCATCATTCTCGGAATTTTAGTATTAGCCTATTTTTTCTTAATTAAGTAATAAGTTCCGCAGAAATGCGGGATTTTTTTATTAAAAGAGTGAGATAATAGTTATTACTTAAGTCTTTCGAGATTTTTTGACTACAACACTTTATAAAAAGGAGTTTTTCAGTGCAAAAAAGTAATAATTATAAAACACACCTACTTCTAGGTGGCGGTTGCGCTTTAATTTTTTTATTTTTCGCTTACAGTATCAAAACCAATCTTGGCTGGGTAACCAGTTTAGACACTAGGATCCAGGCTATTCTCTTACCGTTCACAACCAAAACAATGACAACTTTTGTGGCTCTACTAACAAAATTAGCTAGCTCACCTTTGGAATCATTCTATTGTCTTTTACTCATTGCCTTTTTATTTTTCCGCTATAATAAAAAAGAAGCCATTTGGGCTGGCTGTACCGTCTTCATTTCACTAGCCTTTACTTACCTCGTTAAATTTGCCATGCAACGCCCTCGGCCTAGTGACCGCCTAGTTTCTGCCGCTGGTTACAGTTTCCCTAGCGGACACACTTTTGGCGCCGCCTTAGTTACTTTGATTATTTTAACACTCATCTTACCTAAGCTGAAAAGCTCCGGCTTACGCTGGCTTTTGGGGATTTTAGCTTGCTTGTGGGTGCTAATTGCCGCTTTCACACGTGCTTACCTCCACGTCCACTATCCTAGTGATACCCTTGCTAGCATGCTCTTGGCAGTTTCTTTATGGAACTTAGCTAGTCTAATCAAAGATCGCTACTTCAAACGTTAATGCGCGTTGTGAATATCATATATAAAATAACCTTGTTGTAATCTCACAACAAGGTTATTTTTGAAAATTTTCTGTCATAGTCTCTTTTTCTTCGACTTATTCACTTACCTTTTCCTTAGCCTCTGCTTGAAGCACTTCAACAACTGTCTTTTGGTCTTTGCGCGCCTTAACTATTAACTCTTTTAGTTCCTTGTCAGGCTTAACTGGCAGGCCAGCTCTTTGTAAATCTTCGCGCGCATCCAGTAAATCTTCTGGTGTAATAGCCTGATCATCGTCACTATCACTCGAAGAAGTCGTGGTATACCCCAACATTTTTAGAGTTTGATTGTTTTTCTTTTCTAAACTCTTAGCTTGCTTGTAGATGTCATCATAATAACTTTCCTTAATCGAACCATAGCCCAAGATGACCGCTAGCTTTTGATTGGATGCTGTATATTCGTGGTGACGACTAAACGTTTTCGCCCGTACGTAAGCCGCTTGGAAAACTTTTCTTTCTTTGATGACTTCTTTCAGCTCTGTCTGCTTGATAGTGGCCATTTTAACAATTTCACTTGAACCACCATCAATTTTAGCAATTTTAATAAATTCTTTGCGCGCGGATTTAAATTCCTTCATTTGACTCTTTTTTAAAGCTTTTCGATACTCACGTAATTGATATAAACTTATCTTCGCTTCAGTCGATTTTTTCTTTTTTTTCAAGGCATCTTGATAATTCAACTCAGCTTTTCTATATTTACTTTTTTTAATATTTTGTTTAGCTTTTTCCATTGCTAGCTGATATAGGTGGTTGTCTTCGTGGGCGCGACTCACTCCATATCCCCCAAAAAAGAGTGCTAACACAACACCAGCAATTAGCCAAATGGTCCAACGTCTCATTGCTTAAACTCCCCTCTATACTAATTCTTTATTTATAATATTACCAAAAATTAAGACAAAATAAAAAAAAGATTGCCCCAAGAGCAAATCTTTTTAAACTGGCATCCAACCAAAGAAGTGAATAGCAAAAACTAAGACTAAACCGATTATCACAGAAAGTCCCATGGAACGGGTCTTAGAAGCCACTCCTAACACCACAATGGCCGCCACAATTTTTCCCAACCGCTCGATTCCAATAAAGGAGTAATCAGAGGTATCCATGAAAATGTCTTTGACAATCAAAGCCGTAAACAAAGATACGGGTACGTATTTCATCCATTCGTTAAACCATTCTGGAATTTTACGAGTCGCAAAAATGCGGAGCGGAATGTAACGAGGTAAAAAGGCAGCAATGGCTGAAAAAATAACAATTAAACCATGATCTAAAAGTGAATAATTCATCTAATTTCTCCTCCTAATTGCCTTTCGTATTTGAAGCAATTTTCTTACGCTTCTTAATCCGCGAAAGCAAGAAACCATTGGCCTTACCGTGCTTAACTAAGTAGTCTTCTAAAGCAAAACCAACCAAAGAAGCAGCTAAAGTTGCCACGATTAAGCCCATAGTACTCTTGAAGATCAGCATGAAAATAACTGCGAAGATTCCGGCTATCACACTGATTAAGACCGTCATCCAGTTCTTCAACTGCATAGCAATCATGTATAAGAACATAGCTGTTAAGGCAAAGTCGACGATTTCCAAATTAATCGCAATAACACTACCAATGAGAGCACCAACCAGGTTAGAAATTGACCAGGAAGCCAGTGAGTAGTGTTCAACCATCAAACTATCTTTACCGCTCCATTGCTTGTCGGTCGCAAATTTTAAATAGTTAACCGCATAGTTTTCATCGTTCATGTGGGATGCAAAAGCTATCAAAAATCCTTTACTCGAACCCCGTAAGTATTGAGATAGGCTTGAACCTAATAAAGCATAACGTAATTCTAAGAAGAATAACATTAAAACAATTGATTGAATTGATGCATTAGAAACTAGCATCGAAGCAATCAAGAATTGTCCCCCACCAGAAAAGACCAGTAAAGAGACTAATAAGGTCATAATTGCATTAAAACCTGCTTTATTCAGCAAAATCCCACAGGCTAAACCAATTGGAATGTATGAAAGACATAAAGGTAGAGAAACGCGCAATACCTCTAGCCAACGTGGTTCTTCTTTTTTCACGAAAAATCCTCCAATAAAACCCTCAGTCCCCCGTTTGACAGATGTAACGTCGTTTCTCTTTCGACATTCTTCTGCCTACACCGCCACAAAAACACCAGCAAGGCAGCTGGCTTGGCTCTTTTATAACGTTTATCTATCTTTCTTCGCACTGAAAGTCATGTCACGTTACAATAATGTAACGTTTGTTCATTACAACAATAAATAATATTTTTTTAAAACTATAATTCCATCATAACAACTCATTTAGGTTATCGTCAACCGATATTAACGTTTTCCGCAAAAATTTACAATAGCTTTACACAAGCGCCATTTGACGATAAGAAATCACAATTTTTTGCTTTAAATCTTGGGCTAAAGTAGACCTTGCCCCCTCGCCGGTAAAAGTGATAATAGCAGAATTCCTTAATTGTTTTTCCACAATACCATCAAAATGTTCCTTGCCAAAAGTAAACGAAACATGACTCCCGACCGTAAAAGGTTGCCCTAAATGGCTAACTTCAATCGTTGGTTGTGTGAGGTCTTTACTACTTTTCGTTATCTTTGTCGTCATGAGAAATTCCTCCTTTGTTTCACTTTCTATTATACGCTTTCAAAATCCACAAAAAAAGAGACTTCTACAGAAATCTCTTCCAATTATATTATTATAATTTACTCATTAACGTACGCCAACCAATGACGAAAATATTAGCCTTTTGAACCGCCTGCTTAGTTTGAGCCGGAATTTGAAGGCTAGTTTGACCGTTAAGGAAAGCTAGCTTTTGCCCCTTTACCGTTAAAGCATAGTTTCCAACCGTTTTTCCTTGCGCAATTGGAGCTACTAAGCCATTTTTTTCAGTTAACTTCTTATTGGCCATCACGCTCGCTTGAATTTGTTTTTTCGTCAGTCCTTTCTGTAACCATAGGTGACTTGCTTGAGCAGTTTGAACGGGCACCGTCAATTCCTTACCATGAAAGGTTGCCAAAGACTTGGCTTGGGCATAACTTTGCCCCTGTGCTAAGTTAGTGTAAGTATAGTTATTGTAGACATAGGACATTAACTTTTGACTATCTTCGAACCGTGCCGTATCAGTTTCACCTTCATGACGTGACCCCATGACCACGGTAATAATCCGGTGACCATCCTTATTTACCGTCCCAATGAAACATGCCCCTGCGCTATCAGAAGTTCCCGTCTTTAATCCATCAACTGGTAATTTCGTATAAGCTTTAGATAACCCTTTCAACATCCAATTCCAATTTTCCATTTGTGTTTTATTAGTCCCATTATCAAACTCTGCCTTCGTCATCGCTGTAGTTTTCAAAATTTCAGGGTACTTTTGTAATAAGTTTTGGCCGATGAGAGCCATATCCTTGGCAGACATAGCGTTTTCCGCATTCTTAGCTACACCAGGATAAGCGGCGCCTTTAACCTCACCATTGCTCAACCCATTAGCCGTATAAAGCTGTGCATCTTGAATGCCAAATTTCCGAGCCTGTTTTCGCATCAAATCAATAAAGGCTGGATGACTTCCTGCAAGAGCATAACCTAAAGCCATAGTAGCCCCATTAGCAGAATAAATTAGCATTGCTTGGTATAGCGATTTAACGGTGTATTGATGATCGGTTTTAAGGGGAACATTTGATAACGAAGTATCTTGACTAACCGCAGCCGAATCCTTATCTACCGGTATTTCTTGATTCCAGGTTAATTTATGATCATGGATGGCCTCTAAAACCAAGTACGCTGTTAGCAACTTACTCATCGAAGCTACTGGCATTGTAGTCTCTGCATTTTTGGCATATAAAACCTGCCCCGTCTTAGCATCAACGGCAATGGCTGCTCGAGCCGTAAGATTAAGCGATTCTTGACTATCAGCTAACGTTGCTGCTTGAGCTTGAATTTGATTAGTAGTAAAAACCGTTAAACCCGGTGTTAGTAGCGCTGTTACTGTCAGTAAACTGACAACCATCTTTTTAATCTCTTTGAAAAGTCGCATTTCTTTTCCCTCTTAAACTAAATTTCTTATTTAAGGATAGCCTAAAAAAACCAAGTCTTCAAGACTTGGTTTCAGATTTTTACCATCTTTTAACTTAGTTTCGCATTTCAACTTGGTGCTGATTTGTCAATGGCAAATGAATAATAAAACTCGTCCAAGTTTCATCCGAAGTTACATAAATATAGCCTTGGTGCATTTGGACAATTCCTTGAGTAATAGCAAGTCCGAGTCCCGTCCCACCAGTTTCTTTAGAACGAGAACTTTCTACCCGATAGAAACGGTCAAAAACCTGACTTAAAGATGCTTGGGGAATGGGTTCTCCATCATTTTTAACCACGATTTTAACCTCTTTAGCTGAAAGCTGCTGAGCACTAAGAACGATTTGATGTCCTCCGTGACCATACTTAAGCGCGTTGGTAATTAAGTTATTGAAAACCCGCGCTAATTTTTCGCCATCAGCTTCAATCATCAAAGGCTCAACAGGCACATCAATCTTAATTTTCATCTGCTTTTTTTGAGCTTCTAACTCAAAAGAAGCTCCTAATTGTTCGATCATGGCTCCCAAATCGAGCTGGCCAAGATTTAACTTGGCCCCCGTTTGATTAATTTTAGTATATTCGAATAAATCGTCGACTAAAGCTTTCATCTGCCCAGCCTTAAGGTAGGCCGTGTGCGTGTACTTTAAAAGGTCAGCTTCATTTTGATATTGTTGATTTTCCACTAAACCTAAATAACCGATAATTGAGGTTAAAGGCGTCCGAATATCATGGCTGACATTGGTAATCAATTCATCTTTAGAACGCTCAATGCGTCTTTCTTCTTCCATTGCATTAACCGCTGATTCAACCAAAGCATTGACACTTTCCACCACTTTTTGCATCGGCCCCTTCAATTCAAACGGAATTTTATGTTCCAGGTGACCGGCAGCAATATAGTGCAACTCATCAATGATATGGTGGAGTTGCATTTGGCCATAACGCCGAATTAAACGCCAATAGACAACTGCGACATTCACGAGCGTTGCTAAAGCCATAAAAAGCCAGCCCCAAGACCAAATTCGAATATTACTTGGCCCAAAACTCAGGGACATTTTAATTTGAAAGATTCCGTTTTTGAGGCCTGGATTTTGCGTCACCAGTTGATTTAATAAGATATACAACGACATTTCCATCAGCAGTAATAAAATCACGGTAATAATGCCTTCGACAACTAATTCACTTTTTTCCCGGCCGGTTAATCGCAGCTTCACAAGCCCACTCCCCCACTAAAAATTAGCGCACCTCGATTTTGTAACCTACACCCCAAACAGTTTGGATTACCTTCTCACCATCAGTAGCTTCTTCAATTTTATCACGTAAGTGGCTCACGTGCACCATCACAGTTTTCGCTGAAACGACTGATTCTTGTTGCCACACACGTTCGAAAATTTCATCAGCTGAAAAGACCCGGTTAGGATGACTCGCTAATAGGTATAAAATTCCAAATTCCAAAGCTGTTAATTGAATGGACTTACCCGTTAAAGTTTCAACTTCGTGGGAATCTTTTTTGATAACTAGTGGTCCCACTTCGATTTGATCAGGTTCTTCATTTTTTACATCGTGTTGGGAACGGCGTAAAAGTGACTTAACCCGCGCCATAACTTCTAAAGGATTAAAGGGCTTGGTAACATAATCATCAGCCCCTGAATTAAACCTTGAATTTTATCGAGGTCATCAGTTTTAGCTGACAGCATTAGCACGGGAATTTGTGAATCTTTACGTACTTCGCGGACAACATTTAAACCGTCCATTTGGGGCATCATCACATCTAAAATCATTAACTTGATGTCAGGGTTCGTATTTAACTTGGTGAGAGCTTCCTTACCGTTATAAGCCTTTTCAACCTCATAACCTTCATTAGTAATATAAATTCCTAGTAATTCAACAATATCTTTATCATCATCAACAACTAAAATCTTCATTTTTTTAACTCCTTTAACTAATTTATCCAAGCAAGTTTGAACCGCAAAATCCCTATTTCCTTGCCTTTCTTTAAGCTTATCCTAACCAATCCCCTAAACAAATTCAAGCAATAACTAGTTAATTCAAAAAATTTTCAAATTCTTCAGAAAAATCTTAAGAATTACCAAAAAAGCCAGCCCTAAGGCTGACTTGTTTTACTTTAATTTTCGTAAGCTGCGGCCTTTTGACGGTAGCTTTCCACTTCATCTTCGGAACAACGCACAAAGTGACCTGGGGTAATTTCGTGTAATTTACGTGGCTTACCTTCTTGATCATTTTCGATAGCTGGATCGTAAGCCAAACGTTTACGTTGCCGTTCAAATTCTGGGTCTGGTACCGGCACCGCCGAAATTAAACTCTTAGTATAGTCGTGTAATGGTTTGAGGTAAACATCATCGGCTGGGCCTACTTCGAGTAAACGTCCGTAGTGTACCACTCCAATACGGTCAGAAATAAACTTCACCATGGACAAATCGTGGGCAATAAAGAGGTAAGTTAAACCTTGCTTTTCTTGCAATTCTTTCAATAAGTTCACAACTTGAGCTTGAATAGAAACGTCCAAGGCGGAAATTGGTTCATCGGCAATAATAAACTTAGGTTGCACGGCTAAAGCACGGGCAATCCCGATTCTTTGTCTTTGTCCACCGGAAAATTCGTGAGGGTAACGACTCGCATGATCCTTGTTCAAACCAACTGTTTCCAAAAGTTCTTCAACTCGCGCCCGGCGTTCTTCCTTAGAAGATACCAAACCGTGAATATCAATCCCCTCAGCAATGATATCTTCAACCGTCATCCGAGGATTTAAAGAAGCATAGGGATCTTGGAAAATCATTTGCATGTCGCGCGTGAAGTCCATCTTATCTTTTTTAGACTTTAATCTACTTACATCTTTACCATCAAAGATGATTTGTCCATCAGTGGGGTCATAAAGGTGAATCACTGAACGACCAATCGTGGTCTTCCCAGAACCAGATTCACCAACCAAACCAAAAGTTTCACCTTCGTAAATGTCAAACGACACATCATCGACGGCTTTGACCATGTCAGGCTTGCCCACACCGAAGTATTGTTTTAAATGCTTTACTTCGAGAATTTTTTTGTTTTGATTAACCATGTGGTTATCTTCCTTTCTGGTCTAGTTTTCTTTTTGCGTTAACAAGTCCCGGTAGTGGGCTTGCCGACGTAAAATTTCTTCTGGTGGAGTAACCTTAGGTGCATCTGGATGCAATAACCACGTTGCTGCATAGTGACCTTCAGATACCTTGAAGAATGGTGGTTGTTGGGTCGCATCGATTGCCATCGCGTATGGGTTCCGCGCCGCAAATGGGTCCCCTTTAGGTGGATCCAATAAGTCTGGCGGGGTCCCTGGAATTGCTTCTAGGCTCTTAGATTCCAAGGTTGGCATGGAGTTCAAAAGTCCCCATGTGTATGGGTGTTGAGGGTTAAAGAAAATATCATCTACCGACCCATATTCCACAATCTGACCAGCATACATTACGGCTACACGATCCGCCATTCCGGCCACCACCCCTAAATCGTGGGTGATGAAGATGATGGAAGTTTCAATTTTTTCTTGTAATTCCTTCATCAAGTCTAAGATTTGCGCTTGGATTGTAACGTCCAAGGCCGTCGTTGGTTCGTCGGCGATTAAAATTTCTGGATTACATACTAAGGCAATCGCAATCACAATTCTTTGCCGTTGTCCTCCAGAAAATTGGTGTGGATAGTTGTTAATTCTTTCTTCCGCATCCTTAATCCCTACTAGCTTTAATACCTCTAAAGCACGGGCCCACGCTTTTTTCTTATCCATACCGCGGTGTTTGATGAGTGGCTCCGCAATTTGTTGGCCAATTTTCATAGTTGGATCCAAAGAAGTCATTGGATCTTGGAAAATCATGGCAATATCTTTACCACGCACATCTTGCATTTCTTTTTCGGTATTTTTTAATAAATCTTTACCGTGGAAGAGAATTTCGCCTCCGACCACACGGGCGTTATTCGCAAGTAAACCCATTAAACTCTTGGTGGTAACTGATTTCCCGGAACCAGATTCCCCCACAATTGCTAGGGTTTCCCCCTTATTTAGGTGGAAGCTAACATCGCGAATCGCTTTAACTTCCCCAGCATAAGTGTGAAAGTCGATTTTAAGGTTTTTTACATCTAAAATTCTTTCGCTCATTTTACTACCTACCTATCTATCTTCTCGTCTTAGGGTCAAATGCATCCCGCAAACCGTCACCTAAAAGGTTGAAGGAAATCATCAAGACACATAAGACAATAGCTGGATACCACATTTGGTATGGCAAGAATTGGAAGTTCTTTTGTCCTTCGTTCATCAATACCCCTAATGAAGTTTCTGGAGCAGAAATCCCAATCCCAATGAAACTCAAGAAGGCTTCGAAGAAGATAGCCGAAGGAATGGTGTACATTGTTTGGATAATGATGATACTTGATAAGTTAGGTACCAAGTGCTTCCAAGCAATCTTAGGCGCTGATTGGCCTAAAGTCCGTGCTGCTAAAACATATTCTTGGGACTTCAATTGCAAGGTTTCGGCCCGAATCATCCGCGCCATAGTTGTCCAAGATGAAATGGCAATAGCGGCCACAATAGAACCAATCCCTGGCTTCAAGACCAATAACATCAAAACTACGATAACCAAACTAGGTACTGAGGAAATAACTTCGATAATCCGTTGCATTACATTATCAACGCGACCACCTTTCCAACCAGAGACAATCCCGTAAGTCACCCCGATGGCTAAGTCAAAGAAAGTAGCAAACAAAGCAACAATCAAGGAAATTTTAGTACCATAGATAATCCGTTCAGCTAAAGAACGACCTAAGTAGTCAGTCCCTAAAGCAAAGTACTTGTTAGTGGCGTTGTTTTGAGCGTAAATATCAACCCATTCGCCCCCAACTTTCATCTTCCCGTTTAAACCATTAATGAAGTCTAAACCGTGTACCCGAGCAGGTAAGTTAGCATATTGTGGTGCTGACTTAACCAAAGTTGAATTATCAATAAATGGTGTTGAGCCAAAAGCCACTACCACCATCAATAAGATGATAAATAAGGAAACCACGGCCCCTTTATTCTTCTTCAAACGGCGCCAAGCATCTTGGGTAAAAGTTAATGAAGGAGCCGCAATTTTTTCATTATCCAGGTTTTCTTCCTTGGCTAAGGGTTTGAAACTAGCTGGATCTAATTTAATCTTTTCTTCCATACTCTTATGCCTCTTTTCCTGCAAGTCGAATCCGTGGGTCAATAATACCGTAAACGATGTCCGTTATTAAGATAACTGCCACCAAACCAGCAGAAAATAACATTGTTACCCCCATGATGGTTGGGTAGTCGTTAGTGGTGATGGACTTAACGAATTGTTCCCCAATCCCAGGATGGAGAAGATATTTTCGATAACCATCGAACCAGTCATCAAGGAAACGGTGTATGGCCCAATCAGAGTTACCAACGGAATCAAACTGTTACGTAAAGCGTGGTGGTAAACGATTTGGAATTTTGTCAACCCTTTAGCCCGCGCTAATTCGATGTAATCAGAGTTCAAAACATCAACCATCCCTGTCCGAATAAACCGGGCTGTTTCAGCCAATGGCCCTACCCCCAGGGCAATCGTTGGGAGAACCGTGTAGGAAAAGCCCCCCCAGTCAGCAATGGGGAACCAACCTAACTTCAAACCAATGTAGTATTGCAATAAGACAGCTAACACGAAGTTAGGTACAGACTTACCAATGATAGATAAAATTGTCACCAAAGTATCTACCCAAGTATTACGGTTGATAGCAGCAATCGAACCTAAAATAATCCCAAAGAAAACCCCAAAAATCATGGCTTGCAACCCTAATTGAGCTGAGGCGCCAATCCGGCTAGCAATCAAGTAAGAAACTGGTTGGTTACTAAATTGGAAACTTGTTCCCATGTCCCCATGCAACATTCCTCCTAAGTAAAGGAGGTATTGTTGCCAAAGTGGTTTGTCCAAACCATATTGTTCATTCATGATTTGAATTTGAGCAGCCGTTAATTTTTCTTGATTTGAATATGGTGTCCCCGGCATCAACTTCATTAAGAAGAAGGTGATTGTCGCCACTAAAAACAGGGTTAACACCATATAAAAAACACGTTTTAGTAGGTATTTACGCATTTCTCTCTCTCCTGACTAATAATTATTTTAATAAATCCACCATAATTGCTTAGCGATTTACAACGTTTATTTAATATTTATATCACAAAACCGAACAAAATTCTACTAACTTAGCTTAAAAAATAGAGAATTGACCGCTTGCATGGCCAATTCTCTACCTTTTATTCAGTATTCACTTGCCACTAGAGCTTATTCTTGGATGTAAGCATCCTTGAAGTTGTAGTTAACCCCAGCAGTGTTGTAGATAATACCTTTAACCTTTGTCTTAACTAACCAAGGTGTGTTCTTGTTGTAGATTGGAGAAATACCTTCTTCACCCATCAAGATTTGTTGAGCTTGTACTAAGTCATTCCAACGCTTGTCAGGGTCATTAGCATCTTCATTCTTAGATTTTGCAATCAATTCATCGTATTGTTGGTTTGACCACTTACCTGCGTTATTAGCGTTATCAGAAGTAAATAAGTCTAAGAAGGAAATTGGATCAGAGAAGTCTGCTCCCCAAGCGGAAAGCACGATATCAAAGTCACCCTTATTTGTACGGTTAATCCGTGTCTTAAATGGCACATTAGCAGTCGTTACTTTTGCACCTTTAAGGTTTGTTTCAATTGCTGATTGTAAGAATTCCGTTGACTTCTTAGCTCCGTCAGTATCGTCAGAAAGAATTGAGAAGTTTAAGCTTGATACCCCTAATTCTTTCAAACCTTCAGCCCAAAGTTTTTGAGCCTTCTTGACATCATAAGTTACCCCGTCGCCGTTATTAGCAGCTGCTGAGAAGTCCTTACCGTTGTTTGAAGCTAAGCCAGCAGAAACTAAACCTGTAGCAACAGTACCTGAACCTAAGACTTTATTTACGAATTGCTTCCGGTTAATTACCAAGGAAATTGCTTGACGAATCTTTTGGTTTTGGAAAGCCTTCACACCGTCAATATCCTTTTCTTGATTGTATTGGAAATAGAAAGTTGAAGCGTCTTTACGTACAACATAGTCTTTTTGGTTCTTAACTTGTTTAGCTTGTTCAACGCTCAATGGAGTGGCATCTAACTTACCTGATTGGTAAAGGTTAAAGGAAGTTGAAGTTGACTTGTTAACTTTGACATTAATTGCGGAAAGTTTAACGTCTTTCTTGTCCCAGTAGTTATCGTTTTTAGCCATCGTCCATGAAAGGTTAGAACCAGTCCACTTAGTTAACTTAAATGGTCCGTTGTAAACCATGTACTTGGAGGCAGTCCCGTACTTATCCCCATACTTTTCAACCACTTTTTGATTTTGTGGGAAGAAGACAGGGAAGCCCATTAATAACTTGAAGTAAGGAACTTGCTTATCTAAAGTAACCACTAACTTGTAGTCACCTTCAGCCTTAATTCCTAAATCAGTTACTGGTTTTTTACCTTCTAAAACATCGTTAGCATTCTTAATGCCATCAAACAAGAAAGCATATTGTGAACCCGTCTTAGGGTTAACTGTTCTTTGCCATGAGTATACAAAGTCCTTAGCCGTTACCTTGTCACCGTTAGACCACTTGGCATCTTTACGTAAATCAAAAGTGTAAGTTAAACCATCCTTAGAAACGCTAGTCTTAGTAGCAATTCCTGGGGTGATTTTGCTATCTTTACCGATACGGTAAAGACCTTCCATCGTGTTGTTTAAAGTGTTAAATGAAACAACATCTGTAGCGGTTGACAAGTCCATGGTTGGTAGTTCTGCCGTTTCATCCCAGTTTAAAACTTGGTTAGAACTTGAAGCAGACTTAGAAGAACCACAAGCAGCTAATAATAATGCAGCTGCAGTTGATACAACCCCAACTTTAGCAAGTTTTGAAATCTTCATATATACAACTCCCTTAATTTTTATTCGTAAATTGGATGATTACACCCTTTTTACTTCTTTTCGCTGTATAAATTCTACATTAAATTTTTTGATAATTCAAGGTTTTTTTAAGAAAAACACCCATTTTATTCATAGTTTATTTTCATAAAACTCTATTTCTTTCTTTATAAATGTTAAGATATCTATCACTTTTTCCTTATCTAGACAGGTTCTAATTCGCCCCCTTAAGCAAATACTGCTATAATAAAAGAAAAGCTTAAATAGAAAGAAGGAACATTATGCCGCAAGATATAACTCGCGTCGTCATTGCTGGAATTGATAATGAGATTGAAAATTTCAGCTACACCATGCAAGAACTTAAAGCTTTAGCCCAAGCCAACTATATGAAAGTTGTCATGGAAATCTCCCAAAAGCTTCCTAAGCCCGTCAGTGGAACTTACTTTGGAACGGGAAAAGCCGAAGAGATTAAAAATGCGGCCCTGGCTAGCGAAGCGGAGACCGTCATTGTGAACGACGAATTAACCCCCACTCAAATCCGCAACTTAGAAAAATTAACAGACTTAACGGTCATTGACCGAACCGCCTTAATTTTGCAAATTTTTGCTTCTCGCGCCCGCACCAAAGAAGCTAAACTTCAAGTCCAAATTGCTCAGCTTCAGTACCAACTTCCTCGCTTGCACACCAGTTCTGCTACCAAGTTGGACCAACAAAGTGCCGGGGGTGGTTACAGTAACCGGGGGGCTGGGGAAACCAAATTAGAATTAAACCGCCGGGTAATTGAAAAACGTATCAGTCACCTCAAAGCTCAATTAAAAGACATTGACAAAGACCACCAAATCCAAAGAAAACAAAGAGATTCTTCTGGTATCAAGACCGTCGCCTTAGTTGGCTACACCAATGCTGGTAAATCAACTACTATGAATGGTTTATTACGCCTAACGGGACAGGAAGATGATAAGCAAGTTTTCGAAAAAGATATGCTTTTCGCAACTTTAGATACTTCAGTACGTAAAATCCACTTCAAGGACAATAAAGAAATTCTTTTATCTGACACAGTAGGTTTCGTTTCTAAACTTCCCCACCAACTAGTCAAGTCCTTCCGTTCCACCTTAGCCGAAGCTGCTCAAGCTGATCTCTTAATCCAAGTCATCGACGGTAGTGACGAAAATGCACGTGATATGATTGCGACCACTGAAGAAACGCTAAAAGAAATTGGCGTTACAGAGATTCCCATGATTTACGCCTATAATAAGGCTGATTTAGCAGGACAATCTTATCCACTTTTAGCCGGAGATAGTTTCACTTATAGCGCGCGTGACCAAGCCAGCTTAGAGGCTTTAATTGACCTCATTAAAAAGGAAGTTTTTGCCGACTACGAAACCCATACCTACCTAATTCCTTTTGACCAAGGACGCTATGTAGAAGCTCTCAATCAAAATGCTGAAATTCTCGCTACCGAGTACTTACCAGAAGGTACCCAAATCACCGCCAATCTAGCTCAAGATTTGGCCGGCAAACTCCAAAACTTCCTCGTTCAAGCTTAACTAAAAAAAGTCCGCTTCAACATAGCGGGCTTTTTAGTTGCAATGAAAAAGTCTTGCTGTGAACGCAACAAGACTCCTATATTATTTTTATCGCCGCCGACGTAATTCACGGTCTGCTCTTTGAAGAACTTTTTCCACACGGCTTTCTTCTGATTTAAACTCTGCAGCCACCTGGGTTTCAGCTTCTTTAACTACCCCGTGTACACCTCTTTGTCGGTATGCCACTCGACTTTCCAAAGCAAAGGGTGCCTCTTTTTCAACACTCGAAGTCCGTCCCGCAACACGGTATGGTCCTCCCGTTAAGAGCACTGTCGCCAGGTAAAGATGGTAACGTTCCATGGCTTCACTGGCGGGCATTAGGCCAACAGTTTCGACCGTCCCCAAATCTCTTCTTTGCATTTGGTTAAGCCCACCCCAAATTTTTAACTGGCCTTGATTATCTTGAGCCAGTTCAAAATACGGTAAAGCTAACGGAGCACCCATCGCCAAGGGCTTATCACCATTTTTAGCTTGCGTAAATAGTTGTCGTTCCCCTAAGCCACCATAATCTAATTGGAGATAGTCAACCGCCAATAAATCTTCAACCACATGAGCTAAGTTACTTTTTTGAGTCTCAGAAAAGGTAATTTCTGCTGGCAAAAAGTCAGTATCTTGAAAAATGCCATTGGTCTGCACAAAACCAGCCTGAGCATTATTTGGCTTCGGTGCATCAGTCAAAGGATCCTTAGCTTCCAAGTGGAAAGTCTTTTCAATCCATGGCGACACGTCAAACTGGGATTTTTTGTCTTCTGTAAAGTAATATAAGATGTTAAGGTATGCAAAGTAAGCAATTACTAAGAAGGCCAAGATAAATAATAACCCTCGCCCCCAGTAACCATTAACAAAGAAACGGTAGGATACATACAAAAGATAGAAATCTCCCACACTTGCCATGGCCGTGTAAATACGGTTTTTTATTTTAACGTTTAGATTAATATAGGATAAGTAACTATTTATCATACTTAAAAGACTAACCATTTAATTCACCTCTATTCTGCTGTAGCATCCGTCGTGGTACCTGCATCTGTACCACCTGTCGTAGTTGTTCCGTTTGTTGGCGTATTAGTTGTAGTATCCGTCGCACTTGAGCCCGTATCAGGTGTAGCTACACTACTACTTGCTGCTCCAGCATTATTACCTGTAGTTGTAGCATCATTTGTCGTACCACCTGTCGTAGTTTTGGTGGTAGTTGAAGTATCATCGTCCCGAGTTGAACTTGAACTTGAATTTGTCTCATCACTGGAACTACTTTTGCTAGAGCGATCCTTCGCGTCCACGCTAGAACTATCTTTCAAAGATGAGGAGATACTGGATACACTTTCAACAGATGAGCTAACCTCACTTTCCACCTTAGCCCCTTCTGAAGTGTGGGTTACTTTGTTAACCGCTACGTTAGTTGCGCCAAGGGCTAAAACTGCTGACATAATCGCAAACGGTGTGACAAAAGGTGCGGTTCTTTTTACCATTTTCCTTCCTTCTTTCTCTCAATTCAATCTCTGCTCTCCATTTTACACTATTTTGACCTGATTAATTGCGAATTTTTGGGTTCCTTTATGTTAAGAATTCATTAACCTTTTTTGAGCCGCACATTGGGCACACAAACCCAGCATTTCAAACCGGTGACTTTGAATTTCACAACCTGGTAATTGCTCTAAAAATTCTTTACTAGGACAAAAGTCAATTTCTTGCACCTGACCACATTGCTGACAAATAAAGTGATGATGGTGAATATTACCAAAATCGCATTGATACTTAACGCCTTGACCATTTTTTTGTGCTTGCGTCTCAACAATACCAATTTCCTCAAATTCTTTGATATTACGATAAATAGTATTATGACTCAACCCCGGATACTGCTGACGCATCCAATCATCAACTGCCGTAATTTCCACATAGCGATGACGACAGTGGGTGTAAAGATATTCCAATAAACTTTTTCTTTGCTTGGTAACTTTGAGTTTATGTGACTTCAATAAATATAACGCTTCATCTAGCATAGTTCCCTCCAAATAATAATCGTTACGTTTTATCTTTACTAAATTTTAGCATTTTTCCTCTAACTTGTCATTATTTCCCAAAACTTAAATATAATTTGCTTGATTTTTCACAAAGTAAGCGTTACAATATGCTATGTAAACGTTATCTGAAAACATTTACAGATATAATTAAGAAAGAAGGCTGATTATGATGCTTAATAACAACTTACCATACCATGTTGCGCTAGATACCCAGGCACAAGAGTTTCTCGTTTGGGAAAATGATACTCCTGAACAAATCGGCCGCGGTATTACCATCCAAGATGCTATTGAAGCGCTCCAAATGGGAAAATAAATTTAAATACTAAATTTTGCGACTAACATTCCAGTGAATCTGTTATCAGGTTCACTTTTTTGTTTTACTTCATGAAAATTCAATGTATAATTAATCTATTATTTTAGTTAGGAGAAATTTATGGGGATTAAAGAAAAAATCTTTCGTAAAGAAAGTGTGGCCTCCTATATTGGCCAAGATAAGAAATTACTTAAAATTTTGACTGCCAAAGACTTAATCGGAATGGGAATAGGTTCCGTTATCGGCTCAGGGATTTTCATCTTACCAGGAACCGTCGCCGCCATGCATAGTGGTCCTGCTATTATTCTTTCTTTTGTGGTCGCAGCTCTTGTTTGTTCCTTTGCAGCCATGTGTTATGCGGAATTTTCCTCCGCTCTTCCTGTGGCTGGTTCTGCTTATTCTTTTGGTAACATTGTCTTTGGAGAAGGAATTGGCTGGTTTTTAGGCTGGTCACTAATTGCCGAATATATGCTAGCCGTTGCCACGGTTTCTACTTCTTGGGCCGCTTACTTCAATTCTTTTATTGAAGGGTTTGGCTTCAAGATACCCACAGCTCTTGCCGGACATTTTGATCCTAGCCACGGTACCTACATTAATATTGTCGCGGTTTTAATTATCCTCTCCTTGGGAATTTTACTCCACCGCGGAGCCCACACTTCCATGGCATTCAACAATGTTATGGTGGTCGTAAAAATTGCTATTATCGTTTTATTCTTATTAGTAGGTGCCTTTTACGTTAAGCCAGCCAACTGGACACCTTTCTTACCATTTGGTTATAGTGGTGTTTTTACTGGAGCTTCCTTAGTCTTCTTTGCATTCCTAGGTTTTGACGTGGTATCGGCCGCAGCTGCCGAAGTTAAAGACCCTGGTAAAAACATGCCGAAAGGAATTATTGGTACTTTAGTTATTTGTACCGCCCTATATATTTTGGTAGCTCTAGTCCTAACCGGAATGGTATCTTACACCAAGTTAAACGTTGATGACCCTGTGGCTTTTGCCCTCCGCATGGTTAACCAAAACTGGATGGCTGGTATTCTTTCTATTGGAGCTTTAGCTGGGATGTTCACCATGATGATTACCATGACTTACTCTTCATCACGGTTAATTTACTCCATTAGTCGCGATGGTCTTTTACCTCACTACTTCAGCAAAGTTAATCAAACGACCCACAACCCTGATCGTAGTATGTGGTTGGTAATTATTATCATTGCTATTATGGGAGGTACCTTCTCTATGACACAGTTAGCCTCCTTGGTTAATATCGGGACACTCTTCGCTTTTGCTTGTGTTTCCTTAGGTGTAATTCCTTTGCGAAAACATCCTGAACTTAAGCAACACGATGGCTACCGGGTTCCATTTTATCCGGTCTTACCCGTAATTTCCTTCCTCTTATGCTGCTTCATGTTATCCCAACTTTCTGTTGAAACTTGGATTGCTGCAGTTATCTGGTTTGCCTTAGGGATTACCATTTACTTCACCTACGGGATTCATCACAGCCGACTCTCACAAAAATAATCAGACCAAAAAAGGACTTTCAAACGAAAGTCCTTTTTCCTATGCCATCAAGTCCGCTTTGCGTTTGCGACGAATGGCACTCTTCAGCATAAAGGGAGCAATCACCGTTGTTAAGATAATCACCACAATTACACCTGAGTAATATTTTTCTGATAATAAGTGGGCATTGTAACCGATTTGGGCAATAATCAAGGCCATTTCTCCTCGGGAAACCATCCCCGCCCCGATAATATCAGCTGATTTGAAATCCATTCCTAAAATCTTAGCCCCAAAACCACAACCAATCCATTTGGTTAGTAAGGCTAAAATAGTCAACGGAATAATAAAGACTAAGTCGCCTAAGAAACCATCAAAGGTCATATTTAAACCAATACTTACAAAGAAGACTGGAATGAAAACTGCATAACCAATTGGTTCGATATTTTCATCAACTTCCCGCTTGGCTGAGGTTTGTGCTACGGCTACCCCCGCAAAAAAAGAGCCTACCACACCAGACAAACCTACTTCTTCCGCTAACCAGGCCATCCCTAAGCAGATAAAGACCGACATCAAAATTACAGAAGCGGGAATTGTTAGACGTGACGCAAATTTAATGAGCCAAGGAGCAATCCACTTAAAGAGCAGGTAAATGCCAACAAAGTAAATAACTTGTAGAATCAAACTCAAGCCAATGTTTGACGAAGTATGGCCCCCGCCACTAGCTGCAACATCACTAAAAATACTTACCAAAACACTTAAAATTAAAACAGCTAAAATATCATCAATGACAGCGGCCCCTAAAATCGTCGTTCCTTCTTTGGAATCTAAAAAGTGCAATTCCTTCAAAACTTCAACCGAAATGGAAACGGAAGTGGCTGCAAAAGTCACCCCTAAGAAAATCGCTTCTTCATTATTGAAGTTAAAAATCAAACCAAAGAGATAAACCAAAATAATTGGCATTAAGACCCCCATTACCGCCACTGACGTTGCTGGTTTAAGGTATTTCTTTAGTAACGCTAAATCACTTTCCAAGCCTGCCATGAACATTAAGATAATTACCCCAATATTGGCAAAAATCTCGATAAATTCATCACCTTTAACCCAACCCAAAACAGCTGGTCCCAAGATAATCCCACATAATAACTGGCCTACCACAGCAGGGAGGTTAAACCTTCTAAAAAAATGCCCTGCTAAGGCCGTAGAAATTAAAATTAAACATAAAGTTCCTAAGTACTCCATATCTCCATCCTTTCTTAAATCTAATTTAATCTAATCAGCTCAATTTTAATTATACCGAAAAAATTTCCCTTTTCTCAAGTATTTAGCCTTTTTCTTGAAAAATAGTTAAATAATTTCAAACTAAATTCTACAAAAAAACTCAAGTTTCATAGAACTTGAGTTTTCTTTTAGCAGTATTATTCTGTTTTTTCAACTCCACGAACATAGCCAACTTTTGGTCGCATAACCATCATTGCTAGATAAGTTAAAACCAAACAGAGGATAATCACAAAAATCTGTACACCATAACTAATCAACATTTGGTTAGCACCCAAGCCACCGGTCAAGGATTCACGGAAGCCATAAATTGAGTAAGTCATTGGTAAGTACGGATTAATCGCTTGGAAGAAACCATTTAAACCTTTCGTTACTTGGATTGGGAAGGAACCACCGGCCCCACCTAATTGTAGGACTAAGATAATCATCCCCAAGAAACGACCTGGATTGTCCAAGGCCACCGACAAGAACATAATCAAGTACATCATCGCCAAAGAGAAGAGCCAAGCGTTAAAGAAAGTAGCCCAGAAGTAGTCAGGCTTTAAGCCAGCTAAGTACATAAGTCCAATTTCAACAACGGCATTTCCGGTCGCTACAAGTGCTCCAATTGACGTTTTGGCTAAGAACCATTCACCCGGAGTTTCATCTTCAAAGTCAATCCGTTTCAATGGGTAAACTAAATTAAAGACCAAAGCTCCGACATACAAGGCGACGGATAACATGTAAGGTGCCAAAGCGTGACCATAGTTTGGAACATAACTGTAATTTTTATGTTTCAAATTAGAAGGTGCGGCAAACATAGATGCATTTTCATCATTCATATTGATTTGGTCAATCTTTTTAACCCCACCAGCTAAGGCTGTAGATAGTTGAAGATTACCGGCACCAATTTTACCAGCACCAGCAGTTAAGGCCGGACTATTAGCTACTAATTGGTTTGTCCCGTTAGCTAATTGACCAATACCGCTAGATAAGGTTGGAACTTTACTATTTAAGGTACCTAAACCAGAAGCCAATTGACCGGCCCCTGCATTCAAGGCCCCACTATTAGCCGCAAGTTGTCCGGTTCCATTAGCTAACTGGTTAACCCCTGCGGTTAACGTTGGAATTTGACCATTTAAGACCCAAAGACCGTTAGAGAGTTGACTAGCTCCACTTGTTAAAGCCCCACTATTAGCGGCTAATTGGCTAGTTCCTTGAGCTAATGCATCAGCTCCCGAAGTTAACTTCGAATTATTTTGGGTTAAGGTCCCTGTCCCCGCATAAGCCATAGCAACCCCATCAGTATAACTCTTTACACCATTTTGAAGAGTAGTTGCACCGGCTAATAACTTAGCAATCCCTGCTTGTAGGTTTTGTAATTGAGCCGGATTTACACTATCTAATTGATTAGCAGCTGCAGTAAGTTGTTGAGAAAGCGCATCTAATTTCCCACTTATACCACTCGCATCTGTACTTGTTGGTACACTCATATTCGCCAAGGCACTAGTTATACCTTGGGACTTTTGAACATCTCCTAAGGCAGCTTGTAGGTTTTGTTTATCAGCATCTGATAAACTACTGTTCCCCATTACTGCTTGAATTTTACTCTGAGCATCACCATTTAATTGGCTAGCATTGTTAGCTTGCGCTTTTAGTTGTGCTAAACTTCCTTGTAAATTCTGACTAGTCTGTAAACCTGCTTTTAATGCAGAAACTTGACTGGCCGCTGCCGTTAAACCTTGTTTTAATTTAGGCAAATTAGCTGCAAGTCCGGAAAAACTTTGAACTCCACTATTAACTTGACTCAAACCCGCCACCAATTCTTGAGAACCGGTATTTAATTGCGCTGAATTATCATCTAATTTTGCCAAGCCAGCATTAACTTGCTTGACACCATTAGTATAATTGCCAATTCCTGATCTTAAAGTACCAACACCTTCATTAACCTGGTTAACCCCGCTGGTATAAGTGTTAAGACCACTTGTTAAACTTTGAGAACCATTAGCTAATTGACCCACACCAGCAGCTAAAGCGGGCGTCTTTTGGGCTAATTGTCCCACCCCGGCATTGACTTGGTTGACACCGTTAGTGTAAGTACCAATTCCAGAAGCTAAGGTGTTAGCTCCGGTTGCCAAGGCATTAACCCCTGAAGCCAATGGTAAGACACCGGCTTGGAGGGTCATGACCCCATCATTGACCTGGCTGACCCCAGCTGTGTATGTGTTGATTCCATCAGTTAAAACCTTGGAGCCATCAGCTAGCTTAGCCGAGCCACTGGCTGCAGTTTTGAAACCTTTCTTCATGCCTTTAACCGCATCAAACATGGTATCCGCATAAGCCGTTGATACCGTTTGACGAATTTGCGTGTTAAGTTGCTTAGCCGCTGCTTCTGACATTACTGCCCCAATGTAGTTCAAGGAATCATTGGTCGTATAAGTCAAATCCATCTTTTTAGGATGGGTATTTAAAACGGTGGTAGCATTCTTAGAAAAGTTCTTGGGAATGGTAATTACCATGTAATACTTTTTGTGACTTAAGCCATAGTCAGCCTTTTCTTTGGTCACAAAGTGCCACCCCATTTGATCATTTTTCTTCAATTTCTTAACTAGCTGTTGACCAACAGCAAACTCTTTACCTCGATAGGTAACGGCTTGGTCCTGATTAACAACTGCAACTGGTAAGGAACCCGTAGAGGCGTATGGATCCCAAACTGACTTTAAGAAGAAGAAGGAGTATAAAAATGGAATAATCATAATAGCGGTCACGGTTGCCAACAAAAGTTTGTGGTTTTTAATGACGCTAAACTCCTTACGAATCGCTCTCAAAGTAAGTCCCCCTTTCAATTCTACTTTCTTTGTTCAATTAAAAATTTTAATCCTTATCATCAAAAAAAGTAAGCTATAAAATGAGATTAGTGTCGCATTTTCGAGTTTTTACTCAAAAAGACCTGCCGATAATCAAAATCGACAGGTCACTTTTTTTATTCAGCTAATTTGGTATTACGGTAGAAGACCACCGTCCCATATGGAGAGATTTGGAAGTCTTTTACCCTATCATTTAAGAGGTAGGCCATCGCTCCTTGATAAACAGGGGCAGTAAAGGCATCGTCTTTTAATAAGAGCTTTTCAGACTTGATTAAAGCATCCCAACGCTTATTGTTATCCGTAGCGTAAGTCGTAGAGGCTTGATTCAACAAATCCCAGAATTCTTGGTTCTTGTAGTCGTCATCGAAGTGGTATTGTCCCCCATCAGATAAGAAGTTAATAGGGTCAGCAAAGTCTGGTTGCCAAGTTCCATAAACGACATCAAAATCATAGTTAGTAGTTGAGTTCAAACGTGACTTCAATGGAATGGAACGAACCTTCACTGTCAAACCAGCTAAGTTTTCTTCCAATTGACTTTGGAGGTACTCACCAACTCGCTTAGATTCACTCGTATCGGAAGTCAAGATTTCGATAGTGATTTGATCCTTACCCAATTCTTTCTTGGCTTCGGCCCATTCCTTCTTCGCATTCTTAAGGTTATAAGTCAACATATCCCCAGCATCTTTGCGGTAGTCGTGACCTGTACTTGCATTAAAAGCAAAATCTTGCGGTACAATCCCGTTTAATGGTTGCCCTGCGTAAAGCACTTTTTTCACTAATAATTCCTTATTAAAGGCTTGGGCTAAGGCTTTACGAACGTGGACATTACCAGTAGTTTCTCTTTGAGTGTTAAAACTCATATAACCAATCAAAGGAATTGCACGCGTGTGGTAACCCTTAGTAGACTTGTATTGGTGGATATATTCATTAGAAAGCGCCGTGTAGTCCAACTTATTTGTTTGGAAAAGCTTAGCTGCCGTTGAAGTATCTTTAACTACTTGAACGTTAACCTTCTTTAAAGCCACGTCTTTTTTAGCATAGTAATTCTTGTTCTTGACATAAGACCACTTAAGGTTTGTCCCAGTCCAACCATCAATTACAAACGGACCGTTATAGACTGCTTTCTTAGCTGAAGTCCCATATTCCTTACCATATTTTTCGGCTACTTTTTGGTCTTGAGGCGCAAATGGGGCCCCGCTAAAAGTTCTGGTAAGTAAGAAATTGGCGATTCTAAAGTAACTTCCAATTTGTACTTGCCTAAAGCTTTAACTCCTAAACTATTGACGTCGGCTCCTTCTTTAGCAATTTGCTTCCCATTTTTGATAGGTTCAAACCGTTGGGAATTAGGCGAAGCGGTCTTTTGGTCAACTGTTTTACGCCAAGCGTAAACATAGTCATTGGCTATAACAGGATCACCATTAGACCATTTAGCATCTTTGCGTAAATAAAAAGTGTATGTTAACTTATCTTTTGAAATTGTAACCTTTTTAGCCCCCGCTAAGACAGGCTTGTTATTTTTATCAAAACGGTAAAGTCCTTCATAGGCATTTTGCAAGGCTTCCAAACTAGTTGTATCGGAATAGCGACTTGGATCCAAAGTCGCCATTTCAGCCGTAACTGCCGTAGTAAGTGTTTCGTTTTTTGCTTGGCTTGTTGCTTGATTCGTTTTGCCACAAGCAGCTAATAGCACTGCCGTCGCAAGAAGTGGTAACGCGAGATATTTCTTTTTCATGACTACGTCCCTTTCTTTTTACATTTACTTCTTTATTGTAAGTTATTTTCTCTAAAAATGCACCTATTTTCACTCCAAAATCTAATTTTTTCCGCTATACTAAAGGTAAATACTTTTTGAAGGTGGGAAATTACATGCATTATCATCAATTCGCACATAGCCAAGTCTCATATCCCCAAGCAGTTAAAGAACTGCAAACTCTAGGATTTTTGACGGAGATTGATTTAGAAAATACGACGCCCAACAGCCTTTGGCTTAACCTAGTCGCAATGACTTTTTGTCAAGCTAAAACACCCCTTGCCAAGCAAGCCTACCTGGCTAACCTCTTAGCGCGCCCCAACCAAACTCTTCTAGAGTTTGCGGCTAACAATACCCTCGAGACAGAGGCCTTTTATGCAGTGGCCTTACAATTACTCGGCTTCGAAGTTGGTGTTGACTTTGAGGTTGCCGAAAGTTTAAAGTTCATGGAAACAGTTGGCCTCAAAAGTCACAACCAGGTACAAACTGTGGAAGAGTTACTTCTAGCTTGGTATGACTTGCTTGAATTACCACGCAAAAATGGCCAAAGTTTCTTGGATTACTTGGCTACCCAGGGATTCTTTTTACCAATGTATAACCTGCCCGCCAAGGAAAAGCCACAATTTTACAATGGTAAATCCTTACCGATTTTTGATACAAGTCAGCTAATCTATGAAGTTGTCTACGTGGAAAGCGACCTCGACACTGATTACGATGGTCGTCGCGACTTACTTCAAGTCCAAATTATCCGCCCCAAAGACACCGAAGCTGGCTTGAGGGTGCCAGCAGTCTTCACCGCCAGCCCCTACAATCGTGGGACTAACCCTGAATTGGGCCAAAAACTCACCCATAATGTTGATGTACCTTTAATAAGAAAGGAACCTAACCAAGTTAGCTATCAAGATATTCACGCTCCCCACCAGTTACCCCCTGCTCCAGAAGGACGGCTTTTAAACGGTCATAGTAAGGAAGCTATTGAAAGTTTTGACCATTCCTTTACTTATAGTCTTAATAACTACCTACTTGCTCGAGGCTTTGCAGTGGTATATGCTGCGGGAATTGGGACTCGTGGCTCGGAAGGGTTACGGACTTGCGGTTCTGTCGCGGAAACCGCCTCCACAACTGCCATTATTGAATGGCTCAATGGCAAACGTCCAGCCTTTACCGACCGAACCTCCAATCGCGCCATTAATGCCTGGTGGTGTAATGGTGCCGTTGCTATGACGGGTAAATCTTACCTCGGAACCTTGGCTAACGCAGCAGCTACCACCGGAGTTGAGGGCCTGAAGACTATCATCGCCGAAGCCGCCATTTCTTCTTGGTATGACTACTACCGCGATGGGGGCTTAGTTGTCGCTCCAGGTGGTTTTCCCGGTGAAGATGCCGATGTTTTAGCCGGTGAATGTCTTTCGCGGATGAAAGATGCCGGTGATTTCCTTAATGTTCAAAGTCAAGCTGAACAAACCTTAGCTACCATCAAAGTTCAGCAAGACCGCCAAAGTGGAAACTACAATCAATTCTGGGACGCCCGTAACTACCTCAATGACAGTGCCCAAGTTAAGTGTGACGTCATGTTAGTTCATGGTCTCAATGACTGGAATGTTAAACCTCGTAACGTCTACAATTTCTACAAGGCTTTAAGTAAATTGCCCATCGCCACCAAACTTGTCTTACACCAAGGACAACATATCTATATCAATAACTTCCGCTCGCTTGACTTTAACCAAATGGTCAACCTCTGGCTTTCTAATCACCTTTACGACTGCCAAAACGATGCAGTCGCTACCTTACCTAATGTTGTGGTCCAAGATAATGTCCAAGCTGAAAAATGGCACGCTTTAGAGGCTTGGGAGGCGGATAGCAATCTAGAAGTCTTTAATTTCAACCCCAAACACCTAACTAATGCTAAATCTCAGGGGGGACAAGTTAGTTTCAAAGACCAATTGCCACCAGCCGACTTTGACCACTACAAACAAGATTGGACAGCTTGGAAGACTGATTTGGTTAAAGAAGAAAGTCCCCTAACTCATAACCGCTTGCTCTTCGCTACAGACATACTTAAAGAAGACCTCACCCTTCAAGGGGCACCACGCTTAAAACTTAAAATTAAGTCTAACCAAAACGTAGGAATGGTTTCTGCCATGTTAGTTGACCTGGGCAAGGCCAAGCGTCTCGGTGAGGTTCCAACCGTCCTAGATCGTCAAAGTCTCGGCCTTGGTTATCACTGGCACACCGAAGATTTAGTCGAATTCACCCTTGCTCAAGAAAGTGACTTCAAGCTAATCTCTAAAGGACACCGTAATCTCCAAAATCGTACTAGCCTCTGGCAAAATGATGAACTCGAAGCTGATACCTTCTATCAGGTAAACTTTGACTTACAGCCCAGCTTCTACACCATCCCAGCAGGCCGGAAATTAGGGCTAATTATCTATGCTACCGACATGGAAATGACCGTCCGCGGGAATCAAGACCTTACCTACACACTTCAACTTGAGGACTGTCAACTTCAATTTTTAAAGCATAATTAACACTAGTAAACCGTCAGAAATTAACGCTTTGATGTCGTAATTTCTGGCGGTTTTTATTGCAACTATTTTTATCAGAAAATCTAACTCTCTGCTAGGCTCTTATTTGCCAAGCAACCAATCAACAACATTAACTACCATAATACCGTCAATCTGAGTAATGTCGTAGTATTTTTTTGAGTAAGTCAACTAGAGGCTGGGAAAAAATAGCAGCTTTTTATTTTTCTTTCATTTAAATTGTCTATTGTGGTTGAATTGAAAAATTTTTGCAGATTTTGCACAAGCAAAACTATTCCAATTTCAGTAGTGGACTTCCTAACCCCAATCTGCTATTATCTTTTTTCTACTGTTTTCGCTGTGGACGTCCCTTACCGGAAAGCAGAGCCTTTGCTTGATCCACCTCCGGTAACTTAAAGTTGACTGGTACAATTTCTGTTATCTTTTCCATTAAAAAATCCCTCCGTAATACTGATTTTCTTCCAGTATACAGAGAGATTGCCTGATAGTTAATACGGGGGTGTTACAGGGTGCTTACTCACCTTTTTTCATCATTATCCCCTTAGTAGAAAAAGGCGACACATAACAGCGTCGCCTTTCATAATTATTTAGCAGCTTCTTCCATTGCGAGTAAGAGACAACCAGTGATGCCTGCATCATCACCTAATTCTACGTGCACAATGTAGTCATCCAAGTCTGGTGTCGCTACATAATCTTTCATTTGTTCCTTGAATGATTCACGAATCATTGGGAAAAGTTGTTCTTGCTTAGAAACCCCACCACCGAAAACAATTTTTTCAGGTGACAAGATTAAAGTGTAATCCATACATGCTTGCGCTAAGTAGTAGGCTTCAATTTCCCAGTCCTTAGCGTCTTTAGGAATATCATAAGCTTTCACTCCACCCGCACGTTCTTCCACAGCTGGTCCACAGGTTAATCCCTCGAGACAGTCCTTGTGGTAAATGCAGTAGCCTTCGTACTTGTCTTCTGGGTGACGACGCATTGTGATGTGACCCATTTCAGGGTGACCGAAACCTTCAAGTACTTTACCGTTAACCACGGCACCGCCCCCCATACCAGTTCCGACTGTTAAGTAGAGACATGATTGGCAACCCTTAGCAGCACCGCGCTTTAATTCACCGTAAGCCGCTACGTTCACATCAGTTGTCCAAACATAAGGTACATCATAGTGCGCCTTCATATCGTCTAAGAAGTTATAGTTAGCCCAGCCCTTCTTAGGAGTGGTTGTTACATAGCCATAAGTTGCGGAGTTTTTGTTAACGTCAATGGGACCAAAAGACCCAATGGCAATGGCTTCCACTGTATACTTGTCGAAGAATTCAAAGACCTGCGCCATGGTTTCAGCGGGAACTGTGGTTGGAATTTGGACTCTTTCTACAATGTTTAAGTCGGCATCACTCACCGCACAAACAAACTTAGTTCCCCCAGCTTCAATTGCACCGTATAATTTTGTCATAATTAAATTTCCCTTCTGTCATTTTATCATTACCCTTATTTTAGCTTAAAATCGTTTTCAATAAAAGCCCTTTCTGAAATTTCTGTTAAACGATTGACAGAAAAAATGAGCTCCTTACCCTCACATCTGGTAGCATCATTTAGATGATGCAAAAAAGACTAACTTTCACGTTAGTCCCCTGCTTTGTCAGGTAATCAGCCTAACTTTATAGGTTTTTCTTCTTATTATTCATTATCTAAAGATAAGAAAACTTTTCAAGCTTGTTCACGCTTCTTAATCCAAGGTAAAATCAAACCCAAACCAGTTAAAATAATGGGTGTCAAAATGTTGAGTGCCAGAGTGAATGGGTCCGGTGAATAAATACCTAATAAGCAACAAGCCGCTGTGATCGCAAAGCACCAACCACCAACGATAACGGCAAGCGTTTTATTTTTGATAAAAACGTAAACGGATTTGAAATGCTTTTCACCTCCGCGTAAAGCAATATAGGCAGCAAAGACCCACAGGTAACGTAGTGGCATCGTAGTAGCATTTAACTTCACCAATTGAGCCATAACTGTCGTAGCTCCTGGCACAACAGATTGAATTAAAATGATGGCTCCAGAAAGAATACCCACCATCCAAATTCCGTTAGTATAAGCACCATACTTATTTTGTTTCAATAACTTACTTGGAATATAGTTTTTGGCTTCCCTACTTCCCAAAAGCATCCGCAAAGGTGCATCAATACTTAAGACTAATGTTGAGAATTGTCCGATAACATTCGTCCAAGCATAAATCACCATCAAAGTGTTTCCTATATGGTAATAAGCTCCTAGTTTTTGGAAGGCCCAGTAAGCACCATTAGAAACATAATCATTGAAATGTGCATTGACATCTCGGACATCGAACATCATTCCCATAGCAACGGTGCCTAAAATAGCACAAACCATTACCATAATCGCTAATGCAAACATTCCTTTAGGAAAGTCCTTGGATGAATTTTGCATCTTATTAACATAGGGCGAAATTTTTTCACATCCCCCCACTGCAAAGACCAAAATAGACAGAGAAGTAAAGTAGTTGATATTAAAAGTTGGGATTAACTTTTTGAAACTTAAATCTAAAGGTAACATTCCATGTGGATTAATCGCAGGTGCTGCTATCATCATCAAAATGTATAAAAGTGACATAATAAACATCGTTGAGCCTGCAATAGTTGCTAAAGTTTTTAGAACACTTAAACCGCGACTAGCCAACCAACAGAAAAAAACAAAAATCACAAACGTAATTAATTGAATCATCATCGTGTTAGCATGGTCAAATTCCGTAATATCTTGAAAAATTGCCCAAGCTAAAGCCCGAAGTCCACCAGTACCTTTACTCGAAATATAGGCCACGTGACAAGCCCAATAAGTCCAGCCAGCATAATAAGCAATTTGGGGTCCCATTGTGGCATTAACCCATGAAGATACCCCACCTTCTGATTCTTTAAAAACTGAACCTAGTTCCCCTACCATTAAAGCATAAGGAACAAAGTATAAAATAAACATCAGGACCCAGGAGAAAATCACCTTAACTCCACCAAAATAAATGTAACCATTAACGACATTACCAAAGCCCCAGACTGTAGAGAAGGCCATCAAGCTAAAGTCCACCAGGCCATCTTTTTGGCTGTTTTTTCTTGTGTGTCCATTATACCCATCCCCTTAAAAAATAAAATTTCTACAATTTTATTTTAAATCTTTTTGCGACTTGTGAAGATTAAGTATAACTAATATTTTATCTAACTATGACTTAATTTTTCTAAGTTATTTGCATCACCATTACTAATAATTAGTTCATCTATAACTTAAATAAAGTCAACTACCCTAAACTTTACTTTTTACCACATCAAAGCTCTTTAATATGCTATCATTATCTAGTAACTTAAATAGAGAATCGCAAAATCGCCGGGTTTTGCCACTATAATCAGTAACGTTGTCGACCAGGCGACCTTAATGGTAGAGACAACTTCCGGAGGAACCTATGCATATTACTACTTCAATTCGCCACGAAGTTAATCACTATGTCATTCGTAATATTATGGCTTCGTTAGGTTTGTCGTTTTATGTCTTGGCTGATTCAATTTTTATCGCTAAGGCTGCTGGGGCTTTGGGCTTAGCCACTCTAAATATCGTCTTACCCATCTTTAACCTCTATGGTGCACTTGGGTTACTTTTGGGTGTGGGGGGCGCTGCTATTTTTTCGATGAATAAAATCACCCATCCCAAAAAAGTGCAAAATCTCTATAGTCAACTTTTTTGGACTTGCTTAGGCTTGGGACTTTTAGTAGCTTTACTCTGTAACCTATTCCCCCAGCCTATTTTAAAAGTGATGGGAGCTACTGCTCAGACCATGGATATGGCGGTAATTTACTTACGTATCGTATCTTTGGGAGCACCATTATTTATGTTAAACTACCTAACTATCAACTTTATACGTAATGATGGTAACCCTCAACTAACTATGATCGCTACCTTATCTGAATCGGTTTTTGTGGTCATAGTTGACTGGATTTTAATTTTTGGCTTAGGGCTCAAGATGGAGGGCGCTGCTTTAGCCACTCTTTTCTCACCTTCAGTCAGTTTGTTAATCTTGAGTCGACATAAAAACTTTGCCCAGCGACAATTACAACTTCACTGGTGCTTACCACAATTCAGTCAGTTCTGGCACGCAGCCAAATTAGGTTTCCCAGCATTTCTTAATGAAATGTCTACGGGAGTTTCGATCTTTGCATTCAACGTCGTGCTCTTAAAACTAGCAGGCAACTACGCAATTTCCGCTTATGGAGTAATTGCTAATATTGCGGTACTCGTCTTGTCCGCCTTTAACGGTGTGGCCCTCGGCGTACAGCCTATTGCTAGTCGCGAATACGGAAAAAAGAATTACCTTGCCACACGTCAGGCTATCACCTATGGGCTTTTCCTAGTCAGTCTTCTTGGTCTCGGTATTTACCTATTCCTCTTCAGTTTCCGTGCTCCAATTATCGCGGTTTTTAACGAGGAAGGACTACCCCAACTCGTTAAATACGCAATGGTCGGACTGCCATTATATTTCACCATGAACTTCTTCACGGGACCTAACCTCTTGATCTCTACTTCACTAGCAGCTACCAATCAAGCGCAAGCAGCCTTTAGTCTTTCAATTTTGCGAGGCTATCTCATCTTGTTACCGATGATTTTTATCGGTTCCAACTTCGGACTTACAGGCGTATGGTTGTCTACTCCACTAACTGAATTGCTGACACTCTTAGTAGCACTTTATCTCTTACGGAAATTATTTATTAGTTTTAAACGAAAGGAATTATTAAACCATGAAAGTTAAACGTATCGAACGTCTTACCATTACTGTTTCAGATTTAAAAGCTGCCCAACGTTTCTATCACGAAGTTTTCGACATGCCAACCATTAGCGAAAGTGATGATAATATAACCTTACGCTGTGGGCATAATGAACTCATCCTCTCACTAGGACAAACTGAAACAAGTCGTGCCAAAAAAACTACTCCAGGATCCGCTGATTTACGCTTAGTGGTGGGTGATAACATGGAAGATATTTTAAATCACCTTAAAAGTTACTTTGTAAACATCCTAGGTGAGCCTGTAATTAAACAAGGTATTGACGGACAAATTTTAGCCGTTAATATTACCGATGATGATGGTAACCTTATTGAAGTTTCCACCTATAGTAATCGCTAAAGCAACATTTTATTTACAGTCTTGTTAAATACATTGACAAGACTATTTTTTATGTATATTTTAATATCAGTGTATAATAGTTCTATTACGATTTTAGAAGATAATTAAAAGGAAACATATATGAAATTAAAAAAGAAACAACGACTTCTTAAAAAATTTAAACATAAGAAATTAGTAGCTTCTAGTGCTATTGCTCTTTCGATGGGAATAGGACTATTTAGCGGTCAAGTTCTGGCTGATGAAACCGTCACGGTTACTTCTGAACAAGAAGATAATAGTTTGACTGGTAACATTACACAAGCCAATACACAAACAACTACAGCTACTACTACGACACAAATCGAGACACCGAAAACAGCTGAAGCCCCTGTACAAACGGCTACTGTAAATACCCCGAAAACTGTAAATACAGTAACAGATACAACTGACATGGCTACAGCTAAAACAGCAACTGCTCCTGTACCGTCAACTGTAATTGATGAAACACAAGATACTACCCCTAGTGTTCCATCAATTACTAAAGTACATAATGAAGATGAAGTTGCCAAAACTAATGCACAAAATCAAAATGTTTCACAAGAAACAAAGCCTGTTATTACGGTTCCCGCAACTACAACTAATACTACAACCACAACGCAAACTAAAGTAGCTGCTACCTCTAATACTGCTACTAACTTTTTCAATTACTTAGGTGAGACAGCACGTCAAGTCGCTAACGATTACAATATTTATGCATCTATGTTACTTGCCCAGGCAGGCCTTGAAAGTGCTTATGGCCAAAGTACTCTCTCTACCCAAGCTCATAACTATTTTGGAATTAAGTACCGTGGAACTGGCAATTATGTTACTATGAACACTTTAGAGTTTTATGGTGGCCAATACCATACTGTCAGTGCAAGATTTCAAAGATATGACTCACTATATGACTCTTTAGCAGGGTATGCGCGATTAATCACTCAAAATTACCCTAACTCCACGCGTGCTGCTGGCTCAGTCGAAGCTGCTGTTAACAATCTCTATCATGGACGTTATGGAGCATACGCTACTGATCCTAGCTATGCGTCAAAAATTATGGGTTTAATCAATACTTATAATCTAAAACAATATGACTATGTCAATCAAAATGTAGGTCATATTGATAGTATCAGTTTAGTTGGTAATACCTTAAAAGTTAGTGGTTGGCACGCAGCTGATAACTCTAAAGCCCAAAACCACGGTTACATCATTGTTTATGATGTAACTTCTAACCACGAGATTACACGTCAAGCTTACAGCCCTACTAGCCGTGGAGATGTATACAAAGTCTACCCTAGAGTCTACAACTCCGGTAACAGTGGCTTTAACGTTACTATCAACCTTGGAAACTACGATCTTACTAACAAAGAAATTAAAGTTATTTCCCGTTTTTCTAACCAATCAAATGGTGAAGGTGCAGTAACTGATTTATGGTCAGATGGTTATATCTTCAAGCAAAGTCTTGGCAATATTGACTCTGCATATATTGATGGTACGGAGCTGAAAGTTTCTGGTTGGCATGCAGCCACGGACGCTGTTAAACATCCATATAACTACATTATCTTATACGATGCTACTGATGGTACAGAACTTAGTCGGAAGAAAGTTACTGCTACTCGTAGACCTGATGTAGAACGAGCTTATCCTAACCTGTACAATGCAGTTAATAGTGGGTTTTCAGTAAGTTTTGACCTAAGTAAACTTAACTTTGTAGCTGGTCATAATTTACAGGTAGTGATGCGTTATGCCGCAAATAGTGATGGTGAAGGCGATAGGATTGATGTTTGGTCTGGTAAATATAACTTTAATGGTAATGAGGCCGTTATTGATACCGCTAAGTTTAAAGGAACTAAACTTCACGTCACAGGTTGGCATGCAGCTGATGCTTCTAGAAACCAACCAAATGCTTTCCTAATCTTATTTGATAAAACTGCCAATCACGAAGTTGCCCGTGTCAAAATCGGGACTTCCAATGCCGTTGCTAGCGCCAAAGCTGTCAATCGTCCTGATGTTGCTAAAGCTAAGAATTACTACAATGATGGACTATCAGGCTTCGATGCTTATTTCGATTTTAGTAAACTTAATTTTGTAGCTGGACACCAATATCAAATCGTTTCTCGCTTCTCTGATGCTACCAATGGAGAAGGAAACAGAACCGATGTTTGGTCTGGAATCTATAATTTCAACGGTAATGAAGCCATCATTGATACTGCAAAAATTGAAGGAACCAAGTTACACTTGGCTGGTTGGCATGCAGCCGATGCTTCTAGAAATCAAGCTAATCCGTACATTATTCTTTACGATAAAACTGCTGGCCGAGAAATTGCACGAATTAAAGTTGGTGATAGGAACAATGTTGCTACATCTAAACTAGTAATGCGTTCTGATGTGCAGAGACTTAAGAACTACTATAATGCTGACAAATCTGGATTCGATGTTGAATTTGACTTAACTAAGTTAAACTTTGTAGCTGGTCATGAATATCAGATTGTGTCACGTTATTCTGATGCTACCAATGGAGAAGGTCATCGAACAGATGTATGGTCAGATGTCTACAAATTTACTGCTAATGCAGGTCATTTAGATACTGTAAAAGCTAACCATCAAAAGAACAGTTTAACAGTTACTGGTTGGCATGCAGCCGATGCTAGCATAAATCAGAAAAACGCCTTCATTATTTTATATGACGCTACTACGGGACATGAAATCTCGCGTCAAACTTATACACCATCGAAAAGAACTGACGTTGCCCGTGTTTACCCTAACATTTACAATGCAGCTAATAGTGGATTTGACCTTACTTTTAAGAATTTGAATCTTAAATCTTTAGCTGGTCATAATCTTCAAGTTGTTGCTCGTTATTCTAACCAGAAAAACGGTGAGGGTTCACGGACAGATTACTGGTCAAGAATCTTTAAACTATAAAACAGAAAAGGCAAGTAACCCTACTTTTATGGATTACTTGCCTTTTATCTATGCCAATTTTTCATCCAAGTATTTTTCCATCGCCGCCTGTGGTTTAAAACCAGTAACTTTTTCCTTAGCTACCCCATCGACAAAAAGTACTTGGGCCGGAATACTCATAATTTTATATTGCTTGGCTAATTCTTGATTTTCTTCAACGTTAACTTTAGCAAAACTAATCTTACCTTGATACTTCTTTTCCAACTCTTCTAAAACTGGATCCATCATTTTACATGGACCACACCAATCCGCCCAAAAATCTACCAAGGTTAAACCTTCCTTAGTAACTTCAGCAATATTATCTTGGTTCGCGACTTTTGCCATCTTAATCCCCTCTCTCATCATTCAAAACAAATTTTTCAATTACTTCGGCGACCCCATTATGATTGTAATCATTGATTGTTACATACTGCGCCTCAGCCTTCACAAAATCACGTCCATTCGCCATACAGACTCCTAAGCCAGCTATGCGAATCATCGACAAATCATTACCATTATCACCTATTGCAATAATTTCTTCTGGTTTAATACCCAAACTCTGCGCTAATTTTAACGTCGCTTGGCCTTTGTCAGCTGTCGTGGAATTGAATTCTACATAACGGTCAGAAGAAAAGGTAATATTTAAATCTGTAAACTTACCCTTCGCTAAGTCACGAAAAGCGATTCTTTCTTCTTCCGTTAAAATTTCTACAATCACTTTGGTAATCGTTTCTGAAGTTAGGAAATCCATTTTATCATCTGCTAACATTTGTGTCCAGTCATCTACCCTACCCGTCAGATAGTCAATATCTGTTTGTGTCTGATTCCAAATATAGAGGTCATTAACGGTATACACGTGGACACAGTAGCCTTGACTTAACCCTAGCTCCAAGAGCGCCTTAGCCACTGAAAAATCCATTCCTGCAGTCAACTTAATCTTCAACCCCTGATTTTCGACCACAACCCCACCATTATAGGAAATCACGTAGCTATCAGCTTTCTGAAGTAAACCTAGTGTCTCTAAATTATCTTGAATAGAGTGAAAACTCCGCCCCGTATTAGGCACAAAATAAACTCCTTTAGCGACCGCTGCCTTGATTGCAGCTACTGTCTTAGCACCGATTTGCCGTTTTTCATTTAATAATGTTTCATCCATGTCACAAGTGATTAATTTATACATGCTAAAACCCCTTACATTCTTTTTCTTACAGAATACGCTAGCTTTTTACCTAATGCAAGCCCTACCATCTAAAATTTAATTCTATTTACTTTGGACTTGTAAACTATTAATGTATTATACTTAAGGTGAGAAAAAATTATGCGAGGTTCGATATGACAAATAAATTGAAAATTGTGACAGATTCCTCGGTGCAACTTACCCAGGAAGAAATTGAAAATTATGATATCACCGTCATCCCTCTTTCCGTAGAAATTAACGGAGAAAATCACGTGGATGGCGAAACTATTACGCGTCAAGAATTAGTTGATGAATTACGTAAAGGTAATATTCCCAAGACCAGTCAACCTGCTATGGGACGGTTCGTTGATACCTTCCAAAAACTCGGGGATGAAGGCTATGACGTTTTAGCAATCATGATGTCTGACGTCTTATCTGGAACTTATCAATCAGCTTGTTCAGCAGCGGAAATGGTTGACACTAACGTCACTGTCATTAACAGTAAATCAACCGACCGTGGACTTGCTTTCCAGGTTCTTGCCGCCGCTAAAGATTTACAGGCTGGTAAAAGTGTTGATGAAATCAAGGCACACTGCCTAGACATCTACTCTCGAACCACAATTGATGTCTACATTGATAATTTAGATTGTCTAGTCGCCGGGGGTCGTGTAAGTAAAATGGCCGGACTTTTAACTAAGTTAATCAACCTAAAGGTCATTGTTCGTTTACGAGATGAAAGCCTAGACGTCTATATGAAAGGACGCAGTAAGAAAACTTTCTTAAAACACGCTAAAGAAGTTGCCGAACTACATCAAGATAACCCACTCGAAGCTTTAAGCCTCTCAAATGTGGGAACTGACCCTGAATTTTTACAAAAGATTAAGGATACTATCTATCCTGATGTAGCAGATGAAAACTATTTAGCCGAACTTACTAGTCCAATTATTATGACACACACCGGTCTTAATGCCGTGGGTGTTATTACCTTAGCAAGTAAGCCAGAACCTGAAAATAATCGTTAATAAATTAGCTAATTTTGAGAAAAATATAAAGGAAAAAGCACTAAAAATCACGTCACATATTAGAACGTTGATTCCTAGTGCTTTTTCATTTTATCTCAGAAAGATTTTCTCCCGTTTTTTCTTGATAGCATCTATATACTTTGTTAAAGTTAATGATATATTTACATATGGAGGATAAATTATTGTGAATAGGGAAATTAAAAAAAGATACAAAATGTTTAGAGGCAATGAAGTGCAACAAAAAAGTTAGACAAAAACAAAATATATTTTAAGCAGCTAAGACATGGGTCCGGTAATCAACCGGACTCATGTTTTTTGTTTTGTTCGAAATTCGGTCGTTATTATACCACTTGATATACTTTCTGAAGAACCATGTGAACTCAGCTATGTCCTTACAGCTCTTGATTTCAGGTAGCGATTCGATTTTGAAAAGGTGGAAGAAACTCTCCATTGGAGCATTATCTAGACAATTTCCCTTGCGGGACATACTTTGGATTAACCCCAATGAATCAATCTTTTCACGATAGTAGTCCAATTGATAGTGCCAACCTTGGTCAGAGTGAATAATAGGATTAACGCCTTCAGGAAGCTTATTTTCAAGTTGTTTTAACGTGTCCGTAATCAGCAATTTATTTGGACTTTGGCTGATAGAAGCAGCTAAAACCTCTTTAGTAGCCTGGTCCAAGATGATTGACATATAGGCCCAAGTAGAATTACCTAAACGTATCTGTGAAACGTCAGTATGAAGGACGGTGTAGGGATTAGTGGCATCAAATGTTTGATTCAGTAGGTTTTGAGCCACCTTACCAATTGTACCTTTGTAAGAAGAATAGTGGTCATTCTTACGTCGATTATACATTGCCGGTTGGACGCCTAATTCGCTCATTAAGCGACGTAAAGTCGCTTCAGCCATATGGTAACCCGCCTCTTGAAGGAGTGGCAGTATACGGCGGTAGCCGTATGTGTAATTTCCCATCCACTTACCTTTTTCCGCTATTTCCTTGATTATTAGCTTGACATCTGCGTACTTATCAATTTTATTGGCAATGCGCTTACGTTCATCGTAGTAAGTTGCGCGCTTTAAGCCAATCATTCTCAGAAGCTCACCAATCCCATACCGTTTATTTTTAGGCAAGCCCTTTTGATCCACCCTG
>NZ_BAMI01000011.1 GCF_000615765.1 Ligilactobacillus equi DSM 15833 = JCM 10991 | reverse complement strand
TGATAAATTAGTATAAAGAAAAATCAGCTTCATTTTTCCGAAGCTGATTTTTTAGTGTTCTTAATTTTACGATGCAGGTATGTTTTCCACCGGTGGGTTCGTGTCTTAACTTCACCAAAGCGCCAATACTCAAAAGTTGCATTAACCACGGCGCCAAAAATAATTGCCCAACAAGTAAAATTCAACCAAAACATTAAAACAATAAAGGTTCCAATTGTACCATAACTGAGGACAGAGCGCGCAATATAGGTAATGTAATAGGAAAAAAGTTGTGAAATCAAAAGCCAACTCAAGGTAGCTAAAAATGCTCCTGGTAAGATATTCACAAAATGAATTTTTGCATTTGGTAATAACCGATACAAGATACAAAAAGTAATGAAAATTACTAAGGTTGCCGTTGGCATCCGCAAACGTAAGAAAGTTGCTAACCAATCACTAGGTAAATTAAAAATAGGCGCAACGTTTTCTAAAAAGACTTGTCCAAAAGAAAAAGTCACAAATAAAATGAAAATTAACACCCCAATTAAAATCGTAAATAAAAAGGATAGTAAACGTGTAACAAGTGGACTTTGTTTCCGTCCAACACCATAAGCACGATTAAAAGCAACATTAATGGCATTAATCCCCCGCGAAACGGCCCACAAGGCCACAAGCCCACTCACAGAGGCAATCCCCCCTGATCCTTGGGTAAGAAACGTCTTAATTAATGGAGCAATCGTGCGATAAATCGTTTTAGGTAAAATTGGTTGTATATAAGCCAAAATTGTCGTCGCCGACAAATTAATCATGGGCAAAATATTTCCGACTACGATTAATAACGGTAACATTGCCAGTAAAGTGTAATAAGCAATGACGATGGCAATATTATTGATATCTGAATCAGTAAAACGTTCCACAAAAATTTTGACAAATTTCGTAAATGAGTCTTTAAAGCGCCTAAACGCTACTTTCATAGCCATATCCTCTGTTAGTAGGCGTCCCCAGTTGTAGCACTGGTGTCTGTATCATCTGAAGTGTCGCCGTAATAATTATCATTGCTACTATTGGTACTTGAGTTACGACTTGTTTGTGTGGCATTTTTAGGCAGTTTTAATTTTTGCCCTACACTTACAACCTTACTATCGAGCTTATTTAATTTCATAATTTCTTCCACTGTTAATCCATAGTCTTGAGCAATCGTGGATAAATAATCACCCGATTGTACGGTATAGTAAGTATATTTTGTCTTAGTTTTCTTGAGGGATTTTTGGCTTGTTTCACTAAACGAAGTAGCTTGTTGCCCATACTTCTTCTTCGCAATGGCTCTTTGTTTCTCATATTCTTGCTTTTGGTAAACTGCCACGTTACCTGTCGTTTGAGCGAGACGGTCCTTGACAAAACTTAATTGACTGACAAATACCACCACTACAATGGCAACTAAGATTCCTAGTAGCCATAACCAAACTTTGCTAAGTCTATGTTTTTTATGTTTACTTCTTGTCGACATATTATTATCCTCTCACATACAATCTCAACACATTTATATTTTATCGTCACCCCCTAATAAGCTCGGGGGGCATAACTCACGACCATACAGTCAGTAGTTCAAGCGTTTCAAGGCAAGCCAGACACTCCTACCTGATGTGGTTACATTTGGGTGTTTGACAAGCACCCTTTATTACCAACAAGTTGAATATCAGTCGGTAATGTTATTTAACTTAATTTTTTGGTTTTTCTATACCTGAGTCTCCCTAGTTCTTGTGAGTTTGTAAGACCCAGTTACGTTTAATAACGAGGGCAATTCATCACTTGAACGAAATTCGGAAGTCTTCTTACCCTATATTAAAATTTCTTCCAATTTTAACCTAAAAGAATAAGTAAGTTTCTTTCTCAGAGATACCTACTTAACATCATTATTTCAAAATTCCGGTATTTTCAATCTGTTGTTGTGCTATTTGCACATTTTCTGCTAAAACTAAAACGTGCCCGATGTTACTAGTCTTGTGCTGCATAACTTCTGGGATACGATACATATCATAAAACCAATTATCCTTTAAAACCCACTGGGTACGGAGAGCATTTTCCATTTCTTTTGTAATAAAGAACAAAACTCCAGGATGCACAATTTCTGGCTGTACCAAAGGGATTTGTGCCAAAGCACGTAAATGTTGCTCAAACATGGTGACATTGACCGTTTTATTGAAAATATAGCCTGCATTACTCAGAGCCGGTGTTAGACGGTTAAAGTAGAGCGTCCCATTTTTAGTTAGATAAAAGGACAATTCAAAACAGCCCACATAACTAATCTTTTGTGCTATTTCTTGGGCTAAACGTTCAATTTCCTGCACGGTATCCGTATCTAATTGGGCCGGCATACTTGCTAAGGCTAAGGTTTGGTCTTCTTTTACCCGACATTCTACCAAAGGAAAAGATGTCACTTTTTGATCTTGAGTTTTTGTCATAATTAAAGAAACTTCACGTTCAAAATCAACATGTGACTCTAAAATATAGGTGCCTTTTTCCACTAATTCAGCACAGTCTGCAATGTCAGTTTGTTTTCGAATCACCCTGATACGTTTGGGGTTAAAATCCTTTTGGATAGGCTTGAGTACACAGGGATAACCAATTGATGGCATAGCTTGATAAATATCATCTAAATTAATAATAGTTGCGTAAGGGGCAATATTGACATTCATTTGTTCGAAAAAGGCACGTTCTAATAGCCGATCCTGTGTCAACTCTAATAATTCTGTATTTTGTGGTACCCGTGTAAAATGACTCAAATAACGAATCACTTGCACATCAATTTCATCAGATTCGTAAGTTACCAAATCACACCGCTGCGCAAAGTCTGCTAATTTTTCTTTATCATTTAACCTGCCCACTAAGGCTACATCTGCGTGGGCCAATACCGGACTGGATTCGTGTCTGCTGTAAGATACGACTTTAAAACCTAAGTGTTGCGCAGCTTGGGCTAACATAACTCCACTTGGGCTATCCCCAATAATTCCAATTGTACTTCCAGGAAATAAGACATTATTTTCCATTTTCCGTGACCTACCTTCGTCTACAACTTTATTTCTTAGCTACTATCATACCATAATTAGTCGCTTCCCCTAACTTTTAAGTCAGAAATTTTTATTTATTTTTTTTACTTTTACGATCTACTAATTTTTTTACCGGTATCACAATTACTGGCGTGATAACAGCCGATAAAAGTGCTTCAGGGATTCCATTAGTCGCTACAACGCCTAGTAAGAGGGGCAATAATTTGTCCGTTGAAACAGCATATAAGGCATGAGATTGGCCCCGGTAGAAGAGATAAATAGCCCCAAGGACTAAAATCGTATTAGTCAACGCCCCTAAAATAGCTGCCAAACTAAAGGAAAGACCTTCAATTTTAAGAAATTTGTTAAAAAATTTCCAGCTGTAAAAGGCCATCACGGCAATCATCATCCTCGGTACAACTGAAATAATCGGGTTTACAAAGACAATCGCTGCTAAAGGGCTCGTAGGTGCCACAAAAGCCCGAATAAAAGTTACCACGCCCCAAAAAAAACCTACCGTCACTCCTGGCCCTAAACCTAAAGTTAAGGCTGCCACAATTACAGTAATCTGAATAATAGTTAAATTCAAAACTCCTAAGGGGATGTAACCCAAAAAAGGAATTGAAGTCTGAACAAGCACAATGGCACAAAAAAGTGCCACCAATACTTGCTTAAATAAATTTTGTTTTTTCTTCATCACTTATACCTCTCGAACGTAATAGCGTTGTCATTGCAACTATACCATAACTTTACCATGCAAAAAAGCCCTGACATAGGGCTTTTGCTTATTTTTGTTCAAGTGTTTCCAAATTTTCCTCACTGATAATTTCAATGGCTTGGCGTAAAACCCGTTGGAAAATCGTAATGTCCGTAGGGTCAACTTGATCTTCTAAGCGTTCTTGAAAACTTTGCCAAAACTCTTGATCATCAGAAATTAAACTGGTGTACTTATTGGTTACCATTAAATGAGCTACCCGGTGGTCTTCTTCATCCACCTTCTTTTCCACCAAACCTATATTAATTAACTTCTTAATGTGATAGTTAGTGTTTGGCGTTGATTGCCCTAAAAGGCGTGAAATTGTCCCAACCGTTGGATCCTTTAATTGATAAATTGCTTCAAGATAGTACATATCAATCGCCCCTAACTTTTCCAATTCTGAAAAAGTACGATTGTGTTCACGTAGACGCATTAATTGTGTTAAATTAAGCATCATCTTCTGTAAAGAACTCATAGCTATCCCTCCATATCCGCATTGAGTCTCATTATAAATCACTTATGTTTTCATTACCTAAGGAGCTATCCTTATTAGAATCAATTTTACACCATATTTATCTTTATGTAAAATTTTTTTAACTCATTTTTTTAATTAAACTTGGCATTGAAAAGGGATTTTACCAAGTCTTCTACCTCTTGAGCTGTCATTTGATAGTTGCTATCAATCCACTCAAATAGTAGTACCAAAAAAGCCCCCGCAATCATCTTAGCAGTTAAAGCCGGTTGTGTAGAACCAGTAATCATAGTGGCCAGTACACATAATTCCGGTGCTTGAGCCAACTCACCTGACTTGGCTGCCTCTTCAAGCCGCGCTGCTACAATATCAATCATCAACCAATAGGCAAAACTGCGCTGGTTATTGATTGAGATGTTGCGAAAAATCTTTTTTTCTCGCAAAATAAGATGAATCACTGAAGTTACTAAATTTGTATTGTCTAACTGTTCAACAAAGTACGTTTCAAATAAAAAGCGAAATAAATCATCCTTATCTTGAAAATAACGGTAAAAAGTCGAACGGTGAATTTGAGCTTCTTGACAAATTTCTTCAATACTGATTTTTTCCAGCGGTTCTTGAAATAAAAGTTGGCGAAAACTTTGCACAATTTGTAGTCTTCTTCTTTCTCTTATTTTAGTCATCTACAATCCTCTTTCTTTTATTTCTAACATCAATAAAATTGCGCTATAATATGATTATCATACTGAAAGGAAACAATTTATGCAAGTCTATCAACACTATATCCAATACTACGAAACTGACCGCATGGGGATTACCCACCATTCCAATTACATTCGTTTCATGGAGGAAGCGCGGGTTTCCTTTTTGAATAAAATCGGCTGGAACTACGCCAAGCTCGAAGCCCAAGGTATTATCTCCCCTGTAGTCGCCGTTAAATGTAAATACCTTAAGCCTTCGACCTTTGCTGACACTTTAAGCATTGATGTGTCGGTCACTAAATTTTCCGGAGTTAAATTAACCTTAGCTTACAAGATGACTAACCAAGACGGAGTGCTTATTTGTAAGGGACAATCAGAACACTGCTTTACCACCATGGATGGTAAAATTTTACGTCTTAATAAAGACCACCCTAAATTTTCCCAAAGCCTTACTGCTTTAATTGTACAAGAAAACTGAGAAAAGACTCAAAGTAAAAAACCACTAAAATCACGCAACTTGAAAAGATGGCGTTAAATTTCAGCGGTTCTTTTTATATTTTTTAAACCTCTTCTTTGACTTAGCCCAAGTATTTCTTGCCTTGGTAGTGGTCAATAACCACCAATCCAAACAGAGAACTAACACTGACAAAACCCGCACCAACCATGACTAACTTTTGTCGTAAAATGTCATTATGCGGATCAAAAAGCGAATAGTTAGTTTTTTGCTTGACCGGACGACAATCAACATCAACTTTTTTGGTCGTTTCCACCACTGTTTCAGGCGGATTAGTAGTCGCATATGCTGAACCTATACTAGCCGTATTCATTGCTACCGACTTTGCCACAACCGGTGTACTTACAACCGCCTTTTCCACCACAGTCTTTTTTTCAGGCACAGCACTCACTAACATCGAAGTTTTTGTTTCTCCTGTCGTTTCAGTTGCATCACTGCCTGTTTCACGTATATCATCAGTTTTTTCAGTCACTGCTTTAGTATCATCGAGCTTAACCGCTGCCTTGACAGTTACTTCAACTGGCTCTCTGTCATCTTCTTGACTATCACGATCAACATCCACAGCCTTCTTCGTTTCTGAACTTACTAACGCTTTGTCATCAGTAGTAACTTCTTCGGTTTCAACTTCCGTAGAACTCACCGACTTAGCGCTATCGTTTAACTTAGTAGCTGAAGCTGTAACTTTAATCACCGGCGCATTGTTAGTGTCACCACTGTCTGCTCGGGCGTTAGTTGCAACAAGCATCCCCGCACTTAAGGCAACAAACATCAGCCCCATCGTCTGTCTTTCATATATTTTACCTTAGTTTCTTAATAATATCTTACTTATCCATTTTACCAAACTAATGACAACTTGACTAGGTGTTTAATCTGAGAGCCCAAAATCTATACAAAAAAAGCCTAATCCATATAAGATTAGACTTTTCGAGTCTATATTAACGGCGACGTTCTGGGATACGAGCTGCCTTACCGTGCAATGCACGTAAGTAGTAAAGCTTAGCACGACGAACCTTACCGTAACGTACAACTTCAATCTTATCTACACGTGGTGTGTGCAATGGGAAAGTACGTTCCACACCGATACCACTTGACATCTTACGAACAGTGTAAGTTTCTGAGATACCTTCACCACGACGCTTGATAACAACACCTTCGAAAACTTGGATACGTTCACGTGATCCTTCAACGATACGTGCGTGAACACGAACAGTGTCACCAGCGCGGAATTCTGGAATATCGTTACGTAATTGAGCTTGTGTAAGCTTTGCGATTAATGGGTTTACTGACATTAATTTTTCTTCCTTTCACTGATAATCATGTCCAGGTGCAGCGGATTATCGTTTTTATAGCATTAATATGCCAAAGACTAATTTACCATGATTTAGCACTTAAGTAAAGCTTTTTTTTAGGATTCTTTGCTTTCAGTTTGAAATTCCCGTAGCCACTTAGCTTCTTGCTTAGATAATTCATAATTTTTCAACATATCAGGTCGGCGTTCAAAAGTCCGCCTTAAAGCCTCTTTATTACGCCATTCAGCAATTTTAGCGTGGTTCCCACTAGTCAAGACCTCAGGAACTTTCATCCCCCTAAAATCAGCCGGACGTGTGTATTGAGGGTATTCTAAGAGACCACTTGAAAAAGAATCACCTGGTGCAGATTCACCATTGCCTAAAACCCCAGGTAACAAGCGAACAGTCGCGTCAACAATGACCATTGCCCCTAATTCACCACCAGTTAAAACGAAATCACCTAGGGAAATTTCATCGGTTACTAGCGTTCTAATTCGCTCATCATACCCTTCGTAATGACCACAAATAAAGGTTAAATGCTCTTCGTTAGCTAAATCCTCGGCCACACTCTGATCGAACTTCTTACCAGCTGGATCTAGCAAGATAACCCGCCCCTTAGTTTGAGCCTTAGCTTGAGTCGCGGCTAAAGCATCAAAGATGGGCTGAGCTTGAAGTAACATCCCGGCTCCCCCACCGTAAGGGGCATCATCAACGTGGTTTTGTTTTTGAGTGGTATAGTCACGGAAGTCTGTAACTTCAATATCTAAGAGTCCTTTTTCTTCGGCTTTACCTACAATCGACTCTCTGAGGGGTTGGAACATGTTAGGGAAAAGACTTAGTATATCAATCCGCATCTTAAATCAGTCCTTCCATCATTTCAACTATAACTTGTTTTTGGTCCAGGTTAATTTCCTTGATGACATCGGCAATTGCCGGCAATAAGATATCATCTTCCCCCTACGACCTACAACCCAAACGTCATTTGCCCCCGGTGATAAAATTTCTTTGATAGTCCCGTAAACTGTCCCATCTTCTTGGTCAACTACTTCTAAACCGATAATTTGATTGTAATAGTAGTCACCTTCGTCCAATTCTGCTTGTTGGTCCTTGGAAACCTTTAGATCAGCTTGCTTGTATTGTTCTACTAAGTTGATATTTTCTAAGCCTTCAAAAACTAATAGATCCAATCCCTTGTGTTGACGGTGAGACTTCACCTTGACTTCCACGGGTGCCTGCTTTCCCTGGACGATGTAAAGAATTTGTCCTGGTGCGAAACGTTGGTCATTAAAGTCAGTCGTAGACTTCACCCGCACTTCACCCCGGATACCATGTGTATTAACAATTTTTCCGACTTGATAAAATTCCATGTTTTCCTCCTTGATTCTAAGAAAAAAAGCCTCAAAGCTAGGCTTGGAGGCTTTTTTATTCCACAATGTTTAGGCGCATCCGAGCCGGTTGACTCAAATGGACACCGTAGACAATGGTCCGAATCGAGGAAACGACCCGACCATTTTTTCCAATTACCCGCCCCATATCAGCGGGGGCAACTGTTACATTGAAATTCAGAAAATGTGCATCTTCAACCACAGCAACTTGTACCACATCGGGTTCGGTCACTAATGGCCTAATGATGGTTAGAATTAACTCCGTCACATCTGCTGGTGTCATATGTTTCAACTACCTTTTAATTACTTGGAAAATTTTGCTTCGTGGAACTTCTTCATTACGCCATTCTTTGAAAGAATGTTACGAACTGTGTCTGATGGTTGTGCACCGTTGTTCAACCAGTTCATGATTTCTTCTTCCTTAAGCGTAACTGTTTCAGGTTGTGTTAATGGGTTGTATGTCCCAACAGTTTCGATGAAACGACCATCACGTGGTGAACGTGAGTCAGCAACAACGATACGGTAGAAAGGAGCTTTCTTAGAACCCATACGCTTTAAACGAATTTTAACTGCCATAAATTTTTGCACCTCCTATTATCTTCTCAACGTTTATTAATATACCAGTAAATCAATCTGGTGTAAAGGAAAAATTCTTGACAGTCTCAAAAAAATTTCTTTTCCTCCAATAAAAGCCCATTTTATCGGCTTTTTACTATTTTATTTTTTCCGCCGTCTTCTTAATTTATCTAATTTACGTTTTTTGTTTTTGCGCATCATACGGTTCATGGACATCTTAGCTAACTTACCAGTCATTCCGTTACCCAAGAGACCTTCCATACCGGCAAAGTTACCTTTAGACATCTTTTGCATCATGTCTTGCATTTGCTTAAATTGCTTAATCATGCGGTTAACTTCTTGAATCGGCCGCCCAGATCCCGCTGCAATCCGTCGCCGGCGACTTGGGTTTAAAAGGTCAGGATTTTCTCTTTCCGCAGGAGTCATGGAGTAGACCACGGCCTTAGTTCTTTCAATATCTTTGGGATCAACATTAACATTCTTTAAGGCTGGGTTGTTAGCCATTCCAGGAATCATCTTCATGATATCTTCCAATGGTCCCATTTTTTGAACCTGTTCTAATTGGTCGATAAAATCATTGAAGTCAAAGGTGTTAGCCCGCATTTTTTCAGCCATTTCCTCAGCCTTTTGTTGATCGAAGTCACGCTGCGCCTTTTCAATCAAGGTCAACATGTCCCCCATCCCTAGGATTCTTGAAGCCATTCGGTCAGGGTAGAAAACATCTAAATCGGTCGACTTTTCCCCTTCCCCTATGAACTTGATTGGCTTACCCGTTACCGTTCGGACAGAAAGGGCCGCCCCACCACGGGTATCCCCATCTAACTTAGTTAAGACAACCCCCGTAACATCTAATTGGTCATTGAAACCTTGGGCCACTTCCACGGCGTTTTGTCCCGTCATGGCATCAATTGTTAAGAGAATTTCGTTAGGTTGAGCTAATTCCTTAATGTTTTTTAACTCATCCATCAATTTCTCATCAATTTGCAGACGCCCAGCCGTATCAATGATGATATAGTCGTTTTTCTTTTCTCGTCCTAGAGCTAAACCTCGGCGTACAATTTCAACAGGGTCAACGTCGGTCCCCATTTCAAAAACCGGCACGTCAATACTTTCCCCCACTACCTTTAATTGATCAACGGCAGCAGGTCGGTAAACATCAGCAGCAATCATTAACGGCCGTGCATTTTCTTCATTTTTGAGTTTGAGGGCTAATTTACCGGCTGTAGTTGTTTTCCCGGCCCCTTGGAGCCCAACCATCATGATAATGGTAGGAATCTTAGGAGACTTGTTCAATGGGGTCGCTTCATCCCCCATCACCTTAATTAATTCTTCATTTACAATGGAAACAATTTGTTGGGCCGGAGTTAAACTCTCGAGCACTTCCGATCCCACCGCACGTGTCCGCACAGTCTTTACAAAGTCTTTAACAACCTTAAAGTTAACGTCTGCTTCTAATAAAGCCAGGCGAATTTCGCGCATAACTTCTTTGACGTCAGATTCTGTAATTTTACCTTTTTTTCTCAGTTTGCTAATCGCATTTTGGAGACGTTCTGTTAAACCTTCAAATGCCATATTACAACACCATCTTTCCTATTCTTCCAGTCGAGCTAACTGCTCAATCATTGCCAAGAGTCTTCCATCTTGAGAATAATTTTCCCGCACGTAATTTTCGAGTTCATCGGTTTGCTTGCTTTGAGCTTGAAAACGCTGAAAAAGTTGAAGCTTAGTTTCATACTCCTCCAAAATTTTTTCCGTACGCCGAATATTATCATAAACTGCTTGCCGAGAAACTTCATAGTTTTCAGCAATCTCACCCAAGGAATAATCATCCGATAATAAAGGGCAATATAGTTCATTTGTTTTTCAGTCAAAAGCGGTTCATAAAACTCAAACAAAGCATTAATCCGATTGGTTTTTTCCAAAGCCATATGCCACCTCTACTTAGGAGTAACCAAGCCTTGGAAAAGACCATAGACGTATTCTTCCGGATTAAAGTCCCGTAAGTCGTCCATACCTTCGCCTAAACCCACTAACTTCACTGGCAGATGCAATTCATTACGAATGGCTAAAACAATCCCTCCACGTGCGGTTCCATCAAGTTTAGTCAAGGCAATCCCCGATACCTTGGTAACTTGACTAAATTCCTTGGCTTGGTTGAGGGCATTTTGCCCGGTTGTGGCATCCAAAGCCAAAATAACTTCATGTGGCGCTTCCGGAATTTCACGGATAATCACTCTTTGAATTTTTTCTAATTCCTTCATCAAGTTAACCTTGTTTTGCAAACGACCGGCTGTATCGACGAATAAAATATCGTAATCTTCTGCCTTTGCTTTTTTAACGGCTTCAAAGACCACAGCTGCGGGATCACTTTTTTCTGGTTTAGCCACAACTTCAACATTGGTGCGCTTTCCCCATTCAACTAATTGTTGAATAGCCCCGGCTCTAAAAGTATCCGCCGCTGCTAATAAAACCTTCTTACCTTGACTTTGGTAACGGTGGGCTAATTTCCCAATCGTAGTGGTTTTTCCTACCCCATTAACCCCAACAAAGAGGACAACGGTTGGTCCTTGCGTGGCAAAATGAAGTTGGTTGTCCTCTCCTTGACCTTCAGCTTCATACATGTCCACCAATTTTTCAATGATGGCATCTGAAATATCAGATTTCTTCTTGGCATTGCGGAGCTTAACTTCTTGCCGAAGTTCTTCCGAAATTTGCATAGCCGTTTCAAAACCCACATCGGCCTCGATTAAGGTTTCTTCTAATTCTTCAAAGAAATCTTCATCCACCCGCCGGAAATTGGCTAAAAGGGCGTTAATCTTAGCCCCAAAGCCGGTCCGTGATTTTTCTAAACCTTTGGTATAACGCTTGGTTTCTTCATTTTCTGAACTAACAGTTTCTGCTTGAGCTAAGCTTTGACTTTCGCTGAGGCTTTCACTTTCGCTGGCGCTAACACTCAGGCTAACTGATTCACTCAAGCTCGTACTAGTTGATGCGCTTAGACTGGTTGCTAAACTTGTACTTTCACTCAAACTTTGACTGGTCATTGCCAAGCTTAAGCTTTCGGATTCTGCTTGGCTTTGACTAACACTAGTACTTTCACTTGCCGCTAAACTCAGGCTAACACTAATACTGGCACTTTGAGCCATACTTTGATTGACGCTGGAACTTAAACTTGCTTGATCAGAGCTCCCAACGGTTGTGGACGCTTGGCTATCAACTTGACTACTCGCAACTTCTGAAGTTGACTGACTTTCACTTTGACTGTCTTCAGGATCCTTGGCCCCGAAGGCTTTTCTTAATTTATCAAAAAGTCCCATATTCTAATTCCTTTCTTCTTGATCATCTTTGACCGCCACAGAGACGACGGACGAAACTCCTGATTCTTGCATGGTAACCCCGTATAAAACGTCAGCATTCATCATCGTTCCCTTACGGTGAGTAATCACGATAAATTGGGTCTTACTATCGAAGTTTTGCAGATATTGGGCATAACGTTGCACATTGGCATCATCCAAAGCCGCTTCCGCTTCATCCAAGATAACAAATGGTACCGGGTGAACCTTTAAAATGGCAAAGAGCAAGGCCATAGCCGTTAAGGCTTTTTCCCCACCAGACAAGAGACTTAAAGTTTGGAACTTCTTGCCCGGCGGTTGGGCCATAATTTCAATTCCCGTCGTCAAAGGATCATCGGGATCGGTTAACTTCAGTTTGGCATATCCGCCACCAAACATTTGCGGGAAGACATTTTCAAAAGAAGCCGAGATAGCATTAAAAGTCGCTAAGAAGCGCTTCTTCACTTCGGCATCCATTTCATCCATACTTTGAATCAATTGTTCCTTGGCATTCAAGAGGTCATCTTGTTGCTTGGTTAAGAATTCGTAACGTTCATTGATCCGGTCAAATTCTTTAATAGCCCCTAAGTTAACCTCACCCAGATCTTCTAAACCTAGTTTCAAAAGCCGTATTTGCTGGTTAACGTAAGCTAAATCCCGATTTAAATCGGAATCTTGGCTAGCAGCTTCGTAAGTCATGGCATAGCTATTGGCCAATTCATCCAGGTCATTTTTCAACAGGCCTTGAATTTGACTCTTACGCACCGCCAAGTTAGCCTGTTCATCTAAGGCCGCTCTTTGAAGGTCACCTAAACGGTTGACTTGCAGTTGCGCCTTAACTTGTTCATCTTTACCACCGGTTCTTGCTTCTTTCAGTTTAGCAATTGTGGCCTGTAAATCAGCTTGCTTGGCTTCCAATTCATCTAACTGTACTTGCAATTTTCCCTCGGTTGGACCGGGACTAACTTTTTCTAAGTTGGCCACTTCAGTCTGGTTAGCGGCCAGGGTGGTTTCGAGTTGTAGTTTTTGCTTACTCAAATCAGCCAAACGTTGACTTTGACTAGTCAAGCGTTCCTTAACGACCGCTAACTTTTGTTCAATTTCCCCTTGCTTCTTTAAAGCACCTTCATAAGAAACACTGCTTGCTTGTAAATTAGCTTGTAATTGGTTAGCTTCTTGACTAAGTTCTGCCTTAGCTTGCTTAGTTTGAGCCAATTGGGCTTCCAGGTCATGCAATTTGGCTTCGTAGTCATTCAAAAAGTCGTCACTTAAATTGTTGTTAGCCAGCAATTTGGCTCTTTGTTCTGCTTGATATTTCAGCCGTACACTAGCTAATTGATGTTCTTGTTGAGCTTGGGTTAATTTTTGACTCAAATCAACTACCGTCAAGGTGGCTTGCTTGCTTTGGGCTTGTTGAACTTCTAATTCCTGACGCGTTTTTTGCCCCATGTTTTGCATTGTGGCTAATTTTTCTTGCATCAAGCCCACATCTTTTTGTAGCTTTTCCAACTGATTTCGTTGTTCCAAAAGCCCCATCCCAGCTTGCTTATTTTGTCCTCCGGTCATGGCTCCCCCACTAGCTAAGAGATCACCTTGAAGAGTTACAATCTTCACGCTGTGGTTGAGTTTTTGGGCTAAAATCGTCGCAGCATCTAAGTTTTCCGCAATCACAGTAGCCCCCAAAAGATACGATGCCACGACAGGATTAGGTATCTTAATTTGGACTAAATCGCTAGCCACCCCAATAATGCCAGGTGTCGTTGCCACGACTTCCAGTTGATGAGCTGACAAACGCTTAGGCTTTAAGGCATCGCATGGTAAAAACGTGGCTCGCCCTAATTTTTGCTTACGCAAGTAATTAATAGCTTGTTTGGCGGCTTGAGTGTCCGTTACCACCACGTTTTGAAGTTGGGCTCCCAAGGCTGTTTCCAAAGCAAGGCTATAAGTCTGGTCTGCTTGTAATAATTGAGCCACAGGTCCAATAATGCCGACCAACTTCTTTTGAGCCTGCATGATATTTTTGACTCCCTGGTAGTAACCTTGATGACTCAAAGCCACCCGTTTAAGAGTTTCTTCTCTAGTTTGAGCTTGCTTTAAAACATCATTAGCTTGATAGTAGCGCTTTTCTTGTTCTTCCAAACGCCGTTGGAGAACTTGCGTCGCTTCTAAGCTCGCCTTTTCTTTTGCCTTGGCTTGAGCATGTTGGCCCTCAATTTCAGCTAAGTTGGTCTGCGCTTGAGCTTCCTTTTGTGCTTCGGCTTGATAAAGCGCATCAATTTCTTTAAGGGCTGCCTGATCAGCCACTAAATCATCTGATTGCTTGGCTTGTTCGCGCTTGAGGTATTCTAGCTGGCTAACCAAGTTAGCTTCAGTTTGCATTACTTGCAATGTTTTTTGTCGGTTAACCTCTTCTTGGCGACGTAAGTCTGTCGGCGAAACCACTGCTTGGGCTTTGAGATTCGTCAATTTCCTTTGCAAATCACTAGCCTGAGCTTCGAGATCTGTCACCGTGGCTTGAACTCGGGTGATTTCCGCCGTTATATCCCTGACTTGCGCCTGCAAATTGGTTTCTTGTTGACTTAATTCCGCCAATTTTTCCTGCTTGTAAGCCTGGTCTTGTTGACTTATCTTTTGTTGACCATAAAGGCGTTCCATCTGATTGGTCACTTCGAGAAGCTGATTTTGTTTTTGATCCAAACTTTCTTCGAGCTTACTTTGCTGAGTTTGCAGGTCCTGCATGGCTTTATTAGCCTTTTGACTTTGGATTTCATAATCCGCCACTAATTTTTGATTGGCTTCAACTTGCACCAAAACATCTTGGTGCTTAGCTTGATTACTTTCGATATTTAACACTAACCGACTCAAATTAAAGTGATCGTAACGTTTCTTTTGATCTAAGTAATCCCGTGCAATTGAAGCTTGTTCTTCCAAAGGTTGTCTTTGTTGATAAAGTTCGGTGATGATATCAGCCACCCGTTGAAGATGATCGGAAGTTTCGTCCAATTGCTTTTGGGCATGTTGCTTTTCTTTTTTGTATTTCAAGACCCCTGCCACTTCTTCGACTAAGCCTCGACGGTCCTGAGGTTTACTGTTAAAAATTTCTTCCACCCGGCCTTGGGAAATAATCGAAAATGATTCACGCCCAATCCCCGTATCCATGAACAGTTCAGTAATATCGCGCATCCGTACAGTTTTATTATTGAGGAGGTATTCTCCGCTACCGTCCCGGTAGAGACGGCGAATAATTTCAATACTCTCGGGTTGTTTGGCTAAAAAGCCATCACTATTATCTAATTCAATACGAACTTCAGCCCGGTTTAAAGGCGAGCGCTTGCTGGACCCGGCAAAAATCACGTCGGCCATACGTCCACCCCGTAAACTTTTAGCGGAGTGTTCCCCAAGAACAAATCGTAAAGCTTCCACGACGTTACTTTTCCCCGATCCATTAGGCCCCACAATCCCGGTCATTCCCGGCTGAAATTCAATCCGTGTCTTTTGTGCAAAAGACTTAAAACCGGTGATGGTCAATGCTGTTAATTTCACTAAATTTCCGCCTTTCCCAGCTTAACGTAATTGTTTTAAGGCTTGGTGGGCAGCCGCTTGTTCTGCAGCCTTTTTCGAGTGTCCTTGCCCCTGACCAACAGCTTGACCATTAACTACGACTTGCATGGTATAAATTCGATCGTTATCCGGGCCAACGGCGTCTAGCACTTCATAAACAATTTTGGCATCGCCATCTTTTTGAACCAATTCTTGTAATTCACTCTTGTGGTCTAAGAGGTGGTCAAACCAACCTTGGTCTAACTTAGAAAAGACCACACGACTGATAAAATCCACCACGACCTCTTTACCTAAATCTTGGTATAAAGCCCCGATAAAACTTTCAAAAATATCACATAAGAGTGATGGGCGCTTGCGGGCATTGGCCTTTTCTTCCCCATTTCCCAAACGAATGTATTCATCGAAGTGACACTCTAAGGCTAATTTAGAAAAACTATCCTCACAGACCATGGCCGCTCTAAGCCGAGTTAATTTCCCTTCTGGTAAATTAGGGTAACGTTTGAAGAGGTATTCTGACACACACAATTGCATGACCGCATCCCCTAAAAATTCAATTCTTTCGTAGTAACGCAGGTTTTCTTTTGGGTGCTCATTAACATAGGAAGCATGGGTAAATGCTTCATCATAGTAATCATAATTTTTTATCTTGATGTTAAATTCTTCACGTAACATCTTAGCTAATCCGATAATCAAGGTCTAAACCTCCCATTTTAAAATTTTATACTCTTTAATTATAACAAAGAGCCGCCCCGTATGCCACGAGGCGACCCGACTTTTCGGTTAAAAAACCAATTTATTGTCTTTATTTTTGGTTAGCAACGATAAATTTTACCGCATCGCCAACAGTGTGTAATTGTTCCGCATCTTCATCAGAAATTTCGGCACCAAATACATCTTCTAATTCAAGTACAAATTCAACAATATCAATTGAATCTGCATCTAAATCGTTTTGAAAGTTTAATTCGTTAGTCACCTTGTCAGCACTAACTTCGAAGCGTTCTTCGATAATTTCTGCGATTTTTGCAAAAACTTCTTGTTCAGTCATTTTCTATAACCTTCTTTCGGATACTTTCCAGTGTACCAAGGTATTGTAGCGCTTTTTTATGCGATTGTCTAGTCCTTGGATATGGCTTTTCCATCTTCCTTAAGCTCTTCTAAATAAGCGGTAAATTTCGGTACTACTTGGCCATCAATCATAGTCTTGATTTGCTTTAAAGTGTAGTAAACTGTCAAACCGTCGGAATCCCCATGGGCTTTCACAACTGGTGCCTTGGCCCCTAAAAGTACTGCTCCCCCGTATTGAGATTGGTCCATCTTACCCTTCAATTCACTAAAGACACCCTTTAACATAAGCGCCCCTAATTTCCCAGCAAAACCAGCCTCCATAATAGAATCTTTCAAAAGGTGTAAAGTAGCCGAAGCTGTGCCTTCAATCGACTTCAAAACGGCATTCCCGGTGAAACCATCAGCCACTAAGACGTCACAAGCCCCCGTTAGAAGGTCACGAGATTCGACGTTTCCGACAAAATTCAAGCTTTTGTCAGCTGCGATTAATTGGTGAGCTTCTAAAGTTAACTTGCTTCCCTTGTGGGGTTCGGTCCCATTATTTAAAAGACCAATCCGGGGATTCTTCAAGCCACGTACGTTTTCGGCATAGTATTTGCCTAAAAGAGCATATTGGTAAAGGTGTTCTGGCTTACTGTCAGCATTAGCTCCGGAGTCTAAAAGATTGAAAGTGCCATCCCCAATTCCAGCCTTCAAAATTGGCAAAGTAGAGAGTAAACCAGGCCGGCTCACGCCCTTGACCCGACCAACAATTAAGAGCCCTGCTGTTAAAAGAGCCCCGGTATTTCCACAAGAGAAAAGTGCGTCGGCTTGACCTTGCTTGACTGCTTGGGCTGCTTGAACTAAAGAAGAGTCCTTCTTACGACGAATGGCTCGGACTGGTTCGTCATTCATATCAATGACTTCAGTCGTATGGATAATTTCAATACGCTCTGTGTTGCTAACCAAAGCCTTTAACTGGTCTTGATCCCCGTATAAAAGGAATTCGACATCTTTAAATTCATCTCGGGCCTTTAAGACCCCGTCAACGACCGATTGAGGCGCGTTGTCGCCCCCCATAGCATCAATTGCAATTTTCATTTTTTATTACCTATTCTTTCTTTTAATCAAAATTTTCTTCTAGCGTACCACTTTCACGCAAATATTGCCACAGACCTTGATTTTCGGAATTTGTCGTAAAATCCGACTGTTCCAATAAGTCATGGGCTTCAATTTGGGCAATCTGGAGAATCTTGAAATCCTGGATGGGATCGCCAACCGCAAAATCCGGAATTCCGGCTTGTTTAGAACCAAGAATATCCCCTGGCCCCCGTAATTCCAAGTCTTTTTGGGCAATGACAAAACCATCCTGAGTTTGAACCATAGTTTCCATCCGCGCCCGACCATAGTCACTCTTCGGGTCAGCTAACAAGAGACAATACGAGGCCTTTTGCCCCCGACCAACCCGCCCGCGTAATTGGTGAAGCTGAGCAAGACCGAAACGGTCAGCATCTAAAATCAGCATCACCGTTGCATTTGGCACGTCAACCCCAACTTCAATCACGGTTGTCGAAACCAAAAGATCAAACTTGCCGTCCTTAAAATCTTGCATGGTTTGATCTTTTTCCTCAGCAGTCATTCGGCCGTGTAAAAGTCCCACTTGATAACGACCCGCATAATATTCCCGAAGTTTTTCATAAGTTTCCTGAGCATTTTGTAAATCCATCATTTCTGACTCTTCAATCAGAGGCGAGACCACATAAGCTTGGCTGTGAGTGGCCAGTTGCTGGTTAATAAACTGTAAAGCTTCATTTAGTTGGGATTTCTTAAGCCACATGGTCTTAATGGGTTGACGGCCTGCTGGTAAGGTATCAATAATCGAAACGTCCATCTCACCATAAGCTGTAATCGCTAAAGTCCGTGGAATTGGTGTCGCCGTCATGGCCAAAACATCAGGATTCTCACCTTTTTCCCGTAAAATCTGGCGTTGTCTTACCCCGAAACGGTGCTGTTCATCGGTCACCACCAAGCCTAATTTATGAAAGTTAATATCATCTTGGATTAAGGCTTGAGTTCCAACCACAACATCAATATCACCTTGAGCTAAAGCTGCCAGACTAGTTTGACGTGCTTTTTTGGTTTTTAAAGTTGAGGAGGTCATAAGAGCAATATTAACGCCCACCTTCTCAAAAAGAGCCTGAAGTTTTTCTGCATGTTGCTGGGCCAAAATTTCGGTGGGTACCATCATGGCCCCTTGATAGCCAGCAGTCACCGTTGCATAGAGCGCCAGGGCAGCAACGACTGTTTTCCCGGAACCAACATCGCCTTGCAAAAGTCGATTCATATGAAGGGGCCGGTGCAGGTCATGACAAATTTCATTAACTACCTTTTTTTGCGCCGTGGTCAACTCAAAAGGCAGGGTTTGGCTAAAAGCTTTGATTTTTTGGCTATCATAATTTAAAACCAAACCCGCTTCTTTTTTATTCACTTTCTTCAAATACTGGAGACGTAATTGAAATAAGAAAAATTCCTCAAAAATCGCCGATCGTCGCGCTAATTGTTCAGCCTTTTGGCTAGCCGGAAAGTGCATATCGTGAATCATCTGACGGCGACTTTCTAAGCGAAATTTCTGACGCAAACTAGTGGGGAGAATATCCACCAAACAGTCTTGATAAAGGTTAAAAGCTTGTTCTACGATTTTCTTGATGGTCAAAGCTTTAATATCCTTATTAGCCCGGTAAATTCCCGCAAAATCTTGGCTAGTTTGCCCTAAAATTTTCATGCCTGATAATTGTTGACGCTTAGCGTTATACTTGCCATAAATGATAATCTCTTGACCATTTTCCACCTTATCACGTAAGTAAGGTTGGTTAAAAAAAGTTACCAAAATTATATCATGCTCTACTAAAAAACGAAAATTTAGCCGATTTTTACTTCGTCCAAAGCGTGCAAAGGTTGGCTGGGAAGCTACGATGCCTTTTAACGTCACCTTCTGGCCATCAGCAACCTCAGCTAACTCCTTGACTGCCATATCATCATAGCGAAAAGGATAGTAAGTCAAGAGCTCTTCAATAGTATTAATTCCCAATTTATTTAAGGCCGTCACCTTACTAGGACCTACGCCTTTTAATACAGAAACTGAATCCTGGAGACTTTTTGTCATGACTTTTCCTCCTAACATAAAAACCGTGGTCTGGCCACGGTTTTTACTTTATTCAACGGCCACAAGGTATGGGTAAACCGGTTGGTCCCCTTGGTGGATTTCAACTTCTAAATCTTCATCGATTGCTAAAATAGCGTCTTCTATTTCAGCTGCTTCCGCTTGGGTTCCATCTTCACCGACAATAATAGTCACAATTTCACTATCATCGTTCAACATGGCTTTAACCATGTCAATGGCCGCTTGCTTACGATCTGGATTCGTAACTTTAATTTTGCCGTCAATAATCCCCATATAATCATCTTTTTTGATTTCTTGACCATCAATGGTAGTATCACGCACCGCAATCGTAACTTGTCCAGAAACCACATCGGCCATTTCTTCCGTCATAGTTTCCTTATTTTCTTCTAAATCAGCATCCTTATCAAAGCCTAACATAGCTGTCATCCCCTGAAGCACGGTCCGCGTTTCGACCACAGCCACATCAACTTCGCTGACTTCAGCAGCTTGGTTAGCTGCCATGAAGATGTTCTTATTGTTTGGTAAAACCAAAACCTTCTTAGCGCCAGTTTCTTGGATAGCATCAACAATATCCTGAGTAGAGGGATTCATAGTTTGGCCCCCACTCAAGACCTTAGTTACTCCTAAGCTCGTAAAGAGTTCCGCCATTCCGGCCCCAGAAGACACTGCAATCACACCATAGTCACCAGTTAATTCCTTGTTGACTTTTGGCTCTTTCTTGGCTTCTTCTTTGTCATGTTCCAAGATAGTTTCGTGCTGTAAGCGCATGTTATCAACTTTTACCTTGATTAGCGAACCATAACTTTGCCCCAATTCCATGACCGTTCCTGGGTGTTCCGTGTGCACGTGCACCTTGACGATTTCATCATCGGCAATCACCAAGAGTGAATCCCCAATTTCAGCTAAAGCGTTGTGGAATGCTTCATAATTAAATTCATCGTGAGTTACCAAACGTCCGGCGCCTAAACGTACCATAATTTCCGTACAGTAACCAAAGACAATATCTTCCGTGTTTAGCTGGCCTTGCACACTTTGGTGGTGTTGAGCATTAACCATTTCATCCATTTCAGCCATAGTTGGCGTATGTTGGTCGTCTTCAGACACATTACCAGTCAACGCATCGGCGAAGCCTTGATAGACAAAAGTTAAACCTTGACCACCAGAGTCGACAACTCCGACTTCTTTTAAGACCGGTAATAAGTCCGGCGTAGTTTGTAAAGCTTCATCCGCTGCTTGAGCCGCTGCAACCATAACTTCGACAACCGAGCCACCTTCTTTAGCGACTTTTAAGGCTTCTTCGGCAGCCTTGCGAGAAACTGTCAAAATAGTCCCTTCGGTTGGCTTCATCACGGCCTTGTAAGCTGCTTTAACCCCAGCAGATAGGGCGTGAGCTAAATCAGTAGCATCTAATTCACTTTTACCAACAACGTCTTTACTGAAACCGCGGAAAATTTGGGATAAGATAACCCCCGAGTTTCCACGCGCCCCCATCAAAAGCCCTTTGGCTAAGGAGTTAGCTAAAGTTTCAATGCTGGTTGCTGAGTCTTGGTTAACGTATTTTTCCCCACTAGCCAAGGTTAAACTCATGTTGGTCCCGGTATCACCATCCGGTACCGGGAAAACATTTAACGAGTTAATAAATTCTGCGTTCCGGCTTAATTTACGGGAACTTACGCTCACCATTTGTCGGAATTCTTTTTCGGTGATTTTTACAATCTCCACCATATTCCCTCCTAAGAAATAATTAATCTTCAATCACTCTAACGCCTTGCACAATTACGTTAACGGAGTCGGCTTTAACTCCTAACATCGATTGCAAGTTGTACTTCACGCGTTCTTGAACATTATGGCAAACTTCGGAGATCTTTGTTCCGTAGCTGGCAATAATGTAAACATCGATGGCTACGCCTTCATCTGCTTGGCGTACCACCACTCCTTTAGCGTAGTTGTCTCTTTTCAAAATTTCATTTAAGTTATCACGAATTTGGTTCTTGCTGGCCATACCGACAATTCCAAAAATTTCTGTGGCAGCTCCACCAACAACAGTAGCGATAACATCATTGTTAATATCAATTTGACCGTATTGGTTATTAATTTTGACAGCCATAATCCTGCCTCCTTAACTTCTTGGCGATAATCAATATCCTATTTTATCATATCCGCCCTTAAAATTAAACCTTTTCGGCTTTAGCCCGCCCTTTTCTTGCGTTTTCATTCATTTTCAGAAAAATAATTTCTGGAATTCTGACCGCTCCAAGCCCTGGCAGACACACTTTTTAGCTGACAAGTATTTTTTCTTTACAGGTTTAGCTTGCAATTATTGGCCATCTATGATAATTTTAATTAGTAATTGTAAAAACCTAATCTAGGTTTTATGAGCTAATTTTATCAAGGAGGACATTAAATCATGGCAAAAGATTTCATTACTGGCCGTAAGACTACTTTTGGTAAGAAGCGTTCTCACGCCTTAAACCAAACTAACCGTAGCTGGAAGCCAAACTTGCAAAAGGTTCGCATCTTAGTTGATGGTAAGCCAAAACGTGTTTGGGTTTCTGCACGTGCCTTAAAATCAGGTAAAGTTACACGCGTTTAATTTAACGTGATTGAAACTATAGAGGGAAGTTTTGGCTTCGCTCTTTTTTTGTACATTCAGGGAGGATTTTATATGACTTTAACATCTGCACAAACGGGCTTTACTAAATTACAAGCTCTTGATGACCAAATTATCGTCGACTTGCGCTATGCCACCCCCAACAATTTCACCAAGCAAGTTGTCTATGATTTCACTACGGGAATTGCACGCACCGGGACCGCCGAAAAACTAGCGCATGCCAGCCACCTGTTGCAAACACAAGGCTATCGCATTAAAGTCTGGGATGCTTACCGCCCGGTAAGCGCGCAAGAAAAACTTTTTGAAGTTTATCCCGATCCGACTTTTGTCTTGCCTCCTAATCCGAATATGAGTCACCAAAAAGGGGTAACTTTTGATGTAACTTTAACAGACCTAGCCGGCCAAGAAGTGGAAATGCCCACCGCCTTCGATGATTTTTCCCAACAAGCTAAGCGCGCCTCTTTTGAAACTTGGACGCCGGTGGCCCAAAAACACTACCTCATTCTTGACCAAGCCATGCAGAAAGCTGGCTTTGTCGGCTATGAAAATGAATGGTGGGATTATCGTGACAGCCAAATGGATGACTACCAACCACTGGCAGCTGATCCTAATAAATTTTAAATAAAAAATTAACTACTAAAAAAAGCGCCAGGCATATTTGCTTGACGCTTTTAGTAGCTAGTTGACACGCACGGCGAAACTTGGGTAGTAGTAAGCCATACTTTGAATAGAAACTGTTTGACCATAAGTTGGAGCAGAAATATATTGACCATTTCCTAAGTAAATCGCTACATGATAAGGTGAATCTCCCCAAAATAAAAGATCACCTGGTTGAGCCTGGTCCACTGAGATTCGGGTTCCAGCGTATTGTTGTTGATAAGTTGTTCGCCCGATGTTTTTACCAAAGTGGCTAAAGACATATTGAGTGAAACCGGAACAGTCAAAACCTGCCGGCGTACTACCGCCCCACTGATAAGGAGTTCCGATAAAATTTTGAGCATAGGCTAAAAGACTCGCTGTATCCATGCTAGTTGCTGGTGCAGAAGATACGGCCGCAACTTGAGGAACCGTAGTATTCGTAGTTGCAACCGTCGGCGTTACTTGGTTTGACACTTGTTCTGTTACTGTGGCAGTTTGCGCTGTTACTTGGCTACCACTTGGATTTTGATAGTTCACATTTGAACTTGATGTTTGACTAGGCGCTTGGGCTAAGTTTGCACTGGCCGTAGCTTGGGCGCCAATGAATAAAGCCGCTGCACTGGTTGAAGTTACAAAAATTTTCTTGGCTATTTGCTTCACAATTTTTCTCTCCTAGTTACTTTTTTGCATTTTTCTAAATGCCCTTTTATTTTAACTAAGTTCTATTGCAAGAAAACTGCATCTTTATTACCTATTCATAACAAAAATATTATACATTTGATAAACTTATCATGATGTTAACCTTTGTTGATAATACTTAAAAAACGCAAGGAAAACTTAAAATAAATTAAAAAAGGTAGCTCACTTTACTTGTGTGTGGCTACCTTTTAACTTTATTTTTTAATCTTTACTTTGAATCACGGCGATCATCCCACTTTCAAAAGCAAAATGGGCTGTTTGATCTAAAAATTCATTACTAGCCAGACTCACTGGATAAGCAAAATCTACAACTTGCAAGGGATACTTAACCTTCCCTAGAGTCAAAGCCTTAACCGGTGTTAAGAGAAAGAAACCCAGATACTTTTTGTCAGCTTCCTTGGTAATCGTATAACTCCCAGGTTGATAGAAAGTTACCGTATTTTGACAATCAATTAACCTAACCTTAGGCATCAAGTCCGCTAATCCCGGTCGTGTTGCCATAAAAATATTAGCTAGGAGATGATCTAAACGCCCGCCAGTGGCACCATAAATCACCACCTCATCCAAATCTGGATAAAGTTCATAAGCCCGTTTTAAAATTAATTCCGTATCAGTATAATCTTTTTCGGGCTTAAAACGTTGCAACTTTGTCTGGCTAAACCGACTGACCAAGGCCACTTCTTCAGCTGTCGAGGAATCAAAGTCTCCTAAGGCCGCCGCCATTTGACAACCAAGTTGCGCTAAGCGCACCGCCCCGTAATCTGCCCCGAGCCAAATAGCCTTAGGATTGGCCTGGATACGAGTAATAAAATCTTGCGGGAGATTTTCTTTAGGACCTCCGACTAAAATATTAATCTGCTTCAACTTGAGCCGCTCCTTCACGCAACGCTTGTAAACGCGCTCCCGGATTTTCAGCACCAAAGACATAAGACCCCGCTACTGCCACGGTTGCCCCAGCCTTTTTAGCTAATTTAATAGTTTGGTCATTAATCCCACCATCTACTTCAATTTCAAAATCTAAGCCATGAGCTTGCTTATAAATCGCTAACTGATTAATCTTCGCTAAGGTTTCTTCTAAGAAGGCTTGACCCCCAAAACCAGGATCTACGGTCATAATCAAGACCTGATCTACCAACCCTAAAACCGGCTCAATTACACTAACAGGGGTTGCTGGATTAATCACGACTTCAGCCTTCATCCCCAGTTGTTTAATCATGGTTAAGGTTCGATGTAAGTGCGGACAGGCCTCATAGTGAACTCCTACCAAATCCGCTCCAGCTTTTTGCAAGTCAACCAGCATGCTTTCAGGATTATCCACCATCAAATGGCAATCAAAAATTTGGTCCGAGTGGGGACGCAAAGCCTTAACGACATTAACCCCAAAGGTCAAATTATTCACAAAATGACCGTCCATAATATCAATGTGAATATATTCGGCACTGGCAACCTTTTTAATATCATCTGCTAAAGCCGCAAAATCGGCACTTAAAATTGAGGGCGCTAATTTCATAAAATCACCTTTTTCTTAACGATATTTAGGTTTTTGGTTAGCAAGTAACTCATTTAATTGGCAATAGTTATCATAGCGACTTTGCAAGATTTCCCCTGCGGCAACTGCCTCTTTAACCGCACACTTAGGCTCTTTGAGATGCAAACACCCCCGGTACTTGCAGTTCACCTGATACTGCCGGAACTCTGGGTAGAGAGTGGGTAAATCCGTCACCGTTACATCCAACAGTTCAAAGGATGAAAATCCTGGTGTATCGGCTAGTAAACTTTCGCGAATAGGAATCAAAGTTACTTTGCGTGTGGTGTGGCGTCCCCGGCTCAGGGCCTTGGAGATTTCGCCGGTTTCTAATTGTAAGTCTGGTTCAATCGCATTTAAGAGCGTTGATTTCCCGGCTCCCGTTTGGCCCATAAAAACCACCACCTCATCCTTGAGGTTAGCCATTAAGCTAGCTACCACCTGGTCTTGATTGGACATGTAAGTGTGATAATATCGGTCATAATAAGTTGCTAATTCTGTAAATTCGCTAGCTTCATCCTCTGATAATAAATCACACTTGGAGAAGTATATAACAGGACGAATACCATGATTTTCTAGCATCAATAACTGCCGATCTAAAAGATTAGCCGCAAAATCAGGTTCCTTAACCGCGGTTACCACCACGGCCGTATCGATATTGGCCACTGGTGGTCGCACCAGCTGATTTTTTCGAGGGTAAATCTTTAACAAATAGCCCTGATCGACCTTTTCTGCTTTAAGTTCCACCAGATCACCGACTAGCGGGGTTTGTCCTTTTTTGCGGAAATTCCCGCGGGCCCGTGTCCGGTACTCAACCCCATCTTCTCCCATCACATCATAGTAGCCACTTAATGACTGGCGAATTTGTCCTTTTACCAAGTTAACCATAACCTACCTTTTTTTAAATTTAATCCCTTACATTATAACATAAAAAAACTGCCAGACTGAAAAAGTTTAATCTAGCAGTTTTTATTAATTTAACTCATTTTTTCATCAAGGCGCGCAAAGTAGGCCTTGATTTCTTGGCGATCCGTATCAAGTTGGTTTTGGAGTTCATCAATTCCGTTAAACTTAATCATCCCGCGTGTTTGGCTATACCAGTAAATCGTTACTTCTTGTCCATAAACATCTTGGGCAAAATCAAAGACATTGACTTCCACCGTCAAAGCCAAATCATCTCCGAAAGTATCATTATGCCCAACCGAAGCCATACCATTGTAGAGCTTGCCATCAATCTTAACCTTCACGGCATAGACGCCTTCTTGAGGCAAACGTTGGTCCATGGAAGTTTGGACATTAAGTGTCGGGTAACCAAGCGTTCGGCCCCGAGCAAAGCCGTGCACTACGGGACCATAAGTGCGATAAATGTAGCCCAAAAGTCGGTTAGCATCTTCCACCTTACCTTGGTCCAAGTCTTGACGAATCGTGGTCGAACTAATCTTACGACTGGCATTTTCGTCGAGATGCGCCACCTGGTAAATCGCAAAACGTCCGTGAGCAAATTGTGGTAAGTTGGTCATATTTGCCAGCTGTTTAGGACCGTAAGTGTAATCTTCGCCAGCCACTACAGCGACAACCTTTAAGCCCACCAAGTATTGATCCACAAAGGCTTGCGGAGTTAAGGTCTGCATGGCCTCATTGAACTCTGCGATATAAACAACATCCAAACCCAAGTTTTCAAAGCGTTGAATCTTTTGGCGGCGATTGGTCAAGTAATGAATCGGCCCTAAATCTTCAAAAGCACTGCGTGGTAAGCGGTCAAAAGTCAAAACCCCCACCTGAGCGCCTATTTTGTGCGCGACTTCCTTAGCCTTGGCGATGACACGCTGATGACCACGATGAACCCCATCAAAAAATCCTAAAGCTAAGACTAGCTGATCTGCTATTATTTCGTTTGGTCCTGGCGGGCCACTTAATTCATATACCTGCACGCGCTTTTCCACTTCCTTACGTTAAATCAATCATTTGTTCCGGTTTAAAACAGTTTCTAACCTTATCATATTTGTACACGGCGCGCAACTTTTGCTCATAAAACAGCAAGGCCTGAGCGCTAGCGAGGCCAGATTACCTGGTAAAAAGCCCCATTTTTAACAATTTGCCATTGCGAGTCAGTTAAGTTAACTTGAGGCACGTCATGAAAGGCGTGTTCTGGCGCAAACAGGGTTGCCTCTAATTGCGCTTCATCCATTTCCGCTAATTGGGCTAAGCTCACCGCTTGACCTATCACAAAGCCTCCACTCTTGAGGCGGGTCAAGTCTGACATGACAGCTGGTAAACCGAGCTTTTGCCCTAAATCAACTGCCAAGGTTCGTACATAGGTTCCCTTACCACATCCCACTTCAAAGCGGAACTTTTGATAACCGGTCTCTGGGTCAAAAGTACTCTTGCCTTGCATCTTAAAGTAATCTACATGAATTTGGCGCTTGGGCCGGTCCACACTTTCACCATTGCGTGCATAGTCATAAAGACGACGCCCATTAACTTTGACCGCAGAATACATGGGCGGAATTTGAATAATATCTCCGACTAAAGTTTCCATGGCAGCTTGAATTTCTTGGTCACTCAATGCTTGACTCAAAGGTTGGCTGGCTACGACAGCCCCATCTAAATCTTCGGTTTCCGTTGCAAAACCTAAGGTAATTTCGCCATGATAAATCTTGCCAGATTCCATGAGGTAGTTAACGACCTTGGTCGCCTTCCCAATACAAATGGGTAAAACCCCATCTACATTAGGGTCTAGAGTCCCAGAGTGACCGACCTTACGGGTTTTAAAAATTTTACGGCATTTGAAAACCGCATCATGACTGGTCATCCCCCGGTCCTTGTAAAGTGGTAAAATTCCATCCATGGTCATCACCTACTTTACACGTGCAATGAAGCAAATTCGATTCAAATCGTCATCTTCACTCCCTAAGGCATTCACATGGTTGATGAACGGACCACCCACGGCAAAGACTTCAGTTTGGGCTACTAATTGACCCGCCACATCTAAACCAAAGTAGCTTTGAGCTAAAGCAGCCATCGCCTCTAAAAAGGCCGCGTTATTTGCATAGTATTGACCATTTTCACCAGGTTCAAAGACCTCACTCGTGAAATTCAAATCATTTAAAACCGCTTCTAGCATTGGCGCTCCGGCCACTAAGACCAGGTAAGTCCCGGTTTTTTCAGAATGATATTCCACTAAACGTAACGTATGTTGAGGATCTTGATTACCCATATCACAAATGAATTCGGCCGCTTCCTGAACCACTTGCAAATCATTGATAATAGTATTGTGTAGGAGTTTGGTTAGTTGGGCCGTACTTGTCATATAGCGAGGTTCATCTAATTCATCCACTAAAGTCAAGGCTCTTTCATTCAAGACTTTACGGGCATGGTTGAACTGTTCCAAAGTTTTTTCAGTGGCATGTAATTGTACCAATGGTTTTTCAAAGTCTTGGGCCTGGCTATTAAAAAAACAACCATGAGCGTATTGCCCATCAAAAGTATATTTCAAGCGGTCATTTGCAAAAAAGTTTTCAGTCATAAATCCTCCAATTAAATAAAAAAGGAGCATTCCTTTAAAATGCCCCTTCAAGTTTTAAAAACGGTCTTCTTGATGTAATTTGCTTAATAACTCATCAATGCGATCCCCATAACGTACAGATTCATCTTGGGCAAAAGTTAATTCCGGTGTTACGTAAATACTTAAACGCTTGCCAAGTTCGCCTCGAATCAAGCCCTTGGCCTTGTCCAAACCAGCTTGAGTCTTTTGATGATCAGACGCTAAGTCAGATAAGATACTGTAGTAAACCTTGCTTGTTGTAAGTCGCCAGTTACATCTACCCCGGTAATCGTTACTCCGGCCACTCGTGGGTCACGGACCCGTTTGAGTAAAATATCATTTACTTCGCGTTGAATTTCTTGTGATAAACGGTCAGCACGATAATTTTGAGCCATGCTTCCACCCCGCTTTCTATTTTATTTTAATTTAATTTATATTTCAGCCTAGTCAACAGGAACTTCTTCCATGACATAAGCTTCGATTTGGTCACCGACTTTAATGTCGTTGTATTTTTCAATCATTAAACCACATTCGTAGCCAGACTTAACTTGCTTTACATCATCTTTGAATCGCTTGAGGGAAGCTAAGTTACCTTCATAAATTACGATTCCGTCACGAATAATACGGACACCAGAATCTCGTTGAATGTAACCATCAGTGACGTAACCTCCACCGATAGTTCCAAGCTTAGATACCTTATAAGTTTCACGAATTTCAACTTGACCAGTAACTTTTTCTTCGTAAACTGGTTCTAGCATACCCTTCATAGCCGTTTCAATTTCATCAATCGCCTTGTAAATTACGTTGTGTAAACGAATATCCACTTGATCCGCTTCGGCTTGTGATTTAGCTTGTGGAGTAGGACGTACGTTAAAACCAACGATAATGGCGTTCGAAGCTTCTGCCAAAGTCACATCACTTTCGTTGATGGCCCCTACAGCTTGGTGAATGATGTTGACGCGAACGCCTTCAACTTCAATCTTCTTGAAGGATTGAGCAATGGCTTCAACAGAACCTTGCACATCGGCCTTGATAATCACGGCGACTTCTTTCATTTCACCTTGTTTCAAGGTATCAAATAAGTTATCCAATGTCACATGACTAGTTTGACTTCTTTCCTTCATCAAGGCACGCTTAGCCCGTTCTTCACCGGCTGCCCGCGCGGTCTTTTCATCTTCCATGACTAAGAAACGGTCCCCAGAAACCGGTACGTCATTTAAACCAGTAATTTCGACTGGTGTTGCCGGACCAGCAACTTCGATCTCATTGCCACGTGCATCGCTCATAGTCCGCACCCGACCAAAGGTGTTACCCACAACAATTGGGTCCCCAACCTTCATCGTACCATATTGGACTAAGACCGTTGCGACAGAACCTTTACCCTTATCCAGACGCGCTTCAATAACTGTCCCGGCCGCTCTTTGGTCTGGGTTGGCCGTCAATTCTAGAATTTCAGCTTGTAATAAAATCATGTCCAATAATTCATCGATATTCTTACCAAACTTAGCAGAAATTTCAACGAAGATGGTGTCCCCACCCCAAGCTTCTGGAATCAACTCGTATTCCGATAATTGTTCCATCACATGGTTAGGGTTAGCCCCTGGCTTATCAATCTTGTTAACCGCCACGATAATTGGTACCCCCGCTGACTTGGCGTGGTTAATAGCTTCAATGGTTTGAGGCATCACCCCATCATCAGCAGCAACTACTAAAATCGTAATATCGGTGATGTTTGCCCCGCGCGCCCGCATTTCCGTAAAGGCCGCGTGACCTGGTGTATCCAAGAAAGTAATGGTCTTGTCATTGTGTCGAACTTGGTAAGCCCCAATGTGTTGAGTAATCCCCCCGGCTTCACCATCGGTGATGTGAGAGTTACGCAACTTATCCAAAAGCGTCGTCTTACCATGGTCAACGTGACCCATAATTGTCACAACTGGTGGCCGTGGTTGTAAGTTGTCTTCACTTTGAGCTTCTTCTTCAAAGAATTTGTCAATATCAGCGACGTCAACTTCAACTTTTTCTTCGGCTCCAATCCCATAATCAGCGGCCAATAGTTCAATTGTGTCCTTATCAAGCGATTGGTTTTGGTTCACCATTACCCCCATCATGAAGAGTTTCTTAATGATTTCAGCTGGTTCACGGTGAATTTTCTTGGCAATATCTGCCACGTTCATCCCCACCGTGTAAACTAGGACTTCTGGCAACGGCTTGTTCTTACGTTGTGGAAGTGGCTTAGTATTTTGGTTACGCTTGTTATTACGGTTATTCTTCTTATTGAAGCGTCCCTTGCCACCCTTGTTGTTGCCGCCAAAGCGGTTATTGTTGTTATTATTGCGGTTACCACCGTTATTACGCTTGTTATTGTTGTTGCGGTTATTGCTACTGTTACGATTCCCGCCGTTATTACTTGAACGTCCTTGATTATTATTTCTTTTTTCCATCTTACTACCTGCGCCTTTCATATTTTAACTCACCAGGCAAAAGACGACCTCTCCTTAACATAAAAGCTTTTATGCCTCTGAGCAACTTAGTCCAAAAGACTGCGCATCTTTTTGGCAAAGCCAATGTCGCATACGGCTAATACCGTCCGCTTTTGTCCAATTGCTATGCTAAGTTCTGTTTGGGTGAAGCTTTCTTTGTCCAAAACAACGTGAAAGCTTGTACACTTATCAGCCATCCTTTTTTGAATATCTTTGCCACTATCGTTAGCAACAAAGACTAAGTGAGCCTTATTGTTTCTTACTTCGTTGAGGACTAGTTCTGAACCAGTCGTAATCTTACCCGCTCGACGAGCAAGCCCTAATAAATTTAAAACTTTTTGTTTATTTTCCATTTCCGAATAATTCCCGTCGTGCGACTTGGTGATCAACATAAGCCACTAACTCTTCATAGAAATCATCACTCAATTTTAATCCAAACGCCTTATCGAAAGTCTTTTCAGACCGCGCTTTTTCGGCTGTTGCTACATCAAGATGAATGTAAGCCCCCCGACCAGCCTTCTTACCAGTTGGATCGATTGAAACCTCATTTTCCTTGTTCTTCACAATCCGCACGAGCTCTTTTTTAGGTTGCATTTCACCCGTTACGATATCTTTACGCATTGGAACCTTACGTTGTGCCATCTTAACAACCTCCCTTAAAAAGCTTATTCTTCAACAATAGGCATATCTGCATCATCTGCAAGTGCTACCTCTTCAGTAACTACATCTACATTTTCACTGTTTTCACTAAGATTTTCAAGTGATTCGGCTTGATTTTGTAAAGCTTCCATGTCAGATTCAGATTTGATATCAATCTTGAAACCTGTTAAACGTGCCGCTAAACGAACATTTTGCCCACGCTTCCCAATCGCTAATGATAATTGGTTGTCAGGCACAACTACTGTACATGCCCGTTCATTTTCAGAATCAAAAATCACATTTAAAACTTCGGCCGGGTTCAAAGCGTTGGTAATGAAGTTGGCATTGTCTTCATCCCACTGCACGATATCCATGTTTTCGCCTTTAAGTTCATTAACGATACTTTGTACACGTTCCCCCCGAGGACCGACACAAGTTCCGACAGGGTCGATACTATCGTTGTTAGACCGCACCGCAACCTTTGCCCGGTCACCAGCTTCGCGTGCGATGGACATAATTTCCACCGTACCATCATAGATTTCAGGAATTTCTTGTTCAAATAAACGCTTAAGCAAATCAGGGTGTGAACGACTTACATAAACTTGCGGACCCTTAGTTTCATTCTTAACTTCATAAATGTAAACCTTAATGCGATCGTGAGGCTTATATTCTTCCCCAGCAATTTGGTCTTGACGTGACAAAACAGCTTCAACTTTTCCTAAGTTTACATAGATGAAGTTACGGTCTTGTCGTTCTACTTCCCCCATCACAATTTCTTCAGCATATTGACTGTATTCATTGTAAATATTGTTTCTTTCTTCTTCCCGCACTCGTTGCATAATAACTTGCTTAGCTGTTTGCGCAGCAATCCGACCGAAGTCACGTGGCGTAACTTCTAATTTAATAGTGTCTCCAACTTCGTAAGCCCTATTAAGTTCTAGGGCATCATCTAAGGCGATTTCTAGTTGGGAATCAAAAACTGTCCGCACTACTTCTTTAACGGCGTAAACGTGAATATCACCACGTACACGATCGAATTCAACTTCAACATTTTGCGCTTGACCGTAGTTACGGTTGTAGGCCTTAATCAAAGCTTGTTCTAAAGCTTCAATAATAATTTCTTTGTCAACGCCTTTTTCAGCTTGTAAGTTATCAAGCGCGTTTAATAATTCCTTACTCATGTTTATTCTCCTTAATTTAAAATTTAATTGCTAAGCGGGCTTTGGCGATTTGCTTACGAGGGATTTCAATAGCTTTTCTTCTCGTTTTATCCATATATTCCAAAGTTAAGCTATCCTCTTTTAAAGCCACTAAGTCACCTTCATAAATCTTGGCTCCGTTAAGCTGTTGGTATAAAGAAACATTAATGTACTTGCCCACAGCTCTTTGGTAGTCACTTTCTTTTTTTAGGGGCCGTTCTGCTCCAGGAGAGGAGACTTCCAAATAGTAAGCTTGTGGAATTGGATCTGGATCACAAGCATCCAAAATTTCACTTAGTTCATCACTGATTAAAGCACATTCATCAATGGTAATTCCTTGTGGTTTATCAATAAAAACCCGTAAATACCAGCTTTTACCTTCTTTCACAAACTCTAAATCCACTAATTCAAACTGATGTTTTTCTAAAAGTGGCGCCACCATTTGGGTCACAGTTTCAACAACACTGCTCACATGTCTACCTCCTTTATTTTCACTCGGCTTTCCAACAAAAAGAGTGAGCATCACTGCTCACTCTCACCGAGTATTAACATTACATAGTATAACACCACTACTGTTATTTTTCAACGTTTTTAATCCGTAAAAAGAAAATCAAGTTAACTTTTCATAAAAGTGGAAAACTACTAAGAAAACCAGAACTAAAAAATATCATCAAACAAACTCAATTGATTTTCATCTGGTAAGTTATCTAAGACATGATTGCGCGACATAAATTCAATCAACGTGTTCGAAACTTTTCCACGGTTAGAAAGATCTTCTTTGGATAAGAAGGCTTGTTCTTCGCGAGCCGCCACAATTTGTTTAGCCACATTCAATCCTAAACCGGGAATGGCTGTAAATGGCGCCAATAACTTATTATCTTCAATTAACCAGTCAGTGGCATCGGAACGCTCTAAATTCACCATTTCAAATTCAAAGCCCCGTTCCAACATTTCGTTAGCCAGTTCTAGAACCGTTAAAAGATTTTTATCTTTGGCAGTCGCATCATTACCCTGGTCATTAATTTCCTTCATCCGTGCCTTAACGGCTTCTTTTCCATGTGCCATGGCTTCAACATCAAAGTCGTCGGCCCGTACAGAGAAATAAGCAGAATAGTAAACCAAAGGGAAATAGACTTTGAAATAGGCAATTCGTAAGGCCATCAAAACATAAGCCGCAGCGTGAGCTTTCGGGAACATGTACTTGATTTTAAGACAAGCTCCAATGTACCATTCCGGCACGTTAGCTTCCCGCATTTGAGCTTGCCAATCATCAGGAATTCCCTTCCCTTTCCGCACACTTTCCATAATCTTGAAGGCGATATCGGATTCAACCCCCATGTGAATTAAATCCATCATAATGTCATCCCGACAACCAATAACTTCTGGCATAGTAACCGTTCCATTTTGAATTAATTCTTCGGCATTACCTAACCAAACGTCGGTTCCATGCGAAAGTCCGGAAATCTTTAGTAATTCCGCAAAAGTTTTCGGTTTGGTTTCTTCTAACATTCCACGCACAAAACGCGTCCCAAATTCTGGTACCCCTAAGGTCCCAGTCTTAGACTGAATTTGTTCCGGTGTAACTCCCAAAATTTCCGTACCAGAAAAGAGTGCCATCACCCCTGGATCATCTGTCGGAATGGTTTTAGGCTCAATTCCAGATAAATCTTGTAGCATCCGAATCATGGTGGGATCATCGTGTCCTAAAATATCCAGTTTTAAAATATTGTCGTGGATAGAGTGGAAATCAAAGTGCGTCGTTCGCCAAGTAGCAGTTACATCGTCAGCAGGATATTGAATTGGAGTAAAGTCATAAATATCCATGTAGTCTGGCACAACTAAGATACCTGCGGGGTGCTGCCCGGTAGTTCGCTTAACCCCAGTAGCGCCCATCGCCAAACGGTCCACTTCCGCCGCTCGAATGTGTAAATCATGATCACGTTCATAAGCCTTAACATAGCCATAAGCCGTCTTTTCAGCTACCGTACCAATCGTACCTGCCCGATACACATTGTTTTCCCCAAACAAGACCTTAGTATAATTGTGAGCAATCGGTTGGTAGTCCCCTGAAAAGTTCAAATCAATATCGGGAACCTTATTCCCCTTGAAACCTAAGAAAGTTTCGAAAGGAATATCTTGACCATCTTTAACTAAAGGGGTTTGACATTCGGGACAGTTCTTATCTGGCAAGTCATACCCCGAACCATACTCACCTTTTTCATAAAAGAAAGAATACTTACAATTTGGACAACGATAATGCGGTGGCAAAGGATTAACCTCAGTAATTCCTGTCAAGGTTGCTACTAAACTGGAACCCACCGATCCCCGAGAACCAACCAAGTAGCCATCTTTGTTGGATTTATGCACCAATTTTTGTGAAATCAGGTAAATTACTGAGAAACCATTTCCAATAACCGATTTTAATTCCTTATCAATCCGAGCTTGCACTAGGTCTGGTAATGGATTACCATACCATTCTTCCGCTTTATTCATTGTTAAATTGCGAATGTCATCTTCGGCCCCTTCCATCTTCGGTGTGTATAATTTATCTTTCACTGGTGAAATTTCTTCACACCAATCAACAACAATTTGGGGATTATCTATGACGATTTCATGTGCTAACTCCTCACCCAAATAGCCAAATTCGGTCATCATTTCATCCGTCGTTCTAAAGTGCGCATCTGGCAATTGCGGGAGACGATTTAAAATATTAGCTCCACCTTGGGAAGATACCAAAATCTCCCGGTAAATTGCATCTTCAGGATTCAAATAATGGACATCGCCAGCAGCAACTACCGGTTTACCCATTTCTTTACCAAGCTTGACAATATTACCAATAATTTCTTGCATTTGTTGGTCACTGTTAATCGTACCTGCATTCCAGTAATCGGCATAAAGCGCACTGGGGTGAACCTCCAAATAATCATAAAATTCTGCTACACGGCGGGCGTGTTCATAACCTTGACGAGCCATGGCATCAAAGACTTCTCCACAGCCCGACCTTCACCATCACCAGTCCCTATAACTAGCCCTTCGCGATATTCTTCTAGAACTGAACGCGGAATTCTAGGCACTTGATAGAAATACTTAGTCATGGCTAGGGAAGCCAACTTAAAAAGATTCTTTAAACCGGCTTGAGTCTTAGCAATAATTGTGGCATTAAAAGGATGTTCTTTTTGATAAGAATCGTCCCGCTTACTATGGGCATTCAATTCGTCATGAAACTCCACGTGTAAGTTTTCCCGAGCATCTTTTAGCATCCGGTAGTAAATTTGACCAGTAACTTCCGCGTCATAGATGGCCCGGTGGTGACTTTCATTGACTAATTTGAACTTCTTAGTTAAGTTAGCCAAACCATAACGTTTCATATCAGGATAGAGAGCCCAAGCTAAAGTCAAGGTATCAATCAAAGGCTCAGTAATTCTTTCGATTCCGTAACTGCTGTAGGCGGTATTGATATAATCAATATCAAAGACCGCATTATGAGCAACCATAATCGTGCCCTGCAAAATTCTTTAAAGAGCCGTAAAACTTCTTCTTCACTCTTGGAACCGCGTACCATTTCGTTGGTAATGTGGGTCAATTCTGTTGTCTGAGGTGATAATGGAAATCCCGGATCAATAAATTCTTCGAATTCCGCAATTACTTCGCCATCTTTCATCTTGACGGCCGCCACTTCAATTAATTTCCCGTAAGCCGCTGATAAACTCGTGGTTTCTGTATCGAAAACCACATAAGTCGCATCCTTTAAGGACACGTGGTCTTCATTGTAGGCAATCGGCGTCCCGTCTTCGACTACGCTGGCTTCCAAACCATACAAAATTTTAACACCATTTTTCTTACCAGCACTATGCGCTTCAGGGAAAGCCTGCAGATTACCATGGTCAGTTACAGCAATAGCTTTATGGCCCCACTTGGCAGCTTGAGCAACATATTCGGAAATCGAATTAGTCGCGTCCATAGTTGACATAGTCGTGTGGAGGTGTAATTCGGCCCGTTTTTCACCTTCTGGTGCCAGGTCCTTACGACTAGGGTGACCAACTTCATTAATATCGTAGGCCGTTACTGCCAAATCACGTAAAAATTCATCCTCTTTAACAGGCCCCCGAACTTTAACCCAGATACCTTTTTTCACAGTTTCAAAGATAGCGGCTTCTTCATCATTGTTAGAAAACTTCTTCACTACAAAAGATGACGTATAGTCCGTTACCTTCATGGTTAAAAGCTTCCGCCCAGTCTTAAAGGTCCGCACTTCCACATCAAAAACATACCCTTCCAAGAAGACATTTTTTTCTTCTTCGGTAATGGTATTCATTTGACGAATTTCGGCATTCTCATTAATTGGCTTTCCCAAAACCAAAGGCCCATCTGGCACCGACACACTATCAGCCTGTTTGGCCCGGGTTGCTTCTTTTTGTTTGATTGCTTCCAAAGCTTTTTGAGCTTAATTGAGCATCGTTTTCAGCCCTTTTCTTCTTATATTCCGTAATCTTTTCTTGCGTCTTGGAATTATCAACGATGGTTTGAATATTAAACTTTGGGAAACCCATCCGTTGATAAGAGGCTTCAATCGGACCTAAAGCCGTTTTTTTGAGAAAATTTTGCACAATTTCATTATCCGCCAGCAACATGACCCGGTCGCCTTCTAAATAAGGAACTTGATTTTCTGCTAAAGAAATCAACATTGGCGATGAAACCCCACTAGTTTTAACTACCCATTGCCAATAGTCACCTAAATTTTGATTAGTTATTACCGGTTGACGACTAGTAAAAGCAATTTCGGTTTTAGCAATTTGTCCAAACGCCGCTCTTAATTGATGGCTAAAGGTTACAAAGGTCTGGTAAGGCATGATATCAGGAACATCTAAGAGAAATGTCCACCGCTTCGATTTGGTGTGTACAATTACTTCTTGGATCTGGATTTGCGCAAAATAATCCGTTAGTTCACTTTCCGGCTGCCAATCTATTTGTTCCATGAGATGCTGAAACAATTCATGCTTATCAATGGCCATAATTTTCCCCTTTCCTTAAGAAAAACCCCAAGCGAGTTGGGGTTTAAATTTAATCTTCTTGGTTTTGTAATAAAATTTGAATGGAGTTCAAAACTTCATCTTGCATAACTTCAATGGTTTCACCAGTTTTACGAAGTTTGATTTCAACGATTCCTTCACTAGCTTTCTTACCAACTGTCACACGAACAGGTAACCCAATCAAGTCAGAGTCAGCAAATTTAACCCCAGGGCGTTCTTGACGATCGTCTACCAAGACACTGTAACCAGCAGCCTCTAAGTTTTGAGTCAAGGCTTCTGCTAATTCAACTTGTTCTTGCTTTTTAGCATTGATTGGCACCACGTGAATGTCAAATGGCGCAATATTCTTAGGCCAAATCATCCCGTTTTCATCACAGTGCTGTTCCACAATTGCGGATAAGAGACGGGAAACCCAATCCCATAACACCCCATAATAATTGACTTTTGGCGACCATTTTCATCTAAAACCTTACCATCCAAACTATCTGTATAACGGGTCCCTAACTTAAAGATGTGACCAATTTCAATCCCACGAGTAAATCGCAAATGACCTTCACCATCAGGAGAGAGTTCCCCTTCTTCAACAGTCCGCAGGTCTAAGAATTCATCAACACGATAATCACGATTTAAATTAGCATTCTTAAAGTGGAAACCATCTTCATTAGCGCCCACAACCGCATTTTCCAAACCTTCAACATCTAAATCCGCTAAAACTTTAATATCTTCCGCTAAGCCAATAGGACCTAGAGAACCAAAGTTGGCACCTAAAAGTTTGACTACTTCTTCTTCAGTAGCTGGGCGTAAATCACTAGCATCTAAAGCGTTAGTTAATTTCACTTCGTTAACTTGGTCATTACCGACCATCAAAACCACAACTGGTTGATCGTCAGCCATAAAGACCAAGGTCTTAATAGCTTTCTTGACGTCTAACTTCAAAAATGTCACAACTTCATCAATTGTCTTCACATCAGGAGTCGCTACTTTTTCTAAATTTTGGAGTGATTCGTGAGTTGTCTTACCTTGGCGCAAATTCTTAGCCATTTCCAAGTTAGCAGCATAATCACTTTCGTCTGAGTAAACTACTGTGTCTTCCCCGATAGGAGCAATAGCCATGAATTCCTTGGAATCGCTCCCCCCATAGCACCGGCATCCCCGATAATAGAACGATAGTTTAAACCAACTCGATCAAAAATATTTTGGTAGGCTTGGTCCATATCTCGGTAGGATTGGTCTAAGGATTCATCATCCGCGTGGAAGGAGTAAGCATCTTTCATTAAGAATTCCCGCCCCCGTAATAAACCGAAACGAGGACGATTTTCATCACGGTACTTCATTTGAATTTGGTAAAGGGTTAAAGGTAATTTCTTGTAAGACTTAACCGCATCACGAACGATTGTGGTCATTGTTTCTTCATGAGTTGGTCCTAAGATAAAGTCACGATCATGGCGATCTTTTAACTTAAATAAGTTAGGACCGTATGATTCATAACGGCCAGATTCTTGCCACAATTCCGCTGGCAAGACTGCGGGCGCCAACATTTCGACCGCATCAATCTTTTCCATTTCTTCACGAATAATATTTTCAATCTTTAATAAAACTTTGTTAGCCAAAGGCAAGTAAGCGTACATCCCGGCAGAAACCTGTTTGATGTAGCCTGCACGCAACATTAATTGGTGGCTAATTGCTTCCGCATCGGAAGGCACTTCCTTTAAGGTTGGAATTAACATTTTTGATTGTTTCACAATAATTCTCCTTTTTTAAACCGCTCAATTAAAAGAAGAAGCGGTGTAAATCATTTAAAGTTACTAGAACCATTAAAATCAAGAGGAAAGCGACCCCAACCAAGGTAATCGTTAATTCCGCCTTTTCTTCTAATGGTTTACGTCGAATGGCCTCGACAATATTCAAGACTAGTTTACCACCATCTAAAGCTGGAATCGGTAGTAAATTCATAATTCCCAAGTTAACCGATAAAAGCGCCAAAAGTGAAACTACACTGGTTAAACCATAATGAGCGGCTTGCGAGGTAAAAGAATACATAGCTACCGGCCCACCAAGGTCATTTAAGCTAAACCCTTGCGTAAACATAGCCCCTAAAGCGCTAAATACAGCTGTAATAGTTGCCCACGTTGCAGTAAAACCGTAAGCAATCATAGCACTCACAGAAGAATTCAACTTTTGTTTGGATTGAATTCCAATAATCACGGATTTTTGGCCCGAGACCTCTTTGGTCTTCGGTGTTACCTGAAACTTTTGTAAGTGTCCCTGACGCTTAACCGTCACTGTTAATTCCTGATTAGCACTTTGGGATATTTTTTGTGTTAACTGACGCCAATTTTTAATCTTGGTTTGGTTGATTTGAACAATTCGGTCACCCTTCTTTAACCCTGCTACATAGGCTGGTGAGTCCTTTTGCACCGTGGCTAAAGTAGTGGTGGTCGTCACTACTCCCCCTTGAAGGAAGGCAACGACTGCAAATGCAACAATCGCTAATAAAAAGTTATTAAACGGCCCTGCAAAATTCGTTAGCATCCGCCGGGGTAAAGTTGCTTCTTGAAATTGGACATCTCGTGGCGCAATCTGTAAAGGTGTGCCGTCTTTTTCAACAATTAAAGCATCATGATCCACGACGTAACGCTTTAACTCATCTTCTTGACCATTTTCATAACCTTCCAGCCACAAACCATCGGTTAAATCCCAGTCGGTCAATTCCAAAGGAATTCCGTTCAAAAGGGTAACTTTTTGACTGGTATTAATCTGGGTCACTTGTCCCTCAGAATTTAACTGCAAAGTTAAAGGCATTCCCTTTTGAAGTTCTTCTTCATCATCTTGGTTACCAGCCATACGGACATACCCCCCTAAGGGCAAAATCCGAATGGTGTAGGTTGTTTCGTTTTTCCGATAGGAAAAAATTTTGGGACCCATCCCAATTGCAAATTCTCGGACCATAATTCCTGCCCGCTTGGCCATCACATAATGGCCTAATTCATGGACAAAAACCAAAATTCCGAAAACAACTATAAAGGCAATAATGGTAATAACCATCAACTCATCCTTTCTCTTAGAACAAACCTGCAAAGTGCATTAATGGTAAGACAATCAAAGAAGAGTCGAACCGATCAAAAATTCCCCCGTGTCCCGGTAAGATATTACCCGAGTCCTTGACTCCATAATAACGTTTCAAGGCTGATTCAACTAAATCCCCTAATTGTCCCCCAATTGAGAAAATAAGAGTTAAACCTAACATGGAAACAAAGCTGTAACCTTGCTGTACAGCCGGGAACAAATGAAGGTAGATAGCCAATAAGACCACGGCACTCACCGTTCCTCCAATGGAACCCTCCCAGGTCTTGTTAGGACTAACATTAGGTGCTAATTTGTTTTTCCCGATTTGCCGGCCAATCAAGTAAGCCCCACTATCAGTAATCCAGACGATAAATAAGGCGTATAAAACCATGGCTAAACTTTCTGAACGAGCATCCATCATGTAGGAAAAACCTTTTCCTAGGTAAAGCACTCCTAAAGTCAAAGCACCAGCATCATCAAAAGAAAAACGGTTCTTTGAAAATACAGTATACACCAAGAGACACAAGATTAAAAAGTAAAAGACTCCACTGGTTGAAAATGTGTCTGGCAAAAAATCTAGGACCGAACTTGGTAATAACATGACTAAAACCGCTAGAAAGGAAATAATCGCTTCCGGTGAGATTAGCAAGCGTTTTTTCATCCGTAAAACTTCAGACATAGCCACTAAACCCATCAAAATTACCAAAGCGTTAAACCAAGCACCACCGAGCAATAATAATGGAATAAAAATTAACGCTGCAATAATAATCGTAATTACTCTTTGTTTCATTTACTCTTCCTCTTCTTTCAAACCACCAAAGCGCCGGTTACGGGCTTGGTAACTTTTAATAGCTTCTTGTAAGGCGACTTGATCAAAATCCGGCCACAGTATGTCCATAAAGACCATTTCACTGTAAGCTAATTGCCATAACAAGAAGTTTGAAATTCTTTCTTCCCCACTGGTCCGAATTAATAAATCTGGATCAGTATAGGGGGCTAAGTCAGCCGTCATCATATGTTGAGACAAAAGTTCCTCGCTAACTTCTTGTGCTGCTAGTTGGCCCTCATTAGCCATTTGAACCAAATTCGTCACCGCCGTAACGATTTCGGCCCGCCCCCCGTAATTTAGAGCAAAATTCAAGACCATCCCCGTACAATGCTTGGTTTGTTCAATGGCATCCAAGACCGCTTTTTGGGTCGATGCGGGGAGCTGTTCAGTATAACCCATGACCTTCACACGGACGTTATTTTCAATCAATTCCGGAACAAACTTGTTGAAAAATTTTTCCGGCAAATCCATCAGGTACTTAACTTCTCCTTCGGGCCGTTTCCAGTTTTCCGTTGAAAAAGCATAGAGGGTTAAAACTTTAACCCCTAAATCACTAGCAGCCTTGGTAATGGTTTTGACCGTTTCCATCCCCTGTTTATGTCCTGCCACGCGTGGCATGTGTCGTTTTTTGGCCCAGCGACCATTACCATCCATGATAATAGCGATGTGGGCAGGAATATTTTGCATATCAAGCTGAGTTTCTGGAACAGTACCGTTTTTAAAAATTTTGGTAAACAATTTTTTCACCCCTTTGTATAAGTAAGAAAACGGGGCAAGTTACTTTGCCCCGTTTTGTTATTAGCCTTGGAGAATTTCTTTTTCTTTATCAGCTGTAATGGCATCGATGTTTTTCACGGAAGCATCAGTTAACTTTTGAGCTTGGTCTTCCAAGTCACGCAAGTCATCTTCAGTTAAGTCACCGTTCTTTTGGGCCTTCTTCAAAGCATCCATCATATCCCGACGAATGTTACGCACCGCAACCTTCGCCTTTTCAGAAGTTGCCTTAACTTCCTTTGCTAATTCCTTCCGGCGTTCTTCTGTTAATTGTGGAATTACCAAACGGATGGCAGAACCATCATTAGCTGGGGTTAAACCCAAGTCAGAAGCCAATAAAGCATGTTCGACGTCTTTCAAAGATGATTTATCGTAAGGCGTAATCAATAAAACCCGAGCTTCAGGCACTGAAATTTGTGCCATTTGGTTCAAAGGTGTAGGGGCGCCATAGTAATCAACCATGACCCGATTTAACAAACTGGCATTGGCCCGGCCGGCCCGAATGTTACCTAACTCACGTTGTAAAGCTTCTTCAGCTTTAACCATTTTTGCTTGATTTTTTTCTAAAATAGCGTCCATATTATTTCCCTTCTACTGTTGTACCAACATTTTGACCTTCAACAACCTTCTTGATGTTGCCTCGTTCATTCATGTTAAAGACAACTAAAGGAATATCGTTATCCATGGAAAGTGAAGAAGCGGTAGTATCCATCACTTTCAGGCCCTTGTTGATAATTTCCATGTGTGTTAATTTTTCAAATTTTTGCGCTTCAGCATCATGCTTAGGATCAGCAGAGTAGACCCCGTCAACCCCATTTTTCGCCATCAAGATAACATCAGCATTAATTTCTGACGCACGTAAAGCAGCCGTCGTATCAGTTGAGAAGTAAGGCGAACCTGTCCCCGCTGCAAAAATCACAATCCGCCCTTTTTCCAAGTGACGAACAGCTTTTCTTCTGATATATGGTTCAGCAATTTGACGCATTTCAATCGCAGTTTGCACACGCGTTGGTACCCCAACTTTTTCCAAATTATCTTGTAAAGCCAAGGCATTCATGACCGTACCTAACATCCCGATGTAGTCTGCTTGGGCACGTTCCATTCCCATTTGAGCCCCAGCTTCACCACGCCACATGTTACCACCACCAACGACAATCGCAATTTCAACGCCTAAATCGTGAACTTCTTTGATTTCTTCAGCCACTTTCCGAATTTCCGGCGGATTAATCCCATGACCTTGAGCACCTGCTAAAGCTTCTCCACTCAATTTCATCACAACGCGTTTGTATTTTACGTCAGCCATATTATCCTCCTAATTTTATCTTTTTAGCTTATTTTATGATTAATTTTAAAAATAACGCAAAGTCCATTTGAACATATTTTACCATAAAACTCTAACCTTGAATATGGTTAATTTTGCCTCAAGAAATCGGCTAACTATATCTTTTTTGCTTTAAATTTGAGATAATAGACTTGAAAAAAATAAGGAGGAATTAATATGACTAAATTTTTTCAAAAGTTATGCTTTTTTAGTCTAATCCTCGCTAGTGGTTTACTCTTTCGTGTAACAACCATCGCCGCTAGCGGTAATTATACCATTACAAATTATGATGTAACGGCTAATATTCAAAAGGACGGTTCTGCTGATATCAGCCAAGCCGTTACTTATACTTTCAAAAACGGACAAACCAATGCGGTTTACCTCAACCAACCAATCATGGACGGGGCAACCACCACCATTCCAAGTGTGGTGGTCCAACAAGATGGTAAATCCTATCAACTAAGTCAAAGAGATGATGGCAGTAACGACACCTACAGTGTCATTAACAATGAAAATGGTTTACGCATTAAGGTCTATCATCAAATTTCTGATGCCACTGCCACTTTTTACTATACTTACCACCTCTCCCAAGGCATTACTAACTACACAGATACCGCTGCTTTAAATTGGCAGGTTATTGGCGACCAATGGAACACACCTTTAAATAATGTTCACATTCGCTTAAAGTTTGCTGATGGTAAAATTTCACCATTACAAGCCTGGGCTAACTCAGACGCTAAAACCAAGGTTACAGTTAACCAACCTAAAGGCCGAGTAACCATTGCCGCTAAGCAATTACCAGCGAAAACGAGTTTAGAATTTCTAACCACCTTCCCAACCAGTGCAACTGTCAATAACACTTTAGTTTCCAAACAAAACTATCAAAATCAGGCAAAAAATACCGTTCAAAGTTGGAAAGACCAGGCACAAGCTAAAGCACATCAAAAAGCCCAAGCTAACTTCTTCCAGCCTTTAATTACCCTTTTAATTGGTTTAGTCTTCGCTTTTGCTTGGCTCATCTTCTTATGGCGCCACCCCGAAAGTCGTCAACCGTGGCCCGAAGCCAATCCCCCACACTCATATGACTTGCCCGCCTTGCCACCTTTCATCGCCCAAGCCGTTTACTCGGACAACGTACCCGATAATAACGCTTTAGGGGCTTACCTTTTAGAATTAGCCATCAAGAAAAAAATTGCGATTCAACCAGTCGATCGCAAAAAAGATGACTACCAATTAACCCTCTTAGATGAAAGTTTGACCAATACAGACGTCGTAACAGATTTACTCTTTAACGTTGTGGGTGATGGTCAAAAAGTTACCTTAGAGCAACTACGTAAATACGGGGCTTCCAGACGAGGCGAAAAACAAATGTCTTATGTCTTTGAAGAATGGCAAGCCGGTGTACTTACTGCTGCTAAAGCTCACAAATATGTCAATTCTAAGAGTGCCCGGACTTTAGCTTGGAATTCAATCTTGGCTTTGGTTTCCGTTACCTTTTTGGTTGCGGCTATTTTCTTAGGCAATAGTCAAACCTTCTTACTTACGAGTCTCGCTATTTTAGCCCTTCTTGTACAAGCTGGCGTCTTTGCCTACTACTACCGCCACCATTCACCATACACACCACGCGGGGTTGAAGCTATCACGCACTTACGCGCTTTCCGTCACACCTTACGTGATTTAGACAAAATTGACATGAAAAAGCATGGTGATATCGATTACTGGGCTGAAGTACTACCATATTCTATCGCCTTTGGTTACAACAAACGGACCATCAAAGCTTTCAAAGCCAACTTTTCTGAAGAAGAATTGGCTAACCATTTAGGCGCTTCCTACCAAGCTTTCTTCACAGCTCCCGTTGGGTTTGGGGATCGTTTTACCGCTAGCTTCTCCAAAGCTGTCGATGCCTACAATGCCAATAAAAAGCGCCAAGAAACTCGCTACTAGACACATAACTATCTTTTCTAAAAATAGTAAAAACCTTAAGAAATCAACGTTTTAGGAAACATAATTTCTTAAGGTTTTTTTGGTTGCTCATAAAATTCTGTGTTTAGCATTTTCAAATAATTCTGAATATTTCTAATATTCTGGGTGCAGACTCACTTCTAGCGCGCTAACTTCAGATATTAGATTAGAATTAAGATGAAATAGTAATTTAATAAATCGATTACCCACAGACTTTTATTTGCGTAAATTTTTTAAAACCCAGCGTCGGAGCTTCATAACGCGCGCTTGCCCTAGCCAAGATATCAGGCGTCGCCGACGTTGTTGTTGCTTCGTCCCCCAGCTCGCCAAGTAGTGGTGAATGGAAATCGTTTCTGACGTCAGAAGATTTTCCACCTCATCGCCTGGCGCAATCGGATCAAGATAAGTAGCTGGTAAGATTCGTACCTTCTCTGTTTGCTTATTTTGAATCTGATAAGATTCGATAGCCATCGTATTTAAGTTAGGACAGGCCAAAGTTTCCTTTTGCTGAGGGTCAAAAACTAGCCCGTCATAGGCTGCTAACATAGCCTTAACTACTGGACTATGTTTTTTAGCTCCATAACCAAGACCTGTATTGATTTTTTGAATATCTTGTTGCATGCCCGCGTAAAAATCATTTTCTAACAAAAAATCTAGGTTACGCAATAATTCCACGTCTGTATCCAAGTATATTCCACCCTGCTCATAAATCACCTGTAGGCGCGCATAGTCTGATACAAAGGCCCATTGCCCTTGATCATATGCTTGCGCCATGAAAGGGTGCGCATGCACATCAAAGTTACTTTCATTCCACTCAGTAATTTCATAATCTGGACAGGCCTTTTTCCAAGTAACAATATTTTTTTTAACATGGCGGGGGAGTGGCTTGCCCCCAAACCAGCAATAGTGAATATGTTTGGGAATCATTTTACTTTTCCTCCACTTATTTTTTGATACTGCGCCTGATAGGCCAAAATAAATTTGGTATAACTAAACTCTTGAGCATAGGCTTTGGCCCCACAAACCGCCATTTTTTCCCGATCAACTTGCATCATAGTTAAGATTTTTTGGGCCAGGTCCTGGCTATCTTCACTACGAAAACTCAAACCTTCTACGCCAGCATGAACAATTTCCAAATTGCTAGGAATATCCGAGACAATCAGGGTTTTTTCACTAGCAAAAACTTCTAGCGGTGTTAGAGGAAAGCCCTCAAAACGTGAAGCCAGCACCACGAATTCTAACTCCTGCAAAATTGCGGGCACAACGGTTTGATTACCCAAAAATAAAACTTGCTGGGTCAGGCCTAAATCAGCTACCAACTTTTCAAGTTCTGCGCGCTTTTCTCCGTCACCGACAATCACACCTAAAACCTCCGAGTGTACTTGGCTAACCTCTTGAAGTGCACGAATAAAAATATCCATCCCCTTTTGTTCCGTTAAACGCCCGATACTACCGATTAAGTAACGGCCGCTTGCTTTGGCAGTTAATAGAGCTTGAGGTACGGTACCGCTTACGACTGGCTTTTCAATCGAATTATGAATCACAGTAATTTTTTCAGGAGCAATATGGTAAACTTCTTCCAAATTTTGTGCTACCGTCTTACCACAAGCCACAATAGTTGCTTTTTCGAGGGCAAATGCCATCATTTTTTGGCTATCTAAAAAAACATTATGAGCGGTATAAAGGTGCTTTAAATTCCGAAACTGCATTTGCAGCAGACGTCCATACACCGCACCTAAACGGTGATGACTGTGCACGATATCAATTTTTTCTTCTTTAACTACGCGACGCAAAGTCATCAACGTCCGCAAAATATTGGCAGGACTTTTAACCACCGTATCAGGAATTTCAAAGTGCTTGACCCCTTGAGCAGCTAGTAAAGGCACATAAAAACCTCCACAGGAGGCTACAAAATGACGGTCAGACTGATCATCTTTGCAAATTTGGTAAATGACCTTTTCGGCCCCCCCTGTCCCATGGTTCTTGATAAATGTAAAATATTTGCCATTATTTTCTCCTCAACATGACTAATAAAAATTGCAGGCTCTTCTTAAATTTTTGAAAGGTATCTTCCTGATACCATACTAAGTAAGTTCCAAAGTAACGCCGACACAACTTTTTAAGTTGAATAAACGCTACTTTGGAAGGATAATTGCGACGATACAAGGGATAGAGCGCCAAGCGAAATAGTTTGGCTTGCAGTTGCTTGACTTGCTTGGTCGTTAAATTGGACTCCTGCTGGCGCAAGATATCCTGAATTGCTTGCGCGTAACGCAATTCGCCAGCTGCTGTATACAACCAATCAGGATTTTCACTGATAGTAACACTATTTTCGTTATAGTAATATCCATATAAAGCCAGTGGCACCTCTTTAATAACTAAATTTGCTTGACTGGCCACCACCTGGTAAATAAAGTTGGCATCTTCATAAAGTGTTAAGTCTTCATTAAAAATGTAGCCTTTGAGTACTGAAGCCGAAAAAAACTTATTCCACACTGAACCAAAAATTTCACGATCATTAAAGTTCATTTGGGTAAAAAGAGTTGCTCGATCCCAATCTTTAACAATCACATGTTCATTATCTTTATTTAGAAAGGCGCCGACCTCATTCGCTTTAATCACCTGCGCATGTACAACAGTCACCTGGTGGCTAGCTTGATGGACTTGCTGCACGATTTCTAATAAACGCGGATGTACCAGGTCATCAATATCACAAAAACCAATAATATCACCACTTGCTTGCTGCAAACCTACATTGCGCCCGTGTGAAACGCCGTGATTACCAATTCGGAATAGTTTCAGCTTTAAAGATCCCCGCTCTGCTTCCAAGATCTGAACAGAAGCATCCGTAGAGCCGTCATCGACCATGATTAATTCAAAATTTTGGTAAGTTTGAGCCTTAAAAGTAGCTAAAAATCGAGCCATAAATGCCTGACCATTATGAAAAGGTACAATAATTGAAATTTTAACTTCTTGTTTTTCCATTAGTAATTCGGACCCACTCTCATTCCTGTCTTACCTAAAATCCCATCCTTCCAAGCCTTAATAATCAAAGGTCCGTCATTTTTGAGACTCCGGTTGCGGGCTGAACGGATTAATAGACGTGGCCCAATCATAAATTGACTCAAGTGGCGGACCGCCCAAGTTTGACCATACTTTTTATTAAAAAGAATATTATTACGCACCTGGTAGTAGTCCTTCCAATTATAGAAATACTTGCCACTCGGGAACTGTTGTTCTAAGGTCGATAGTTGCCGGTGTAACTTGGCAGCCGTCACATATAAAATTTGACTATGTGCTTGTAGTCTTTGGGCGTAATCTGAATCATCATATAACAAAAAATAACTTGCATCCGGCAAACCTACCTGCTTCACTAAATCCATGGCAATTAAAGGACCTTCAAAGGTCATATCTTCCACGACATAAGTTTCCTTAGTAAAAGGGCTAAAGACTCGTTGTTTTTGTGTTTCAGTGATGTATTGCCCTAATTTACCCAATTCAAATTTCACAATCGCACTATCGCGATAATTAGCATCATCCCGACAAGGAATGGTTACATCGACTTGTCCAGGTAGCATCGGCGCCAATAATTTTTCTAAAC
>NZ_BAMI01000012.1 GCF_000615765.1 Ligilactobacillus equi DSM 15833 = JCM 10991 | reverse complement strand
ATTAGCTTTAACGGAAACAAAGAAAGTACCTAAAGCAACGGCTGCACCTGTGGCAACGCCTTTGTACGCCCTATTAAGCTTTAAAGTACGCTTCTTTTTAACAATTTTATTCTTCATAAAATTTTATTCTCCCTTTCAATAAGTTATTAAAAAACACAGATGTAGCACTAAAATTAAAAGTTAACGACTATCCCAAAAGAAGGAGCACGTAATTTTTAGGTAACAACATTCGCATTTTTCATAAATTAAAAGTAACACAATATCAGTGATATAATCAAGAATAAATGTCGTATATTTTACGACAAAACATAATATATATATACTTGTATTTTTAATTGAAACTATTCGTATTGTATATCAGTTAAACTGAACAATAATAACCTAAAAAATCACTATTTATTGGAAAGTAAAAAAATAAGTTGTATAATAAACGTATAAATTTGATTTACTTTACTTTTAATTTAAACAATTATTAGTAGTGTAATAAACGAATGAAAAGGAGAGTTTTTATGGAGAATAATGAACCTCAAAGTATACTTAGCAACGTATCAAAATGGGGCTCCTCATTAGGTATCAGAATACCTATGAAAATTGCACAACAAGTTGGTATTAAGCTATCCGATGTTATTCAGTTTTCTGAACTTGACGGTGGTATTTTTGTACAAAAGATAACGAGCCAATACCCATTGATTTCAGAAATGGAACCATACTTCTACTTCGAATCAGGTCTTGACGGATTTAATTTTCACTTTAAGCCAGTTGATGATGCAAAAGACGATATAATCTTTAAAACATTTTACGGGGCATTAGATCAGAACATTTCTATCATTTTGCTAGATAATAAGATAATCAATGCTAAAGATAAAACTTCCATTTTCAGAAATTCCCTTATCAAACAAAAGGGGACAAATCTACAAGGGAGATTTAAAATTGATGGTTTTAACGCCCGTATTCGGTATGCAGGTGAGCATAATATGATTTCACATCTTGCGAATGTTGAAATTTTAGACGGGCAAGCATTTATGTATTATTCTGAAACAGCTACAATTCCTGAGGTTGGTATCATCATCTTTTGCGATTTTAGTACAACATCTTTAAATGATGATTTTTTAGCTACACATGTTGAAAAACAAGCAGGATTAAAACGATACAAAGAAAAAAAGGAACAGGAAATCCAAGCCAAAATGCAAGAAATTTTTGATGACCTAAAACTTATGAATCGAGATTTTCTACTTGGAAGAAATAAATGGACTGTTCGTAGTAACGTTGATAGTAGTCTAAATATCCAAATCAGAAGTAGTTTAGGAGAACAAAGTCCCGGGAAAGAAAAATTTACAAGAAAAAACATCAAATTTATGCATCTGCTAGATATTCTTTTTCTAACGGACAAAGAAGTTCGGGACTATCTTGTAAAGGTAAAATTCTGAAACAATCGTAATGATAAGCGAGTGTTTGAACCACTTGCTTTTTTATTTGGTTTTAAGTAAAAAACACTTGTTCTATATAACGAAACGTTATATAATATAAGTGTAGGAAAAATGATTTTTCCTAACGCAAAAAAACATAGAATCTTCTCGCAAGTTTGTCTTAAATAGAATTTTGAAATGTAATCTAAATTTTATTTTGAATTCCTTTTTAAAATCCTTGACTTGTAGCGGAAATTGAGCTACAATTAACTTGTAAATAAAAATAAAGAAAGTAAATTATATCTTATAGGAGGATGCTTTTATGAATAAAGTTTCTAAAAAGACCGCTACTGTTGCAGTAGCATTAGCTACCGTAGGTGCAGGGGTTGCCACAACGGCACAAGCTGATGAAGTAACTTCCGTCCCTACAAATAATCAAAACAAAACTACTCAAGTTACTTCAGCTGAAACAGTTGAACAAGCACAAGTAAATGTTAACAGTGCTCAAAAGAATGTTAGCGATGTTCAAACACAGGTTAACCAAGCTCAAGTCGTAAATGACAAAGACGCTACTACGCTTAACCAAGCAACAAATTCCTTAAATGACGCAAAGAACAATTTAACTTCCGCTCAAGATAATGCAAAGGAAGCTACTCCTGAAAATCTTACTAAGCAAGAAAGTGCGATTGAAAATCAAGAAAAAGTAGTTGATTCTGCAAAAGCACAAGTTAATCAGGCTCAAGATAATGTTGTTCACGCACAAAAAGGCGTAGAAGATGCACAGGTATCTCTTGCTAAAGCCACAGATAACGTTAAAGCGCAAGAAAATGTTGTGTCTAAAGACCAAAGTACAGTTGACTCTGCTCAAAAGGAAGTAGACAACGCCGGTGTTACTAAAGCACAACAAAACTTAGAAAACGCTAAAAATAAGCAAGTCTCTGACGAAAGGGAATTGGCTTCTACTGAACAATCTGTAACTGAAACTCAAAAGAAAGTTGATTCTACTCAAACAAAGGTCAACGATGCGCAAAAGAGTGTTTCTAATGCACAAGCTAAGGCAGACTCCTTACAAGCCAAAGCGGACACAGCCAAGTCAGAAAAGGCACAAGCTGATAACGCTGCCAAAGCCCAAGAAAATGTTGTATCTAACGCAAAGCAAGCCGTGACAGATGCTCAAAATGCTGTTAATAATACTGGCATTGCGGATGCGCAAAAAGCAGTTGCAGATGCTAAAAATGATGTAACATCTAAGAATAATGCTTTAAACGTAGCTAAGGCAAACTTATCTAGCGCTAAGGTAGCAAATGACAAAGCTCAACAAGCATTGACAGATACAACTAAGCAATTAGATAGCGTAAAGAAAACCTTAGACAATGCAGTAAATGCTAGTTCACAAGCTCAACGTGAATTACAAAATGCTAAGGATGCAGTTGCTAACACGCAAAAAGAACTGGACAACGTTAACGACACTTTAGGCAACGTTAATACTATTGTTTTACCTAATGGTTACATTGATGAATTGAAAAAGCATTTAGGTGAACAACGGCTATCAAATTTTGACAAATTAGATCAAATTTCTAAAGGATACCTTTCATCAACTTGGCAAGAATCCAATGGTCTTAATACATTTAAGTCTAACAAAGCTGACCAAGCAAAAATCGTTCACATTGCTAAAAATGGTTTACTAGATAATGAAACGATTAAGGAGTTATCTTTATTCGCCGCTTCATTGTTGAACCCAATTCGTCGCCAAGTCGGAGCATACGATTTAGTAACATCAGATGCAAGCATTCTTTTTGGTAAAGCTGTGGATCAAGCATATATGGATGATGGGATGGTTATCGATGACGGACTTATGTTTGGACATGATAAAAAAGCCTTAGTTAAGGTTGGAAATGAATATGGAATTACTATAGGTGAAGATCTTGTTTACGGATATGTTTATGATGTTAATGATCATCCAATGGATAGGAACAAAGAGTATACAACAACATTAGATAACTTGAAAAAAGGTGTATACGACGGTATCACCATGATGTTATTCAACGATGCAGAATCAAAATATGGACATACATCAGATATTACTGGTTCTCGTACAGTGGGACCAAATGCCGTGTTTGCAGGTACTTATTCTAATCCACAACAATTTGCTGTTACTATGACTAGTGATGGAACTTTGCATTTTAACACTGCATATGTTTATGATGATGTAAAATACAACGCACCAACATTGGATGTAAATGAAAGTAAACTTTCAAAATACAATACAACTCCATACAGTAACAGTAACTCCAACGATAAGTTGTTACAACAAAAGCAAGACTTGTCTACTACTTTAGGACAACAAAAGTCAGACTTGACTAATGCTCAAACAAAAGCAAACCAAGCGTCTCAAACTCAAAAGGATGCACAAGCTGCATACGATTCAGCAAAGAGTGCAAATGACACAGCTAAGAATAACGCAGCTGTAGCATCAACTAACTTAGCTACTGCTACAGCTGCAGAAAAGGATGCACAAGACTCCTTGAATAAAGCTAACGATACCTTGAAGCAAGCTACTGATACATTAAATTCATTTACGGCTAATGCACAAGAAAAGGCAAAGAACTTAGAAAATGCACAAAAAGCATTATCAGATGCTCAAAGCGAATTAACTAAGTTGTACCAAGATCAAAGCGCAAAGAATGTTGCAAGTGATATGGCACAAGATAGCTTAAATAAAGCACAAAAGGAACTTAGCCAAGCTAAGACAAACTTAGAAGATGCACAAAAAGAATTAGCAAACAACAAGACTAAGTTATCTGAATTAAGCGGTAAGGTAGCGAGTCTTACAACTGATGTAGCTAAGGACAAAGAAGAAGTATCTAAGGCACAAAAAGCATTAGATAACGCAGGAGATGTAGCAAAACAAAAGGTACAAGCCTTAAACGAAGCTAAGACTAAGTTAGCAGACGACAAGGCTACATTAGAAAACTTAAAAGCCGAACAAGTGAAAGCTCAACAAGCGTTAGATCAAGCTCAAAAGAACCTTGATAACAAGCAAGGTGAAGTAACTAAAGCTCAAAAGGTATTGGCAGACGAACAAGCTAAGTTGAAAGACTTACAAGCAAAGCTTTCTGACTTAAAGAATGCTCCACAATTGCTTGCAGATGCTCAAAAGGCATTAGAACAAGCACAAACAAATGTGACTGAAGCACAACAAGCCTTTGATAATTCAAAGGAAACTCTTGATGAAAAGAAGAAGGCTTTAGACAATGCTAAGGACCAATTAACTAAGGCACAACGTGTCCTTGATAGCTTATTAGCAATTCAAAAAGCTGAAGAAGAAGCTAAAGCTCAAGAATTAGCTAAAAAGCAAGCTGAACAAGCTAAGGAACTTGCTAAGAAGAGTGGGTTACACGTCGAAGGAAACTTTGTTAAGAACGAAGATGGAACAATCATCAGCAACTGGTTTGCTAAAGATGGTGTTGTATACGATCAAAATGCCAAAGTAGTTAAAGGTGTTAAGGTCGATCCTAAGACAGGTGCAATTATCTCTGCCACAACAGGCAAGCAAGTAAACATGAAGACAGTTAGCGATAACACTAACCGTAGCCAACGTGCTTTACCACAAACTGGTGAAAAAGACAGCTTTGGTGTAACTTTAGGTGCTAGTTTAGTTGCCTTAAGTTCTATGATTGGTCTTGCTTGGACTGGTCGTCGTAAGAGAGACTAATATACCAAAAATAAAAGGTGAGGTCATGAAATAGACCTCGCCTTTTTATCTTATTCATAAAGGCTTTGATGGTAAAGTTAGTGCTCAGCATAATTCTTATGTTCCCACCAGTAAAGCAAAGAGCAGTGTCTAATATACCCAATAGCACAGAATTATGTTTGCGAAATATAACGCTAATCGATTGGCAAAAGACCAAAGAGATGTAAAAAATGAAGATAAACAAAGTAAAATTAAACAGTTCAACTTTAGTAAATTACTAACTTAAACCAAAATAAAAGTACTAGAAACCAATCATTATACATGGTCCTAGTACTTTTTGCTTAGAGAAATTATTTCTCGTCGTCATTTATAATCAAATATGCTTCTCGGCGTTTTTTATTGATATCTTCCTTAACATTATTGGGATATTTTTCTTTATATGCTTCAGCTCCCATGATAACAGCGGCTAGTAAAATATCAAAGTTAGGTGAATTAATACCACTGGTATTATAGCCTAATTCTTTAGCTACCGTTTTACCGATAAATTCATACCTTTTTTTCAACATATCCTTTCTTTTTTTGTCGATTTTAAGAGCTTTCTTTTGAATGTCATCAAATCCATCTCTGAAAACCTTATTTGATGTTTTTTTAGCTACTTTTTCTTCAATAGCTTTTTGGTCTAATATGTCATTTTTTTCAGTCATTATTGAGTTCAACTTCCTTTCGTTTTCTAAAATAAATTTTCTACTAGTATTTAAATTACGATATTTTTGGCAGGTATTTATCCCTTAGCCTTAATTACATTATAACGTAACAACGTAAAAAACACAATGATTTTTATTTTCGTTTTTTTTTGGAAGTATTTTTACTTTTTTATTTCTTAATAAATTACTGTTTTTATTTGTAAATTTTTGTATATTTTTATGTGTTTATATTGGTTTACTAAAACGTAGCAAACAAAACCAATAATACAAAAAAACCCGCAAATAAAGGGATTAACATCATTTAAAGTATCTTTTAGCTAACCTACGATACCAATCAAGAGTTTGTTGGTTCATGTGCAAAGTTTCTTTAAGAACAGCTTCACTAATATCAGGATGAGTTTCCAAATAATAAATAATATTTGTACGATATAATTCCCGTGTTTTTGTAATAAAAGGAAACCATTTTTTATCACGCTGCAAGTATCTTGATAATTGTTGGTTTGTCGAAATCAAGTAATTATCTTTGCTTTGAGATCTACGCTGAATTAATAATGCCTTCGTTTTATATTTTTGTTGAAGGGGACGTATTCTGTTCCTAAATTTGTAAAAAAATATTTGCTGATATTCAGGAGCATTTTTCATCTCTTTGTTAGCAATTTTATAAAAATCTTCTGCTAGAATTTCTTTTAGTTTATAGAACCTTGCAGTAAACAATAGGAAAAAACGGGTATAGTAGTCAATACGTTCATTTTCTAATAAATCTTGCAAACTATCGATCCATCCAACATCATAAATCGTAACTTTATACGATCCAACTGTTGGAAGTCCAATTACATCCAAAGTAGGAAGAACCTTGGTTTTTTCGGTTCTAAATAAATATTTATAATATCCCGCGATAGAATATAAGTACTGATTAGTTGATCCAATTGTTAAATTACGTAAATCACCTATATATACTAGGAACTCTCTTATATCACTTTCAACAATTGAATCTACGTGATAACCTGATTCAATAAAAGAACGATTATACAATGATTCGTAATAGAAGAATGATTTTAGATGATAATCATTATTTTTGATCGTTATTTTATTTTTTTCTTGAATAGTATTCATGTATTGAAGATACTGGTTTTGATAAGGGTAGTCCAAAAAATCACCTCACAATAGTAATAGTATGCTTTTTGTTATAAAAACTTATCAATACAATAATCTCAATTAAATAGCAATATGTCAATGTAAATATATATAAATTTTTAACAATGTTGTTGTACGTTAATTAACAGTAGGAATTGAATTTAAAAAACAAAACAAAATTTATATTTCATTTTAAAATCCATTCTGAAAAAAATAGTTGTTAAAAAGCTTAAAATGTAGCTGCAAAAGCATTCTTGCTACTATTCTTCCTTATTACTAACTATACCATATACCATCCCAAGCGCCGATTTCTTAAAAAGGTAAAAACCAAAAGCATATCCTTCTAACAATTTTAATGACGCCGTTTCACAAATGGTGGATATTTAAATACTACTGTTAATACAAAAATTTATTGGCATTATAATGTGTCTAACGACACAGTTACTGTAAAAAAGATGGAATTATCGTGTAATAACCTTCCTCCAGAATACCAAGACCCAAATTTTGAATACGGTTTTCATGATACCGTCGTTTATATGAAACCTGATGCACCTCTTCCTAACGTTTACACGCAAACTTATATTTATGGTGAAGATAGTAATCATAGAGATATAATTGAATTGCAAAATAATGAAGGCTCAAAAAAATTAACGGATGATATTATTCAATCAAATCCATCAGATTATTTATTTGTAACAGTTAAAGATACAGGGATAGTACGTATTCAAATTTAATAAATAGTAATGCGCTAAACAGTCCGTATACAGTTAAAAGAAATTCAGAAGGTAACTTTGTCCTTTTAAAAACAGCTGATAGATGGAGAAGTGGTGAACCTACTATTGGAGCTACTCAAACTCCAATTTGGGATTATGGTGATTATTCTGTAAGAATTGATAATATACCTGCTAGACCAACTGTCACGTATTCCCTAAATGATGTGACAACAAAAATAAGTTTTAAATCAATAAGTCAATAAGAAAAAACCTCAAGAAATTACTACTTTTAACAATTTCTTAAGGCTTTCAATGTTTATACTTTTTCCATTATACAGAAGAATTATTTTTTAAGTTATTTTCAAAAGCATATTTAATGTCTTCAAATTTATCAGACCATACTAGTATAGTATTTTCTTCCTTGTCTTTATCATTGATTTTAGATTTAACAATATAATAGTAAGCCTTATGTCTAATACTCATATCTCTAATTAAATAATACTTTGGGCCTAATTTTTTCTCTGATACAGCTAACACTAAATATTGTTTCATATATTCAGGTTGATCATTTTTAGTATCTAAGATTAAAGAATTAAATCTAATCTCCTCAACGTTAGGAAAATCTAAATTTGATAAAACTGAAGTTTTAGAGTGAAAAACATTGTAAAAGATTTTAATAATTAAAATAAGAGAATTTAATGAGACGAGAATAATATTTGCAAATGAAAACGAAACTTCACCGTATAAAAAAAGAATACTGAAATAAGTAATCCATAATTTTTGAAAAATAAACACTGTAAGTTTTTTAATGCACTTCATAGCAGCAAAAGGATTATATGCTATGATTTTCCCATCATCAGTATATGTTTTTTTACCAGTTCCAGGTATATATCTACTTATAAGGAAGAAAATGAGAAGTAAAAATAGTAAAATAACTGCAATCATAACAATGATATTGAAAGCAAAAAAATTATCCAAAATAGATATGAATGTTTTCAAAAAAAGTGGAGGTTCTTCAGATATAAATATTAATTTTTTATTTTTACCATCAATACAATTCAGCGCTATACTAATTATTTCGAATAAGAAAACTACTTCGAAATAATTGATACCTAGATTTTTTTGAAGATATTTCTTTAATTGTTTGTAGATGGATTTTAATTTATCCATTTTATCTACTCCTTTTATTTTTAAAGATGTAAGATACTGAATATATTATGTAATTAATTATAGTACATTTTTTTGCTGTGTCAATTTTAAATTTAGATCCCTATACATTTGAATTTAGTGTTATTTTGGTATAAAATGAAATTATACTTATGATATATCATTAAATGAATTAGCAAAGTAAAAAATGTAAAATGGGAGAAAAGTAATGGAAATAAAGAAAGAATACACTTTAGAAGAAATTTCAAAGTGGTTATCTGAAATTAATTATCCTAAAAAAGTTAGAACACTAAGAGAATGGTTTAAAGATATTCAACCTTCAAATGGAATATCAAGACCATCAAAATATGATTACGATACAGTAATTAGTATTATCAAAGAAAAGATTAACAATAACAAAAGTAAAAAAGAAACGTTAAAAGAGATGATAAAAAAAGATGAAGACGAAATATTTAATTCGTTAAAAAGACAAGAAGAAGAGGGGTATATATATCCAGGAGAAGCAATAGACTTATTTTATCAAAATGATATAAGTAATTGGGAAGAGGATGCATATAAAAAAGCAGAGGAATATGCTGAAAAAAAAACAACAGAATATAAATCAATACATTAATTATAAAATTATTAATCAGAGAATTAGGGTATTCTCTTCAAGAAGAGAAAATTCATAATGATTTGGTAAATAGTTATCTATATGGAATGACTTATAGAAAATTTGATAGCAATGAATATGTTGATCCTAGAATTCCAATCATGAAAAAATCACAAATAGATATTCACAAATTAGATATCGACACTTATTTTACAAAAACAAAGAATAGATAAACATCTAGCTTTAGCGTCTTGCAATAGTATTATAAAGCAAGTATTATTACGATAGAGATTAATAAAAGTAAAAAAGTAAAAAATAGTTGACAAAAAAATATTTTTTAAGTAGAATGAAAATAAATAGGAGGGGTAGTTACTCTACGGAGCCTGCCGCGGAAAAATACTTTCATTCTGCTTCACTTTGAGGTACGGATGGAGGTATTTTTTTTGAATAAAGTATTTAAAAGTGTAGAAGAACAAATTAAATTATTAGAATCTCGAGGGTTAAAATTTTCAGATAAAGCCAAAGCACAAGCTTATCTGCTAACGAATAATTATTACAGTATTATAAATGGATATAGTAAAATTTTTATGGATTCCGATAGTGATAAATACATTAGTGGAGCAACATTTGACGAAATTATTAGTTTATATTTTTTTAACAGAGAACTGCGAAAAACACTCTTGGACTCTTTGCTACTTGCTGAACATCATTTGAAATCCATTTTAGCCTATCGCTTTGAGGAATATTATCAAGGGAAAAAAGAAGCATACCTTGATGTCAGTTCGTTTAATCATGAAAAAAGTTTAGATATATCTTACATCATAACAAAAATTTCAAGAACCATAACAAATAAATCAAGGTATAAGAATAACGCAATAAATCACTACCGAGAAAAATATAATTTTGTACCATTGTGGGTAATGGTTGAATTTTTAGAATTTGGCGACATACTAACGTTAATTAAGGTATTGCCAACAGATTTACAAAACAAAATAGCTCATGATTGCTATAACTTTATAAAAAGAGAGAACAAAGATTCTGAACATGGGCAATTTTCGCCCAATATAATGATTTCGTTTATTGAAGTATTAAAAGATCTTCGAAATGCATGTGCACACGACGACGTACTACTCAATTTTAATAGTATAAAAACTGCTATTTATTATCCTTATTTACATGATATTCATGATTCGATTATAAGGGATGATGATAAAACAAGAAGAACTGTTTATTGTGCAATGATTATTTTAGAATGTTTTATTAGTAATAATGAATTTGCAATATTAAATAACACTGTGAGAAAACGCTTTCGCAATTTAGAAAATAAAGTACACTCAGTATCACTTGATAAAATTCTAAGTGAACTTGGTTTTCCCCAAGAATGGCAAAGAAGAGACCCATTGCCACAATTAAGTTGAACCAATTTTATTACCGTCTTAAACTATCCATCTGGTCATGGTTGCGCTTGCAACCATGACTTTTTTAGGTTCTTTACAAGTCGCTGCGTTTAGTAATTTTTAACGTATATTTATTATATAGCCCTAAAATCGTGCCATTTTGCACCTTTTTGGCACAATTTTTGAATAAATAGTACAATGAAACATCATCTAAAGTTTGATAAGCAGATACGAGAATTAAAGAAAAATAAATTATAAGCAAATAAGCCAAGCATCCCTAATTTTAAGTATATGCTTGGCTTTTTATATGTTTGGCAGATTGCAATAATTACAATTATTATGATTATTGCAAGACTTTTTCTTATTAATAACCATAGCTTGAATTCAGATATCCATAGTTATCTTTAATTTAAAATTACTGATTGTAACATAATTTTTCTTAATGATTGTTATTTCTAACGAGATAAGAATCAGCAAATATTCTGGTCATAATATCCAAAGGTAGTCTTGACTTAACTTCGTAATTGCTAAAGAAGTCATCTATCGACTGATAGCCAATAAAACTAACTGTACTTGCGGGTATAAGTAAAGAATTTTCATTAGTAGTAAATATAATAGTGGGGATGTTTTTTTCTTCCAAAATACAAGAAGCTTCGACTAACTCACTTGTTTCACCGTTAAGAGAAATAAATATAACAACTGCATCTAAAGTAATATTCTTCGATAACTCAGTTATGATATTAGGATCTGAATATGATTCGGTATATTTACCTGCCAATTGTAGTTTTGTTGTTAGACTTCTTGCTGTAAGTTCAGACATACCTCTAGAGAAAATATAAGCTCTATCTGCATTTTGTAACAATTTAATACCATCTTCAATATCAGCATAATTCAAATTTTTAAGAGTATTCGTAAGCTCAATTTCGTTTTTTTCTAATCACATTTTGAATACTTTTATCCGCTTCCTCAAGTACCCTAAAATTACGATAATTTTCGCTACATTCTGTTCTTAATTTTTCCCGATAAGAGGTATATCCCGAATAGCCTTTTTTCTTTAAAGTCCTCACAATAGTAGCCGGAGAAACGTTACTATACTCACTAAGTTGAGTGATAGACATTTTAATTATTTCTGTCGGATTATCACTAATTAAGTGCCAAAGATATTTCTCTGTTTCTGTTAATTTATTTTTGATTTTTCCCATGATAAGACCCCGATTTTTGAATGGAAATTCAGAAAATATTTTTCGAATTTTATTAGCATTTAGAAAACCTAAATCTATTATAATTCATTATAATAAAAGCGTAAATAAAAACGATTGGTTTTGTTTGTATTTAAAACGAAGAAAAGGAGGGGTCCTCATGATTTACACCATAACGCTTAACCCTGCGATAGATTTGGCAATCGAAACAGAGACTTTGAGGAATGGAGTGGTAAATAGAACTAATTTTTGCGATATTCAACCCAATGGAAAAGGAGTAAATGTTTCTATTATTTTAAAAAAACTAAATGTTGATAATATTGCTTTAGGCATTGGCGGTGGATTCACACTAGATTTTATTTCAGACAGTTTAAAATCAAAAGGAATTACTAACAAATTCTGGCGTGTAGAACAACCAACAAGAATCAACGTATTCACGAAAGTCGTTTCAACAGGGGAAGAATTTAAAGAGGTTAACCCTGGGCCAACTATCCCTAAAAACTTACAAGAAAAATTGCTAACATATTTAAAAAAACATGTTACTTGTGATGATTGGATTATTGTTTCAGGTTCATTTTCAAAAGGTATATCTCCTAGTTATTTAGAAGATATAGCAAAAATAAGTAGGGAAGTTAATTGTGGGTTAGTAATCGATAGCTCCTATAAAGAAGTGTTAGATATTCTGAAATACAATCCTTACTTAATAAAGCCAAATGAAGAAGAACTATTAGAATGGTTCGACGATAAAAACAGGGATGATATGAATCTAGATATACTTATCGAGTATGGGCAAAATTTGATAGAAAGAGGAGCAAGAAATGTATTGTTATCATTAGGTGATAAAGGTGCTTGTTTAATCACTAATACCAACGTATATGTAAGCAATGCTCCAAAAATCAAATTACAAAATTCAGCGGGATCAGGTGATACAATGTTAGGAACTTTTATGGGGGAAATAATTAATAAAGTGCCAACACTTGAAGCCTTTAAACGTTCTATTGCGGCTGGTTCCGATACAGCTCAATCAACAGGATTAACTGATTTTAAAACAGTTTCAGAACTTGAAAAACAGGTAAAAATCACTTGTTACTCAAAGTAATCAGAAGACAAGATTATTGGCAATAATCATTTTAAAAGAAAGGGCGATTAATATGCAAAAATACGACATTATTGGAGCAACAGGTTGTGCTACCGGTATAGCACACACATTTATGGCACAAGAAGCTCTAGAAGAAGCAGCAAAAAAATTAGGGTACACAATAAAGATTGAAACACACGGTCAATCAGGTACTGAACACGTTCTAACAGAAGAAGAAATTAAGGAAGCAAAAGCAGTTGTTATTGCATCAGATATTGACGTAGACCCAGATCGTTTTGCAGGAAAACATGTAATTAAGGTTCCAGTTGCAAAAGCAATCAAAGATGCAGAAGGACTAATTAATAAGTCCTTTACAGCACCTATTTGGAAACCAGAATTAGTTGGAAAGTCTAACTCTAACATCACAAAAAATCAAAGCTCTGATAGCATTGGTCAACAATGGTATACAGCTTTGATGAACGGTGTATCACATATAACGGTGTATCACACATGCTACCTTTTGTTGTAGCAGGTGGTGTTTTAACAGCAATTTCATTTTTCTGGGGAATTTACTCGTATGACCCAAAAAGTGCCCAATACAACCTTATCGCAGCTACCTTGAAATCAATCGGTGGTGTTTCCATTAATTTAATGGCTCCTGTATTCGCAGCATTTATTGCTGAATCGTTATCTAAGCGTGCCGGATTAGTTGCGGGTCTAGTTACAGGTATGATTGCACTTAATGGCGGTACGGGCTTTTTAGGAGCATTAGTTGGTGGTTTTATCGCAGCCTACATCGTAAAGCTTGTAGAAATGTGCTTTACTTGGTTGCCTGACAAGCAATTTAGGGGCTTGAAGTCAATTTTCTTAACTCCAGTATTTTCTGTATTACTATCTGGAGTGGTGATGACATTAATTAATACACCAATGGCAGCTTTAAATACAGGCTTAATGGACTGGCTAAAAACAGTTCAAAATGTAAGCCCTATCTTATTAGGTATTATTGTTGGCGCTATGTGTGCCTTTGACTTTGGTGGCCCAGTCAATAAAGCAGCTTATTTAACAGGTACAGCATTATTAGCACAAGGTAATTACTACTTTATGGCAGGGGTTTCAGCAGCATGTATTGCACCTCCTTTGGCAACAACAGTTGCAGTTTTACTCAAGCCAAAAGCATACTCAAAGTCTGAACGTTCAGCAGGTTATGTCAATGCTTTATTAGGATCAACGCATATTACTGAAGGTGCTATTCCATTCGCAGCTAAGAATCCTATTAAGAATATTCCGGCATTTATGGTAGGTTCAGCAATCGCCGCAGCTCTATCTTACGTAGGTAAAGTTCAAGTTCCAGCTCCTCATGGTGGCTTTATTATCTTACCGTTAGTTAACCACCCATTAATGTGGGTTATCTACATTTTAATTGGTGCAATAGCATCTGGGATACTTCTTGCCTTAATCGCAGGCTCAGATGTAAAAAAAGCTCGAGCAAATGGCCCAAGAGTTGACATCTTTACAGGGGAAGTTATTGAAGAGGATGACAAAGAAACAAGTAACGCAAAAGAAAATATCGTTTCAAATAAGCTCAACCCAGCTGATATTTTAGAAGAACAAAATATCAAAGTAGGAGTAAAAGTTAATTCAAGAAATGAAGCATTACAATTCTTAGCTGAAATGGCTAAAGAACAGGGATTAGCTACTGACAGCGAAAAAGTTTACAACGCGTATTTAAAACGTGAACAAGAATCAACAACTGGAATGACTGACGGTTTTTCCATTCCTCATGCACAAAAATAGCAAATAAGCCAAGCATCCCATCCATTTAAGCACTCAAACATATTGATTATTTGCTTGGTGATCGGGATGTTTGGGTTTGCTAAGTTAGTCAGAGTGACAGAGTAGAAGTGTTCCAGTAGTACAGTTCGAGGCATTATCCACCAAAATTAAGTAACAAAATTAAGTAACAAAATTAAGTAACAAAATTAAGTAACAAAATTAAGTAACAAAATTAAGTAACTTAGCATTGAGCAATATTTTCTTACGTGCTTTTTTCCGTGCCAAAAGTTATAATTATTATTAAAAATTAGATTAATTAGATTAAGACTACTTAGGACTTAGAAAGGAAGAAAAATATGCTTACTGCCGACGAAATCCGTCAACTACAAAAAGATTTTGAATTAGAAAATTATACGAAAATTCAAGCTACTTTACGCTACCTCATTCATAACCATGAATTATTTGAAGAATATTTTAATCGCCGCTTGGTTCTATCTGTGGAACTAGAAGCCAAACACCACTGTCGTATTAATATTTTTGACTTTTTCAAAAGCTTACCCACGATTAAAGACGATAACGAAGCTTCCCAAGGACTAGATGTCTTACACGGCATGACTACCAAGAAGATTACCCCTTCTATTGATATGGCCATCAAGACTTACATGCAAGGGCTTAATGCTCCTTAATTGGAGCCGGTTATAAGACTAAACTATCTGAAGATTTCACTAGTTACATTATTTATGTTTCTTGGCGGAATTCAGATTTACCTAACGTTACAACTTCCACACCTGTTGAAGCCAAACCACAGCCCAATTTAGAAGACACCCAAACTTTTGTACGTTTTCCTAAGCTGTAATACTTATTCCAACGCACTTACGTATAACTTTGTAATTACCAACTACAAGCGGTACAATGAGATCACGCCAAAGTTATTAAGAGTCTTTTTGCTTACTTTTTGTTGCGATTGTCGATGTAAGTTAGCAATGCAAGAAAAGCATACAAGCGCAAAGCCAAGCATATCTCAAAACAGGGGATGCTTGGCTTTTTGCAATATTAGAAATGCGATAGTAGCATGCTTGCTCTATAACAGCAATCATGTTACTATCGTTGTAACAGTTGCTATCACCTTCTGAACTACTCGAGTAATTATTAGCAAAATCCTATATAACTAATAATGTGAGCATAGATAAGCCGTCAGTTTAGAGTATAGCAGCTGTTAATTCGTGATATGTCCAAAAATAAGGGACTATCACGCTTTTTAGCTATTGACATTTATAACGAAACGTTATAAAATGATTATGTAATGATAATTAATAATTCTCTAAAAACTCTAAAAAAGGAGGGCTCCATTTGGTTAAAGAATCTCAAAAACACGCATCTCGTGCTTGGGAAAAACGTAACCCAGAACGTACATCATACCTAGCTTTAAGAAGAGCCACATTTAACTTTGTTCATCCCAAGCCTGGAACAAAAGCAGAACGGGCAATACAGGCAAACTGGATGATTATATTGATGATTTAGACACGTTAAATCATTTATTAGAGCAACAAAAAACAATGTATTTCAACGGAAAGAAGTGAAGTTATGATTTTAACTCAAGAAAAGAAAAATGGTATTCAATATACCCCTGACGATCTTTCTTTATTTATAGCACAACAGCTTAAATATTATTTTTTAAGAGAAAACTCCGACAGTGTCAGCAACCAAAAGCTAAAATTACTGGATCCAGCATGTGGAGATGGTAATCTTCTTCTAGCTGTTCAAAATGTTTTTAAAGATATTGATTATCAAGGATATGGTATTGACATAGACCAAAAAGCTATTCATATTGCAGAAGGGAAACTAAATCACAACAATTTTAAACTTTTCTCTGCCGACTACCTCTCTTTAATCGAAAATGTTGAAAATGTTAATTTATTCAATCAACCTAACAGTCTCAACAATGAAATAAATAATATTGATTTAATAATCGCAAATCCTCCATATATTCGAACATCAATTCTAGGTGCTGAAAGGTCTCAACACTTAGCAAAATTATTTAATTTATCTGGAAAGGTTGATATGTATCATGTCTTTCTTAAGGCTATGACCAACACTTTAAAGGATAACGGCATTTTATGCGTTATAACTTCTAATAAGTATCTAACGAATAAAAGTGGTAAAAACATACGAGACTTCTTAAGTGATAACTTTAAGATTTTAAATATTATTGATTTAGGTGACACTAAACCATTTTCCGCAGCCGTATTACCTGCAATTTTTATTGGGAAAAAGAAAAAACATAGTGATAACAGTAGCGTTCCATTTACTAGGGTATATGAATCAGCCTCAAGTGCAAAGTCTACAGATTCTATAGACAAATTATCGACACTACTAAAAGAGAAAAATGGAATACATTCATATAAAGGACATTCTTTTAAGGTAACATCTGGCTTATTAGATGCTTCTGTTTCAGATACTCCTTGGAATATGGCAACTTTTGCCGAAAAAGAATGGGTTACCAAATTAGAAAAAAATGCTCATAAAAAATTCGGTGATGTTTTTGATGTCCATGTAGGAATTAAAACTACTGCGGATAACGTATTTATAAAGAAAAATTGGAAAGATTTAGATACCAATATAAGACCCGAAAAAGAAGTTTTACATCCTTTGGTCTCATCAAAAACCATTGAGAGATGGCAAACTCATCCCGATAATTTAAATACTATTTTATATACTCATACAATAAAAAATGGTAAAAGAATCCCAATTGACTTTTACAAATATCCCCATGCATATAACTACCTATTAGAACATAAACAACAATTAGCTGGTAGATCTTATATAAAAAAGGCAAAACGTAAATGGTACGAAATATGGGTTCCGCAACAACCCGAACAATTAGCCAATAATAAAGTCATATTCCCGGACATTAGTCAGCAAGCTAAATTTGTTTATGATGACAAGGGGTATTATGTTGATGGAAATTGCTATTGGCTAACAACTAAAAATGATGTTTCAAATAATTATCTTCTATTAGCAACCGGTGTAGCAAATTCAAGTATTATGGAGAAATACTACAATATTAAGTTTCAAAATGTATTGTATAGTGGTAGAAAACGCTATTTAACACAATATGTAAAAAACTATTTACTTCCGGACATCAACAATAAACATTCACAAAAGATTATTAAACTCGTTAAAATGATATGCAAAAATCCAAATGATACTAAGAAATTAGAAAAAAGTATTAATAGTGAAGTACAACTGGCTTTTAATATGCAATAAAATCATATTTTTCATCGAGAAAAATACCGAGAACTAAAAAACGTTCTCGGTATTTTTTGTGTAAACCTAAACCAAGTTAAGGAGTCTTCATACTGCTATAATAAAAGAAGAACTATAGATTCCAATATTCTTTTTTTAAAGACAACTGAATTTTTTTATTCTGCTTATTTCCGCTGAAAAGATGAAAATATTTAAAAAAATCCTTCCCAGTTACTAAGAATATTTTATCAATTGTCATTTGAGTATCATGAATACTGCAATAAAATATTGCGTAACGTAAATCTTCAACTTTAGGAACATAGCCATTAATAGCTGGAATATTAAGTTCTTCTTGATCATCTGGTTTAAACAATCCTAAATCAATCGTTCTTGAAGTTTGCCTTTTAATTTCTAATAATTGGTTCATCAAATCTGGTAATTGTCCATTTTCTCTATATTGTGTATATCCCAATTGTTTATAGACTATTCCTTGTAAAATGTTACCATCCGTTCTCTCTTTACCTGTGATATTAAAGTTCTTACCTTCCAATAGCTTTAAGCGGTTAAATATACTTTTAATACTCATAATACTTTTAGCAGTAGGGAAAGAAGCAGGATCTTGTGTTACAAGAGTATTAAATTCACCAAATGCATTTTGAATATTATCAGTATCATGAGTACTTAGAAGTGTCGACTTATTATAGTCTTTAATTAAACTTGCTTGATATTTTGTTGTTAATGTCCCAGTTGAATCAAATTCCTGTAAGGTATTTCCAGATAAGATTAATACGTTAACTACTACATTTTTATCGTTCAACATTATTAAACAATAACGTCTAGTTGGTGTGATTTCTTCATTCCAAATTTGAAGATTATTAGATTGCTGAGCATACTTATCAAAGTTCTGACATACAAACCGAGGATGAGTCTTCTTGAACGACTTAGGAACAGGATAGCCCATAGCCTTGCAAATATCTTGATTTATAGACTTTGATCGAGTTCTATTTGCCTGACCTTCATAAGATTTACCGAGTAAAGAAGACCTTAACAAATACTCTAGCTCTTGATCTCCTAACCACAAATCTTTATCCTTTGGTGTTGTCTTTTCATAAATCGTCTTTTGACTTTTTTCGATATTATTACGGATACGCTTAGCATTATTAATGATTTCCTGATTCATATTTAGACGCTTCCTCTACTAATTGAAATAAAGTTATATTCAAAGCTTTAGAAATAGTAGTTAATGTTCCTATAGTCGCGTTTCTTTCTCCTCTTTCTAGTCCACCAATATATGTTCGATCTAGACCGGACATAAAACTTAAATATTCTTGTGACCATTTTTTCTGCCTTCTTAATTTTTTTACAGTTTGACCTATTGTATACATATTTCTTTTTATTAACTCTGAATTTTCCATGTGTTCATTATTCTTCAACATTTTTCCTATATCAACCGATTAAAAGTATCATTTAAAGCAGCGACCGTTTAAATGATACCAAAAAAGAATTAACCAAAACAAACAAGGCCGTACATCGCACAGCTAACCCGAAATTTTGATGAAGCTTTTGCCATAAATTATCAAATACGCCAAGCATACTAACTGAAACGTAAAAAGTGGGGATGCTTGGCTTTTAGTGTAATGGTGTTTTAGGCACATTTACATCTCAATGTAAACATATCCTACTTATATCATAGTATATTTTAGCCAGTACCGTATTCGCCTAATTTTAAGCGGTTGTAACATCTTATTTTCTTGCAGCTATAACTAATTAGAATAGTCAGTAACATATCATAACATAAGTAGTACAGAACAAGAAAGAGCTTATCCATCAGCAATGCAAGCACAATAATTTCAGAGAAAGAGTAAAATATGGTATTATTCAGTAATAGTCAGTAATAATCAGTAGAGAGCAGCATGTGGGATGTAATTTAGCAAAATCATATCCACAAGAAAATTAAAAAGAAAGAAACGAATCAAATGAACAGCAAACACATAAACTTTGACAAATATCTGGAAGAACAATTATCAGATCCAATGAAGAAAAAACATTTTGATAACCAAAGAGCAAAATTAGATGATGACTTCAACAGAGTTTTAGAAAAAAATTTGGCCCAAAACAAAGAAGTGCTAAAGTATTTAAAAAATAAATAAGAACAACGAAAGCACAAAAAGATTGTTTTGTAAAATCTGAATTACGAATTTCGTAAAAACTAGGTAGAAGATGTTTTGAAACAGTCATTTTCTTTTTTATCAATTATATCTTTCCGAAAAATCTATATATTTTAGAAAGATGAGAAGAACAATTTGCACCGAAAATTGTTCTTCTCCCCTTATATTGTTTTTTACCCTCATATTATGACGTTATTAGTTCATCCGCTGCTATAAGTTATTAGTGTTGACTTGCAAGTACTATATAGCTTATAATGGCAAATGAAAAAGGACAGGTACGCTAATACCCATCCTTCTTAGCTGTCGGTCGACGGCACGTTTATAGGTAAACTTAACCGCTTGAAATTGGGAGTTTGGAGCGGTTTTTATTTACGCAAATTTTTTTATAAAGCTATATTCCTAAAGCACTCTAGCAAATGTATTGATTTTTATAACGAAACGTTATAAAATGGTATTGTTTAAAAAGTAACAATTTGCGGTATACAGTACATTATGCGATACACTCCCCCCTCGCCTCTAAAAATATGATAGTACGATAGAAAGGAACACATTTTATATAGCAGTTAAAATGGAGAAGCCTCTCTACAAACCATCCCCTATATATTCAACTGTCCTACCTACTCACGTTGACGAGAATGTGTAACGTCATACTGCATACGTTAGATAGACATTAATGCATTAGAAAAACACTCTAAATAAACACGAGGAACGAGTTATATGGATCAAAATGAAGCTCTTAAGATTATCGAATTAATCGGTAAATTTAAACTATCGAATGAACAAAAAAATATTCTTAAAGAAGGAATCGCACACCCCACTCTTGTTAATGCATGCGCTGGTTCAGGTAAAACGACTATCTTTATGCTAACAATCATCTATAATGCACTTATTGGAAATAGCAGACCACATGATGTGTTAGGAATTACGTTCTCGAAGAAAGCTCAATTAGACATGAGAGAAAGATATAACGAATATATTAAGCGTGTTCAAATATTAGGTATTAATATTAGTGATTGGGGCAGTCCTAGTTTCTTTACTTTTCACGCTTTCTTCTATAAGTTGCTAAGGTTCTACATGCCCCAATATAAAACTGTTAGCGTATTACCTAGTGAATACAAACACTACATTACTTATTTTAAGTTACCCAATAAAAGCAAAGAATTAACCAATTCTGAATCGTTGAAACAAATATTTGAAGTTAAAAGCCAGTTAGTCAATCGAATGCTCAGTTCTAACGGGTTAGACCCTAATTATAATTCAACAGCAATTCAGGACTATTTAGCCATGGTTGAGAAGAAAGAATTATCCGTTGAAGAACTTATCAGTTTAGTTTCTGATCAATATCTTAACAAAGGATGGGTTGAAAATTATATTTATGCTCTCAAAGAATATAGCTCGCTAAAAGAACGTAACCAACAGATTGACTTTGAAGACATGCAAAAGCTTCTCTATGTTGCGTTAAATGACGAGAGATTACAATCTAAGATAAAAGGTGTAATGATGCGTAGGTGGAACGTTATCGTTATTGATGAGTTCCAAGATATTAACGCTTTACAATGGGCATTGATGAATCGTATTTTCTCTGAAAAATCTTTTGAGCAGCTAATGGTTATTGGGGATGATGACCAATCCATTTACTCTTTTAGAGGATCATCCCCTGACTTTATTCAAAAGTTCTCAACGTTTGTCAATTATTCTGTCACCTTTAACTTATCTACCAACTATCGTACTGGTGGGAATATTTTAGATAGTGTAATTCCAGTAATCACTAAAAATACACTAAGACTAGAAAAGTCCCTTAAAGCATTTAATAAAGGTGGAAAAGTCTATAAGATTGAAAGTAAAGAAGGAAATCATGGGGATGAGTTCTTTGAGAAAATGCTCAAAAACTTAGCGAATAGCCCCAATGAATCAAGTGCTATTCTAGTTAGATACAATAAAGATAAGCCCGTTATAGCCGATGTTTTAGCGTATAAGGACGTTTATCTTGATGTAGGTAGTTCTAGTAATATTTTGCAAAATGACAAAGTATATGACGTTTTTATGGGATTAATAAAGGCCTTTTATTATGACGATTTTATCTTACTAGCAAATTACGCAAACAGAATTGGGTTTGGAAAATATGCCAAAAAACTAAAAAGCGTTGTTCGATATCGGAAAATCAACACCATTACTAATTATGTTAACTGGGTAATAGGCACAAATGATGATGATGTTGCTGATGACAGTGATTTAGAAGTAATTAGATGTCACAGAAAATTTGAAAAAATGAAACACAAGAAAGAAAAGGACTTATCAAAGTATTTGCGAGAAGTTGACCTTATAACCAATTTATACTTTCAACGCATGACTAAGATATACCATGTCTACTCTTCAGAAAGAGTTGAAACAATTAAAAACTATCTCTATAAGTTGACGAAGAAATTTAGCGAATTTGAAGAATTAGAAGAATCTCAAGATAGAAATCTTAGACTTCTTTCAGCCATAGTTAATAACGGTAATAACCTCACAGATACCAAACAGCCCTCTATTAAGCTTGATACCCTACATGGATCAAAGGGACTTGAATGGGACAACGTTTACCTGTACGGGCTTACTGATAGTGATTTAACTGATGATTTAATGGCAATATCCAAAGCATTTCCTGCCGATACCACTTTTGAAGAGTTTTATACCTTGTTTAATTACTCAGATTTGGAAGATTTAATGGACTATGGTAGTTTTGATTCAATGGCTTATGTACTAGGTGCATTGCTAGGAATTAGTCCTAATGCATGTGAAATGTACTTTGAAGATGTATACAAGTTGGACGACCTTCAACCTAGTGATAGATTAAAGATTATTCAATCTTTAAGTACAGAAGGAATGCTTAGCAAAATGGTAGAAGAAAATACACAACTTAGAACTGCTATGAGAATGTTCTATGCAGAAATTATGGCTCATTCAAAATTCGTTGAAGACGAACGCAGACTTCTCTACGTGGGGATGACTAGAGCTAAGAAGAAGCTTTACATTGATTATTACGTTGGCAAAGCTAGTCCGCTACTGGACGAAATTAAGTATCCTAACTCTTTTCAAAATTAGCTTATTTCTTATCATACAGAATACAAACCAAAAATAACCGTTAGCTGTTACCAGTTAACGGTTATTTATCTTTTTTACTCATCATAATAATCACGATAATGAGTCATGTGCCACTGCCCACAGTATTTGCACCGATATGCTCTAAGTGGTACATCCGAAAATGATTTAATGATAATTGAGCGGAAATCCCGTTACTTTAGTTGTGGGATGGATAGCTCTCAGCTTGAAAAGCTGACTCCTTTCTATTTCTTCTTTTATTCCATAACGTATCTTTGTTCGGAAATACTGGTATTACACCAATTATTTCTATGATTAATAAATTCAACATTAGACAAGTTTGTTTGCTTGTACGTATTAAGAGTCAGATAATTGCCAAGACAATCCTTGATATAACAGGAACTCCCTGTAAAGCCACTAATGTAGCCTTTAAGTTTACTGTTCTTGATTCTGACATAATCATTAAGCCAAAAGCCGTTTGCTTCTTTGGTGTTTTTGGCATTCCGTTTACTGGTGACATTCTTGTTTCTGTGCCCTTCCTTGTCTTTACATCCTTTGCGTGCGGTTGCTTCGTGTAAGAAACGCTTTTTCTTGCGAAATTGTTTAAACATCACGATACTTGTTGGCTTTTCACTAATATGTTCAATACCACTAATTGTAACGGCATCATTGTAGTGCGATTTTGCCAAGCCTAAATTTGCCCGTTGTAAAGTGGTTTGCGCCCCATACTGGAACTTGGCATCAGGAAAGGCATTCCATAATCTCCTACGGAGAATATTCATAAAGGTTGCGCCTTTCAAAGGCTTAGTTACTTTCTTTTTCTTCTGATACCAGGCATATAAGATGCCACCTGGTTGATGATTTTGATAAGTGTGGCAATCAGCACAAACGGTAATTAAGTTAGCAGGGGCATTGGTACCACCCTGTGAGCGGTAAATAATGTGGTGAATTTTGAGTTTAACGATTTTTCCTTTATACTTACCGCCTTTTTTCTTGCAGACTTGGCATTTATATTGGTCACGAGCTAAGACGTATTGCTTAACCGTTTGATAGCCGTACAAGTCCCCTTTTTGATAACCTTCACCTTTAATGGCAGGGTCTTTCATTTTTTGCATATCGAATTTACCAACTTCGATGTGTAATTCAGGGTTTGGTAACACCGTTAACATGCGTTTAATCCAATTAATGTTGTGATTAACTTTACTTTGTACCGACGGTGGCAACCAGTTATTTTTTCTACTTTTGATGCGATTTAAAAAACGCATTGGACGGTAACGTGTCTTACGGTTCCGTCTACCTTGACGATAAGTTTTTCTTCTTTCAAGAAGTTTCTTAACGTCTTGGCGCAATTCGACTTCGCTTTGAAATAAAACTTTATCTTGACTTGTTACCGCAAGCCCAATGTGACGTTGCCCGCTATCAACACCTAAGTTAATAGGTTGCTTATAACCACTTGCACCGTACAATAGTTGAATGGTGAATGGTTCTTTCTTAATAGGCTTAGCCTTGCCACTTTGTAATAATTTTCTAGCAGTTCTCGGTTTGCAAGGCATTAAAGCTTCACCATGTTTATTAATGACAAAAACTCGATTTTGCATTTTGATTTTCTCCTTTCATTTTTTATAAGGTAGCATGTACCTTATCACGCAACTATCAGAGAACTAACAGTTACATGTGGTTACCCTTCGACAATGTTATTTTAGCTTGTTATGAGGGGCCGACTAGGACATTAACCTTATCCTTGTTTACTATCCTCCATAGAGCTTAAAACTAGGGTATCATTCATAAGGTATGATGACTAAAATAACGTAGTTTTCCAATCAGCCGAAGCTGATTGCTTAGTCTAGACAACAAATTCTGAATTGCTCCAGAATCCTCATCAAAGTGAGCAGACTTAAAACTTTCATTTCAAGCCCCTTACTTCAGTGAATAGAGGGGTTACTGTTGACATCGGTTTTTCTTTTTCTGGTACTGTATCGCTGATATATCGATAAGTGCATCCAGTTTAGTCGCATACTGTATCTTTTTAGTTTCGCAGGAACTATGCTGCTTTCGGTAGAAAATATTTTTAATTCCCTTGTAATAATGATTATCCTTATGACGACCATAGTGCTTCACCATATCACCATCTTTCATTACTCTAGCAATTAACACAAGACTCATAGTACTCTTTAACGCAGTTCAAAAGCCATCGATTTTCTAATATTTCTGATACCTTCCCCCAGTACCAATCACTAAGACCATTATCTTCATTAGCAAATTCAAGTACTCTTGGATCATATCCTAATTGAGTAACTAATTCTTTCCCTATTTTTTCATATTGTGTATTCAAGTCTGACATACCACTACACCAACCTTCTTATGTATTATTTTGCAACGGGATATGCAATCGTCAGGTATTCTTCATCATCGCTATTCACAGAGTTCCAATATTCAAAGCCTATTAGCTTTAAGTCATGAGCTAAAGATTCAAACATATCTGTTAGATACACATTATGTTCAAACAAATAACCGTTCCTGTATGAACGTGTTATTCCAGAAAGAACAATCATTTGTTCAATGAACCCACTAAATTCAGATACTGTGTTTTCAGAATATTTCCCATTTTTCGCTAGTTTAGTTAAATAGTTATTTAGCAATCTAACCACATGATTCCACTCTGTAATTAGTGCATACATTGGATTATCACTACCTAAGTTGTTTACCTCAACATAATCGCTAAGATTCACTACTTCTTTTTCTAACAGGACTTCTTGGTCAAAGAGTTTATCTGCTATTTGGCACTGATTGTTGAAACCAATCTGATTAAGACTTGCTAAAAACTCTTCTCTTTGATGCTCATTATACTTAGCAACATCATCGGTGTACTGATATTTGATAATATGTGTTTTTTCAGGCATATCAGGCTTTTTTTGTAAACCCATCATTGATACCATTTCTAAAATCACATCAGATAAATAATCTCTATTGTTGCGAGAAATCATCCCCTTGCTAATCAAATAATCAAGCCATGCGCACAAGGATAAGCCAATATTTGACTTTAACGTAGTTTCAACCATTGATTCCACTCACTTCCTGTTCTTTTTTGTGGTTTTAAATTATAAGTTTTTGTTCTTTAAAATTAATTATAATTCAAAATGATAAAATGTCAATAAATTTCAATCTTTATTGTAGCCAAAAAAGAACAAAATATCATTATTGAAAAAAGTTTCTTGTTTCTTATGCGAATGTACATAAGAAATGCACTACTTATTTAATTTTGGATAACCTCAATAACTTCTACAGACTCACACCTACATAAATAGGGAACAAGAAAATATAGTATCCATAGTATCTATGGGTTCACACCTACAAGCATAGGGAATAAGAAACGTACACCCCGGTGTTACAGGTTTACCCTCACCTACGGAATCACCTCCACGTACGTGGGGAACACTACTTGCTATATCAAGGTTTGAACATATAGGCTCACCCCCCATATACGTAGGGAACACCTATCAAGAGCAACCAAGATACCATTACTAATCAGGCTCACCCCTACATACATAGGGAACACGTCTTAACTTGGTTAGTCTTGTCAGCTGCACCAGGATTACCCCTACATACGTAGGGAACACAATTGCTAATATCAAGGTTTGAATGTATATATAGGATTACCCCTACATACGTAGGGAACACTGGGCGTCTTTTGGACGAGCAGGGACATTTGCAGGTTCACCCCCACATACGTAGGGAACACTTCCCGTCCTTAGTTCTTCTTCCCAACCTTTAAGGTTCACCCCTACATACGTAGGGAACACGAACCCATGTCCGCCCCACCAGCAAAACGAGAAGGTTCACCCCTACATACGTAGGGAACACTTATTACCGCCTAATCCTCCGTGGCCACTTTTAGGATTACCCCTACATACGTAGGGAACACGAAAAAAGGGCGCTCGAGGAAGACCAGCTTGAGGGATTACCCCTACATACGTAGGGAACACAGCAGCTAAGGCATTTCAAGATAAGCTTGGACGGGATTACCCCTACATACGTAGGGAACACTCTAAAAAAACATTGATTTGTCAACATCTTGCTAACACATCTAGATAAAATTTAGTTACTTTGCTAAAATGGGACAACAGTCATGAGTCCCATACCAAACGCCTTTTCTCTCCCTAAGCCATTAACTAATATATCTTTAAAGCTATCAACATCAGTTACCTTTAAAATACCTTCAAAAGATACCCGACTTAAATTGCAACCTCTGCTATTTTTCCGTTTTAATGGAACATAATCACGACTAACGATTGTAAAGTAATTATCATCTAACGTAAAGCCGTTAGCTTCAGCTCTATCTAACAACCACTTTCTTTGTTGTTTTACGGTAACGTGAGGATATGCTTTTCCATTAAATTGGCGTACAGGATTGGCTGTTAAGCGAAACTTTAATACTGAATCTATTTTAATGGTGTCTAGCAACTTATCATATTCCTTAATAATTCCAGTTCCTTTTATACCATGACTTTCTAAAATATCCAAATCAGGTTTTTCTTCACTTAGTACTAATAGATATTTTACACCATTTAAGATATCAATACGCCATAAATGACGTGGGCGAACACCATTTTCAATATTTTCAGGAAACATTTGCTCTACCCAATTATGGTAAGCACCTAAGTGGTTGAATTCTTTAATTTCTTTTGCATTCTTATTGTTAATTTCTACTCGTGATAAATAATACATAATTTTTCCTTTCTATAAAACTCCTACAATAAAAGTAGGAAACAACTTTCAAATATACAAGCTAATATCGCCCTTGAACACAGGAAGACACATACAGGAAAACACCCATAACAGTAGGGAACATCATTTAAGAAACACGCAAAAAGCCGATAGAGCCACACCTACATACATAGGGAACAACTGAATCTGCAGTTTCCCCCAGTATTAACACAGCAGGATCACCCCTACATACGTGGGGACTACTCCTTGAAATTATGAACCGCTGCAGGAGTGATAGGATTACCCCTACATACGTAGGAAATTTCCTTCATCAACTTGTTCAATAATGTACTCAGCAGGATTACCCCTACATACGTAGGGAATGCCCCTCCCTTCTATAACTTTTAGTATGACTGTCAGGATCACCCCTACATACGTAGGGAATGCGTTTTATAGCGTCGGTCTTTTCTTAGACCTTGAGGTTCACCCCTACATACGTAGGGAATGCACTAAAGAAACATTGTCAAATCAATGTTTTTCGTCATCACTTTGTCGCGATTACTTCAGTTTCAAAAAACGATAACGGATCATGCTTTGTTGAAGTAGCAACATACTTATCATTAGCAACTTTAACAGTTTTAGTTGCAATTCCTCGATAACCATGTTTTCGCTTTTTTTCAGAAAATGAGATAACTGTATCTCTAGAAATTTTGTATTTCTGCCCTTTTAGTAGTTGAACATCAGCTACTATTTTTAAGGCTACTTCAGACTTTCTCAAACGTTTTTTATACCAATCTGCTGCTTGCCAAGACTCATTTTCTAAGACCTGAATTGGTGTCATATTTGGAAAAATACTTGTCTTTAAAACGCCTGCCGGAGCACTTGCTCGTCGACCGAGAAATAGTTGAAATTTGGGATGAGCTAGTGAATGACGAATTGTATTAATTAACTCATCATCTTCACTGCTAATAGCAACTAAAAATACTGTATCTTGCAAATAGTCTCGATAAGTGATTTTAGAACCGCTAACCTGGCCCCTATTACCAGTGATGTATCCTTCATAATGAACAATATGGAAATCAGTTGTTACATCGCCAAGTTGCTCGATTCGAACAGCATAATTCAATTTATTTAATTCGTTGATTTGTGCATCGTCATCACGTCTGTAGCCAAGAGAAGCGGCAATCATTCCAATGATTGAACTTTTTGTAGGATAAGGCTTAGTTCCTCTCCTAGAAAAATTTGTTTCTCCACCGTAAGATTGAAAAACACCAGTTAGTCTAATTGTTAATGTCCGCATAACTTACACCAACTTTACAAAGGAATCCTTTACTTTATCTAACAGGTCAGCAAGATTATTTACTTGTTCTTCTAACGATGAGTCATACTTGCTTAATACAAAGTTTGCTACTGGTTCATCTAAGAATTTAAGTGTATTCTTGTATTCTTTTTCAAGCTGCTCTACTGATTTACGAGAAAAACCACTAGTTGATTGAACAGGTTCTTCAAAAGCAGATACCAAGTTAACCGGAGTATCATTACGTAGTGTGAGCATTACATATTCAGGGATAGTCTTGTTAGCAAAAGCATTTTGGTATCCAGTAGGCATTGAGCTAATAAATGACTTGATAAATTGAGTTGCTGAATCAAGAGTAATGTTCTTGTCGCCTAAGTTGTGCAATAATTCATCTAAATTGATATTTGCATAGCGGAAAAGCGTTGCAGAGTTATATTCAGTAGTCCCTACCATTGCCGCCCCTGCACTTGTCTTTAAGTCATCTAAAGCGGTGTAGTAGTCAAATTCAGGTACAATTTCATGAGTTGAAATCGTGTGGGCCACTTGCACAGATGCATCAACAGAAAGCGTAGGATCACTTGCTACCATACGACCAAATAAGGCTAAATCAGCAGAATTGTTAGATTGTAAAATCACTTTTAACTGATCTTCATTTAATTCCTTGTTTTCCAAAACGTAATCAGCAAGCTTTTCAAGTTGGCCCTTGCTAATAAACATTAAGGCACTTAATTCATTGTCTTTAGTAACTGAAATCTTAGCCTTTGTTAAAGTAGCAACAGATAATTCCATAGCTTCTTCATCAGATAAATCACCATTTTTAGCTTGTAATAGCTTGGCTAACTTTTTAGGAACTAACTTAGTACGATATGCGGTATCAACATTAGCTTTAGCAAAATCTTCTCTAATAGCGTGTTTCCATGCTTGAGAAGATACACGTGAACGTAAAACGCCACCGTAATATGCTTTCTTAGGAGCGCCTACTTCATCCCGATTGATGTTTGCAGATGGAACAGTTTGGATTACAGATAAATCTAAATATAGTGTCATTTGGAAATTCCTTTCTTATTTTGCGTTTTCCTTGTTTTCTTCACTAGTAACTACATTGTATGGACGATAGTATTTTTGGGCCCATAGTAGTTGTACTTTCCTAGCACTTTGTAAGCTGTATTGCATATAGTACAAATCGCCTGCCAGTTGAGCAAAATCAATATTCATATTTTGAACATGTTGCTTGGCAATTTTAAGCGCATGTGATAATTCACGTACAGCCATCTCATAATTAGGTCTTGTTAGAACGGGCTTTAAAACTCGGTCTAAACTAATGCGTAATTCATCAGATACATACCGTAATTTACCTAAGACAGCAAATAATGATGTATCATGTTCTTTTTTGGTTAAGGTTAAAGCAGAAGCAATTTGTCTTTGCTGTGCAATAGCGTATAAGTGTAAGGCTCCAAAAGCGGCTTTTTCGCCCTTTGAAGGATTGCCAGTTACACTTAGGTCCTCTTCCTCTAAACTACTTAAAATAGCCTCTAAGGAGTCCTGTGAGCGTAATTTATCGATAGATGTTGCATTCCTAAAATCAGCTAAAACAGCTTTATTCATTGCACCATTACGATAAATTCTACCTACCGCTCTTAAAGTAGCGTACTTGACTTCTTTTGTTGGCATTGAAGCGTCCCACCTCTCGTGTTTCTTATATCTCTCGCATCTCGTATTTTCTGTATTTCTCGCATTAATAAGTTACTTGAAATAACATAAGTCCTAGTATCTAGCATCAAAGGCTCCATCACCAGACGTTACCTCAAGCACGCAATCCCGATAAGCAAAATCACTCCTCAGAGAACTAATCTCATCTAAAAGTGCGTCAGTTGGCTCCCACGAAGAAGAAAAGCCTTCAGAATAATATATAGCTTGAAAAACAGTAGCAAGTAGTTTCCGATTTCCATTTGGTTCGATACTGTAAATTCTTACACTACGTGGCTGCATAATAATCACCTCAAAATATTTCTAATTTTAAAATCAAATGAATTAAGAACAGTATAAATGTTTTTGTTGACGGTCTTTCCAGCTTTAGTTTCAACCGTAGTACCATTGATTTCTTTGCTAGAAGCACTTACATACAACTTAGACTTAAAGTTGTATGTAATTTTACGTAGGACTTCATTTAACTCGTCAGATTTTTCTACTAAATCACCTGTTGGGTCAATGGAACTAAACCATTCATTAAAGCTATCATCTAACTTGTTATAAAGACTCTTAACTTGCTCATTAACAAACTTCGAGTTGTTTTGCCCTTTTTCCCCATAGCGTAGTTCAGCAATATCTTTAGCTGCTAGCGCTAAAGCATTGTGAACTAAACGGATTCGTTCTAAAGCATCAGCAATTAAGAACTTCACATCACCATGTGCTAAATCACTAGAGTCAGAATCAGTTGGGACAAGTAGGTCTGCATTGAAATCAAAAGAATCATTGAAATCATCTACTGGCAAGCCGTCTGCTTGTTGGCTTTTAAGTAGCAATACATTCTTCAAAGTCAATGTTTTATTTGTCAAGATTGACTCTGTAATGCTGTTATTTCGAAGTAAAGTTAACCACTCCATGAGTCCAACGTTAGGTGTTTCTCGTAATGGTTTTTTAGTTTTAGGAGACTTTCTCTTTTTAGAATTGTCTTTGGTGCCGTCTTGAATTTCAACGTGTGGTAATGGAATGAATTCTCCAATACTTCGCCATAAGGCTGTGGTAAATTCATCAGGCTTTTTGGTATTTGGTAAGACAATATCTTTTTTAAGAACACGCCAGCTTGTCATAGGCTCTACGTTGTAATAATCAGCTGAATCAAATTGTGGTAACCCTGCTGAGAAGATTGCAGGACGTCCAAAATCATCCCATTCAATACATACCGCACGAGATAAATTTGTATATAATTCAGTGATATTATTAGGCTTATCTAGCGTTCTAAGCTTATCAATATAAGCTAGTGGGTTATCATATTCCCAAACGGGTTTTTGCTTATTAGGGCTATCAAGTTTTAAATTAAGCATGAGTGTGTCAAACATATCATCCCCTACTGCAAAAACAGGATTAATTTTAAACAGCCAACCCGGAGACTTACTAAATTTTTCTTTGTTCTTAATGGCTGTTTTGTCAGACGTGGCTGTATAACCTTGGAAACTAATTAACCAGCGAGCTAATTCATCAAATGTAATTTTATTCTTGTAGCGTTCACTTTCTAAAGCAAATAAATTAGGAGTATTACTACTTTCAGAAATAGTACGTTTAAATTGCTTAACCGTAATTGTCCCAGTTACAGCCACACTATCATTTGCTCTGTTATTAAGATCTTTTAATTTCTTAGCATTGATTTGCTTGTTATCTGGAACTAACTCATTGTATTGAGTTCTAGTTACTTGGTAGAAAGGCTTATCTCCAAACAAGTCAAAACTAGCTTGGTTTTCTTCTAAATAAGCTACCACTTCATCAGCACGATAGTTCTTGTAAATTTGTTTCCATTTATTAAGAGCCGCTTTTTCAATTTGTTCTTTGTTATCAGTAGGGCTTACTTCATTTTCGATAGAATAAGTCTTGTGCATGATAGCTAACAGAAAACGTAAAACTGAAAGATTTTGTGCTTCTGATTCTCCTGCTAGTGAAATATAATCCTTAGCGTGTGTAAAAAAATCTTTTAAGCTAATTGTTTCGATTTCGAAATCCCCATTTAACACATTTATCCAGTTATCAGTAACTAGATTAAAAGACTTCTTTTGAAAGGTTTTGTCCACTATGCATCACCTCATTTTCGTATTTTTTACGATGTTTACGTCGTTTATTAATTATGTAATTATGATAACTCCTTTTTGTATATTTTTCAAGAAAAATTAGCAGAAAAATCCAAGGAAAGTTGTCGTTTTTTATACGATTGTTTCTGTCGAATTTATTGATAAAAAAGCAAGTGATATAAGCGATATACTTATTGTTTTAGGTGAAAAATAAACGAGGAATACTCTGCCATCTGTCTTTGACTAAAATATGAGAAACGTGTATAATAAAACTAAGCCGTAAAATTGCGAAAAAATACCCCCTTACCTGTAATGTGTACACCATTATTAGGTTAAGGGGGTATTTATTGTAGTGCAAAATCTGCCTAATATTTAGCAGCATTTTGCAATTTGGTTAGTTGTGCTAAAGTTCCATTTTTTGCAACTTTTGAGCAGTAATTGTATGATCTGATTTTAACGATTGTTAATTTTGGCAAGTCTTTAATCTTTTCTTTCACATCATCTCCAAAAGTATTAAATACTTTGCAAAGACCCCCCTACATACATAGGGAAACAGAAAGGAAAAAGTATCACTGTTGTTTTCACTAGAGCAACACCTACACAGACAAGTCACGCCTGCACATAGTAGGTAACACCGGAAGCATCCCGATAATCATCATCTCACCAATACATCAGAACATCACGAATCAAACTCGTAAACGTTGACTTGATATTCAGAAATATCGTCCTTACTTTTAAGTAATTTCTTAGTTTCTTCGCTAGACTTTAAAGCGTCTTCTTTAGATAAAAATGCTGCAACATTGCCTTCTCATTTGCACATAAAAAGTAGGTACTACTTCTGTTTGCAGAAACTTAAAGCTCATGATATTGAACTTATCTACCAAATCAGAGTTATATTCTAATTTTTCCATAGCTGAATTACATGACTGCTTAGCTTGTTCAATCTGCTTTTCTAAGTCATCAATTTCTTTAACAGTCCATTTTTCTTTTTGCTTAACATTTTTGATATTTGAGAAATCAACGCTAATGATTTTCCCGTTAGTTGTAATTTGATTAATGTACTGAATATTTTTCAACACACTAAATACAGCTTTACCAGTTTTATCTTGGCTATTTTTAATTCGTTTTAAATTGCTAAAAGTCATACCTAAAAGAGCTTTTAACAACTTTCCTCTTGCCATTTCAAAGACGAACTCAATTAGTTCATCATAAAAGCCTTTGAACTGATCTGTTGCATACAACAAGCACGATTTATCAACAAACAACTCTAAAATATTAGGATTACCTTTGAGAACTAATTGTACGAATTGCCTGAAAGAGTAAATCTTAATGTCTACATCCCCTTCAATCAACTGTTCAGAAACGAATTTCCCAGTTAAGAAGTCTTGCGGTACATCTGCAACTACTGCAATGTAGTCAGTTTCTTGGTTATCATCTAACTTTGCGTTGTAAAGCGTTGAACCAGTCAAAAACAATCCGATTAACTGCTTTTCATTTAGTAACTCTTTAATTTTCTTGAGCTTTTCCAAAAACATACCTTCTTTCTAAAGGAGTTTGTGCCAGTTTTCGGGCTAAATCCATAACTTTTTCTTTTTGCTCATTTGTTAGCAACTCAAATCCTAAGCGCATAGTACTAAATGCATAAGGTGTAATTTTGCTAATAATGCATATTTTTCCATTAACATTAGCTAAACTACAGATACGCTCATCACCATAACACTCAAAGCCTAACTCTTCCGCTAAACGTTTAAAACCGTCATACGTTAGCTCCGAATTGGAATTATAGTCGTCAATGGCTTCTGTTGCAAATTCTAAGATTTTTCCTGTCTGCTCAGCTGAAAAATCAAAGTCTGTCGTATTGAGTTTTTGAACATAACCATCGTTGTCAAAGATACCAATTAATGTATCTTTATAATATAAGTTAAAAAGTGCCATCTCTTTTTCTTGTTTAGGGACAACTGAAAAATTGCCTTGTACATAAGTGGTTTTAGTAGAATAACTCATCTAAGTGCACCTCGTTTCCTGATGTGTTAGCAATATTTAGCTTGCTAAGTTTGATGCTTTTGCTTTATAAGCATAACGCCATTTGTCGAACAAGAGTAACGCTAATAACATCTCGTCATTGTCGTAATCATACTTATCTTTAACGTGACTTACTTTAGCAGGTGTAATTTTAACGTTTTGACACACTTCCTTTAATGAACCAAACTTATTCAAGCACTTTTGAGCAAGTTGATAACACTCATACAGATCAACAGCGTTTTGTTCCTGCTTTGTTGGAACCTTGCCTGCACACAACTTAATTGTACGTTTGTTAAAACCAATTTCAGAAAGATCTTTTAGTACATTTTTTCCTTGGTTTTCTTTTTCGCGTTGATATAAAGTATAAGTATCTGTATCGGGTAGATTGAAGACACGATAATACCACACAAGCAAAGCTTTATGTGTTGCAAATTTTTTGATATATTGCTTAATACTACGCTTTTGCCTTCCAACTGTTCTAGAAAAACCATCTTTATCTTCTTCAAACTTTTCTAATAATACAGCTTTGACTTTTTCCAAAGATAAGTCTTTTACTTCAGAAACCTCACGGTAAACAATGGGATAAGCAAATTCCCACCGTTCTCTATATTTTGGAGCAATTAATAGCACGTCATTCATAATACGAGTTATAGTGCCTAATGATACACCAATTTTTTTAGCAATAAAGGCATTATTAACTAATGGACTCATTTCTTTCAATTCTTTAACTTGTTTTTTAAACATTTCAGTTTCTTTTTCAGTTGAATAGAGCGAATCGGTCATCCGTCAACTACCCCTTTCTTTGAGTTCCTCTTTTTCCAAACCAGTCTAAATCGTATGGAACAACTGCCTGTTGAATTTTAGCCAACGCATCAAAGTATTCATCTTTATTACGACAAAATAACTCGGGATGCTTGATTTTTTCTAAATCCAAACCAGTTCTTTCCGCTAATTCTTCTTGAGTAAGAATAGTTCTACCATTATGTGCTAAAGCTCGCATCACCTTATTAGTAATCTTACGGTAGAAATATGGTGTATTTGTAACAGTATTAATAAGTCCGTCTTTTGACACTAAGTTTAAATCTGCAACTTCGCACATGCTACAAGTTGTCTTAGTTAGCATTTTAACAGCACGACTAATATTCGATTGACTCAAGTCTAACAATTGAGCGATACGTCGTACATCAAGTAAGACACCATTACGTTTACCTGTTTGGGCTAAATCGTCTTTTAAGGCGTCTAAATCTCTTTCTGAATAATCGTAAGTGTACAGATCCATAATATTTAAGTTGTCAATTAAAAATCTATACGTGTTCTCGTTATTAGCATTACGCTTACCATAAATAATTAGCTGGTAAGCTGATTCGCTGTAGACTTCCGAAATTTCGAAAGCCAAATAAACTTCTAAAATAGTTTTTCTAAGGTCTTTTTCAATCAATTTATCCATCTTGTGATTAATCACTTGGACACGTTCTGATCCAATAGATTCTAATTCGTTCATAAAAATGTCCTCTACTTTCTCTTTTGCGATTTTACTAAACAATAGCATTCGTTTTCTTTCTAGAAAGTTAGTAATGCTTATCCATTTCTAGTATAACACATTCGTTTAAAAAACAAAGTATTTTATCAATAACAATCACTAAAATATTAAATTAATTATCGTTTAATATACGAAATAAATAGCTTAGAATCCCAATTTAATGCATTTTCAGAGCAAAAAAATAAGCGTAACCCTTATTAAAAAAAGAGAAAGTTACGCTCAATTCAATAAATGTTTATTAGTTGTTTTTTGCATTACGTAAGTACCGCTTGACAGTTGAAATGGATATTTCAAAATGCCGAGCAGTATCGATAGTGGTATGACTTTTGCGATACTGAACAACTTGGCCCACGTCTCTTTTTGGGGATGGACCTGTATGGAAGTTGGGATCAGTTAATTTCTTGTTCTGGCGAGCAGCGTAAGTCGCTCTCTTGTTTCTGAACGAGAAATTATCATTAATTCTTTCAGGAGACTACCGGCTTCAGAAATCCTTGATAGCCTAATCTCTGGAGAAATTATCTGAATGTCAATTTCTTTTTCCCACAGTTGCTCTACAATCTCATTAATCTCACGAATCTTGCTAGAAATATCTGTGAGAGACGAGAAATAAATGACATCATTAGGTTCAAGCTTATCTAAAACTTGGCCCACTGCTCCAAAAATTAAAGCATCCCCATTGATGCCATAACTTCTCATTACACTTTTCTGTTGTTCTACTAGCGTTGCATCACCACTTATTACATATCCATACTTCATTAATCGTACATCCTCACCACTTTTAGTTCTACACCCATTTTATCGGTAATTCTGGCAAAGGCATCCACCAAATTTTTTTGCCTTCGCTAAGATAATCGTCAAATGACGTTTCATCATCATAAAAACTATAACATTCTATCCAAATTTCGTGACCATCAGACATCAAAATTTCTTGGTCATCTTCGGGCATCTCACTGAGATAATCAAATACTGTATTATGTGAGCTTACCTGTTCTTTAGGTTGAGCTTCGACCTTAATCCATTGCATGTTTCATCCTTCTTTCTTTGGCGCTTTTGGCATTGGCATCCACCATAATTCTTGATAATCTACATTTGCATAGTATAAGCCAACAGTTCCATCTTCAAAATCTGCCCAAAGGTCTTTTTTGACTACGTAACCGTCGCTTATCAAAATATCATCCCCAACATCAGGAAGATTGCAAACGTATATAGATGGATAATCTAAACCAGAGCCTTTTTCTTCTTGCGTCGTTGGACGTGTTTGGAAGTTAATCCACCCACTAGCATCTGAACTAGTATCTGATTTTGGTGATAGAGGTAACTGATCCCAATTGGCTTGATTCCAATCACTGTAATATTCTAGTCCTGAATAGTCGTTATCGTCAATCCAGACATCGGTGTCAACAATATCGCCATTAGTAACAAGAACTTCTTCCTTATCCTGTGGTACCTCACCATCCCAAATATAACGTCCATCCTTAGATATTTCTTTTAGTTTGATTTTTTTCCACTCAACCACGCAAATCACCTCAACTTGTTTTTGATCCATAGCATTACTCTACTGCGCATACTTTAGCGATAATTAGCTTTCTCATGCACATAATTGTCCCCAAGGAGTTCTTCTTCACTAATTGCGCCATGGATGGCAAAAGCATAGAAAATACTTTCAGGAATCAATAGCAGCAATAACTTTGGTACTAGGATTAAGAGCCCACATATTGCTAAAACACTCAACCAAATTAATACTGAAAAAAATGAATACAAGGTATTTTTGTTCATCACTACCACCAACTTTCTCTGTTATTTTCTCTACTAATATTCTTCTGATTCACCATCAGAATTCAAAGAATAATTCTGATAACTATTTTGGTAGACTTTGAAAAATCTAATCAGGACGTCCATTACATCTCTTGGTTCTACCTCTGCATTGATAAATACCAGTTGTAATGCGTTTAGTAGTGTTTCTGCACTACTAAACACCTCACCTTTTTCAAAGCCACTAGCCAAAGAAGCTAACATCTCAATTTTGTTACTTTCTTTCTCAGAATAAAATTCATCCTTATTAAATCCATTAAATTTCTCCTATATGCTTGTACTGCAATCACTAATTGCACTGATTGTTTTTCTACTTTTCTACCATGGGACGCCAACTACTGTGTCACCTGTTAAGAATTGAGAATGCAATATGCCCATATGGAATAATGCCATTATCAACACAATTCCCAAAACGACAACGCAAAAAAGGATTATTTCGAGAGATATCTTAATATTTTCGTGTTTTTCTTCAAGTTTGCCATGATAACAACCGAGCGAAAAAGCTAAATAGAATAAACCGCCAATTATACTTAACCATCCATCGGCTGAGAAAACATCTCTGTGCAAAAGATATACAGCAAGTGCACCGATAGCAAGTTCTAATGCTGTAAACCAAATAATTAGCGCTCTACTTTGTAAATTTTTCTTACCAGATTCTTCCAAAATTACCACCTAACCTACTATCTCAAGTCTTCTTCTTTGACGAATGTACCATTGATTGTCTTGCCACCACGATTAGCAATCGTATTATAAGCTTTATTTAAGCAGTCAGTAGCGTCCAAGTTGCACCGCAACGAGAAATGTTGAACTTTTAAAAAGGCTTTGGCTAAATGATATTCGACTGGCTTATATAGTCCGTCAAATGCATATTCAGCTACTTTTCCTAATTCAATGCCAATTTTAGTAAATGCTTCGTGCTTACTATTGGAAGGCTTGTCTTTTACCAATTTAGCATTATCAATTTCACGTAGTAAATCAATATTCATTTGGTGTGCAAAGATAATAATTGTAACTTGTAGATCACCAATTGAATCAATTAATTCATCGTGCCAATTCTTATTCATAGCGGTAGCTGTTTCACCAAGTTCTTCATAAATCTTGGTAAATTGAACTTCAGGATTAGCTGTCAATAAGCCACGTTCTTCCGCCCAAACCTTAAGCTTACCAACTAATTGTGGCAAAGTTAATTCCTCTTCTTTTGGTCTAAAACAAATATCTACCACAAGCGAATTTGCCATTTCTTCTACACTAAGTTTCAAATCATAGCCATGTAAATCAATTTCTTTCTTTACTTTTTGAAGAGTATACACTGTTAAGTGTTCTGCTTGCCACTCTTCTTCTGACATGTTGTCAACCACGAAATTAAAGCGTTGTTTATCTACTATCCAATGTTTTTGGTTAGGCTTAATATCGGTTGTAACAACATTATTAATAAAATCTTTGGTATTTTGCATTTTTTATTTTCCCTCCAGTAGTGGTATCCTAACTTCTCTTTCACTCTTGATAGCCATAAGCCGACCATAAATCTAACCCAAAGCCCTCGTTGAAATAATCTGGACCTTTTGCCATAGCTCTAATCTTATCAACAAGCATCGTTTTACGATTTGTCCCTAGTCTTTTAGAACATTGCTGAAAAGCAGAATATTGGCCAACTAATATGATTTTTTGCTTAGCTCTTGTAATAGCAGTATATAGCAAATTACGAGCAAACATAAATTGGAATTGATGAATCATCGGGATGATAACAATTGGATATTCTGAACCCTGTGATTTATGAATCGTTGTTGCATAAGCAAGCGTTAATGCGGCTAAATCAGAATATGGATAATCTTTTTCAATTATTTCACCATTACCGTATTTGAATTCAACAAGAACTGTCTCATCTGGTAAAATTGATGTAATTTTTCCTATATCACCGTTGTAGATACCTAAATCAGGATAATTAACTCTATTCATGACTTTATCACCAACATGGAAAGTCTTATCTTTCGCAAATTCAACTACTTTATCATCACTAGATTTAGGGTTAAAGATTTTCCGCATAACTTCATTAAGATTATCAGTACCGTTTTTATACTTGTGCATTGGTGATAAGATCTGAATGTCGTCTTCGGTATAGCCTTGTGCACGCATCTCATTAACAACTTGTACAATAGAATTCATAGCAAATTCATCGGCATTAACTGGCTCAACATTCACATTCATTGGCTGCATTTGTTCCACAGCGTTATTAGGCATTATAGGCAGAAAATCATTAGGAATTAAATCATAGCCGCTTCTCTCGTCTGGGCCAAAATAATCATTAGCATTAGAGAACATTGTTTGATCTGCAGGCACTTCTTCATAATTAATCATAACATTAGCGACCATTTCATCATCGACATTATCATTGAAGAGATTGCTATCGTCTGTATTAAAGCTATCACTTTCGACTACAGGATTAACACTGCTATCATATATCGAACTACTATCATCTACGGGGATGTATCTCATTGTTTCAGACACTTGACTAAAATCACTTGGCAATGAACCAGAATTGACACTCTTGGCTAAGTTAACAATCCGAGAGCCTTCACCTTGTCGGAAAATCTTAGTTAAGCGTACATAAGGAACAATGTCTGAACGTAATATATCCGATAGCACTTGCCCTGGGCCCACAGAAGGTAATTGATCGCTATCCCCAATTAATAAGATACGCATATCATCTTTTAATGCAGATAAGACTACACTCATTAATGATGTATCAACCATTGAAGTTTCATCAATAACTACTAGGCGACCTGAAAAAGAAATATCTGGCGACTTTGAGCCTACTCTTAACTTCAATCTTCTGTGGATTGTAGCGGCTTCTAACTGTGTGGATTCTTTCATCCTTTGTGCTGCTCTACCTGTTGGAGCAACCAGAGTTACAGGAGGCGGTACAATGCCTTCTACATTGTCTGGGTCTGGATCATCATCTTCTAAACTCTTCAAGTAATCGTCCCATTGTTTTCGCATATCATTGATTTCATCTACATAGTCATTTGAATCATCGACTTCAGGGAAGATGTACGAATAAGCTTTCATAATTCCATTTAGGACAGATGTTTTCCCAGTCCCCGGACCACCAGTAATAATAAAGAATCTATGTGTCAAAGCCCCTACAATTGCTTGTCTTTGTTCTTCAGCATATTGTAAATTTAAGTCATCTTCGACAATATCAATTAACTTATTAAAGGCTTGTTCATCTGAAATAGCTTCGTTAGCCCTTGCGTAAACATCCATTCTAGTGACAGACTTTGTTTCTTCATCAACTTTATCTGCCTCTGTATCATCTTTTGCATCTTTATCTATTTCATTTTGATTTACTGATTCCTCTTGAGTTAGCGAGTCTATATCAATGTCATTTTGTTCAGCATATATCGCAAACTTAAGTTCTTCTAAGAAATCATCAACAGATTCTGTTAGTGAGTCATCTTCTTGTTCTAACAGGGCAAAAATTGCCTTAACAATGTAGTTCTCGTTTTTGAACATTTGGTAAGTGGTAATTTTATCGTTCGATGAATTGTCATTGATAAAGGCAAGTTTCTTCTCACGTTTTAGATACTGCATAACTTCCTTAATTTTAGCATCTAAGCTATCTTCCCCGTCTTTTGTTGCCACGTTATTAGTATTATGTGCTAAATAGCGTTCTGGTATTTCAGATTGCCAATTAGAACGTAAGTCCTTCGGTACACTTTCTAGCAAATCACGTGTTTGGACATAGGTATCACCAGTACGTTGAAGACTTTGAGTAACAGAATAAACTAGGCATTCAGCGATACGCCGACGATCATCAAAAGCATATCCCGCAGCTTGAGCTACTTTATCTATTTTAAGAAAAGAGATTCCCGGAACTTCTGTAAACTTGTAGACATTCTTATAAGTAAAACTCGCAACTTTCTTTTTGCTACTTTTCAATTTATCGTACCGATAAAACTCTTTAATTTTAGTAATCATGTTAGAGGTCATCCCCCAACTCGAGAGCGTTGCAAGCGCACTGTTAGGTAAAACATCTTCTTCAAAGGCATCCTTCAAACTAGCCTTTTGTTTCTTGTTTAGGCTCGTCTTATCAATCACCGTTAAATCCTTAGTGATTTTCTGTAAAGCATCTCCACCAAGTTCAGACACTAATGTTTTAGCCGCCTTTTCACCGATACCTTCAAAAGTATCACTGGAAAAAAAGTTTACTAATCTATCAAGCGTATATTTGTCATACTTTCTTTTGGGGTTATCATTCCCATTATTTGGCGCTTTTTGAGCCATTTGAGCCACTTGAGTTTGTTTCATTAGCTTACTTACATCAGCAGGTGTATCACCGTCCACAGACGAATATGTGGCTTTTTTAAGGGTATAATTGTTATATTGTTCAGAGTATTCAAGATAACCATCGAAAATCAGTTCTTTAGAAGTATTAACATATTCATCTAATTCAGGAAAATCTCCCATTACGCTAATCCAGTCTTCTTGTTTCCACTTATCATTTAAAGAATCATAGATTTGAGAACGATATCTAAGCTTATAAATACGGAAATCGCCCTTTGAAAAAGTAATCTTAGCAATTTTTCCCATAACTTTATCTGTCATCTAAAGCCTCCTCCTTCTCGTTAGTATTTGTTGCAAACTAAGCGTATAAGCATAGTCAATAGGTATTGTAGATTATTGCAGGGCAAACATATTATTAATTGCCCTAAGAATTAATGTTTTTTGTGCTGGTGTTGCCTTATGTGAGATAACATAGCCGCCATTCCAATCAATACTAATTAATTGCTTTTTTAAGAGAAAATCACGTGTCTTATTAGATTTCTTGATATTATGAACCTTAGAAGAACTAGGTACAGACACACCTACTCTTGATAAATCTTGTTCCATCCCAGTTACTAAATTTATTAATTTTTTCCAGTCTTTATCCGTCATTGTTGTTTGATTATTTCGTGTGTAATATTCAGTATTTACCATTTTAAAAAAATCCTTTCTGATTGATGCGCTACATCATAGCAATTACTCGACATAAGCAGTCGTGTTTTTGACCCAATAGGGCGCCCCTATACGTATAGGGAATACTTTTTTTATGATTGCTAGAGTTTTGAGCTGACAGGCCCACACCTACACATATAGGGAACACCTTTTTAATTGCTTTATGCTGTTCTTCACCAGAACCACCCCTATGCACATAGGGAATACGCAATACCCAAGCGATTAATCGTTTAGGTCTAGATCCACCCCTACATACATAAGGAATACCACACAAAGACCATGTTCATCTCGCAGAAGACAGGTCCACCCCTACATACGTAGGGAATACGTCCTTTGCCAGTCACTTTTGTTGTCTTATCAAGGAACACCCCTACATACGTAGGGAATACCGCCTTGTTGGTTACTCATAAAGCTTGTAGCATGGGATCACCCCTACATACGTAGGGAATACTATAGGAAAAATAGAATTATAACGAAGTCAATAGATCCACCCCTACATACGTAGGG
>NZ_BAMI01000013.1 GCF_000615765.1 Ligilactobacillus equi DSM 15833 = JCM 10991 | reverse complement strand
AGTACTTCAGTACCGAGTTCATTCACATGCAAAAGCGGTGTGCCACGCTAACTGGATCACCGCTTTTCCCCATAAAAATAAAACGTTCAATAAGTGCTGAACACAAAAACTAATAATACTTGTTTTTAGTTTAATTGAAAAAGATGTCCTTGTCTAGGGGAATTTCTAGAATTTATGATATATTGATTAAAAAAATATGTTGACTTTAATTAAAATGTGATTTATATTAAGAACATCTTAGAAAAACAAAAACACATGGATGAGAAGAGTAGTTCTGGGAAAGCTTGACAGAAAGTCTCGGTGGATGAGAAGAGATAAGTGGTAGCAGAATGAAGGTAATCTCTGAGTGGTCGATGCGACGCAGATGCGAAGTTTCGAAAGGGTTCGCCCTTTATCGCGACAACGTCTTGCCAAATAGGCAGTACGGGGTAAGGCTTGCTTGGCGACAGGCAAGTAAAACAAGGTGGTAACACGCATCTGCGTCCTTGCTGGAGAAATCCAGCGAGGACTTTTTTGTTAATCGGGATTAGCGCTAATCTCCTAATTCAAGCGGTAAGAGAAGAAGGAGAAAAAATATGAAAACAAGTAAACTAAATTTTAAACACTATTTGATGTTGTCCTCATTGATTTTTGGAATGTTCTTCGGGGCTGGGAACCTGATTTTCCCAGTACACTTGGGGCAATTAGCAGGTGTGCACTGGTTTAGTGCCGCACTCGGCTTCTTATTTTCTGGGATTTTGCTCCCATTAGGTGCCCTCTTAGCCTTAGCGATTACGCGGGCCGAAGGAATCTTTGACTTAGCACGACCTTTAGGGAAGGGCCTAGCTTTAACTTTCTTAATCTTAGTACACGCCACTTTAGGGCCATTTTTCGCTACCCCAAGAACGGCAACTGTGCCTTTCTCTATGTTCGCTAGCCACTTCGCGCCCAGTATGCAAGGTCTAGCCTTGTTGATTTATTCCGGAATTTTCTTTGGGATTGTCTACTTTATGTCCCTTAAGGAAGGAAAAATCACTGAAAGAATTGGGAAATTATTGAATCCTATCTTCTTGATTTTATTATTCGTGATTTTCTTATTTGCTTTTATTAAGCCAATGGGATCTGCAGATACTACTAAGGCTAGTGAAGCTTACTTGACTGCTTCTTTCACTAATGGTTTCTTAGAAGGTTATAACACCATGGATGCTTTAGCGGCCTTGGCGTTCGGGATTACGGTGGTAACAGCTATTAAGTCCTGGGGAATTAAGAGTGCTAAAGAGACTTCAATTTCCATGGCTAAGGCCGGAGTGGTTGGGATGGCTGGGATTGCCATCATCTACTTAATTTCGATTTTCCTAGGGGCTACGAGTTTACATCACTTTGCTTTATCTGAAAATGGGGGGACGGCCTTCGCCCAAATTGCTAACTTCTACATGGGACCTATCGGAGAAGCTTTATTAGCGACCCTTTCAACCATTACTTGTATGTCAACGGCTATGGGTTGGTAATCGCCTTTGCTCAAGATTTTCACAAACGTTTCCCGTAAATTTCTTATAAGATTTTCTTAACTGTTAACTGTGGGATTTCCTTTGTTTTTGCTAACCTTGGTTTAAACCAAATCATTGCTTGGTCAACTCCAGTTTTAATGTTTTTGTACCCTATTGCCATTGCCTTGATTTTCTTAGGTATAACTTCACCTTTATTTCAAAATGATGCTACAACTTACAGATTAACAGTTTTCTTTGCTTTTATTCCCGCTATTTTTGATATGCTTAACGCTAGTCCAGCGGTGATTAGTCAAACTACCTTAGCCAAGACGCTGACAGCTTTTGCGGGACAATATTTCCCCTTCTTCAATCTAGGTTTTGGTTGGTTCACCTTTGGAATTTGTGGTTACTTTTTAGGATTAGTGGCTCACTTTATTAAGGCCAAAACTGGTAATCAGAATTTTGAAATGGAAGAATAATTTACGCAGCTCCCAGGAGGGGGCTTTTTTGCGCAAGAAACTTGTAACTTTCGAGGTAAGCGCTTATCATAAAAGAAAAAGATTGGGAGGCGATGGCATGTGTACTAGTGTGAGTATTACAGCTAAAAATGGTTATCAAGTACTTGGGCGGACCATGGATTGGGATGACTTATATGTCTTGCCAATATATGTGCCCGCCGGTTTTCAATGGCATTCGAAGTTTGATGGTCGACAATATCAGAATAAATATGCTAGTAGGGGGTGGTTTTCAGGACCAAGATTACGTCGATATTAGTGATGGGGTCAATGAATGTGGCCTCATGGCGCAAAAATTAACTTTTACTAACGGTGCAAACTTGGTAGATGAAAAAGATGCCCGTAAGGTCCAATTAGAAGCCTTTGAATTTGTCCACTATGTCCTAGGTAATTTTGCCTCAATTGCGGAAATTGAAGCTCATTTAAGTCAAATTGAACTAATGAGTAATGCAAATAGCAACCATAAAAATGGGGGAGCTGAACTCCACTTTAGTTTAACGGATTTGACGGGGCGGACCGTGGTAATCGAACCAAGTACAAACCCGCTCAAGGTGATTGATAATCCTATGGGAATTGTGACCAATATGCCTAACTTTGAACGGCAGTTGGCCAAATTGGAAGATTATATGGAATTTAGTGACGACTTTAAGACGGGCCACATTAAGCCCGGGACTTTCCATGTGACGACTGGTAAACTTGGAGGAAAAAAATCACCGCTAGGTGGCTTTTCTCCCAGTCAACGATTTGTACGAGCAGCCTATGTCAAAGAATTAGCAGATCAACCTACAAATGAAAGTCAGGCATTATCTTTAACATTTGGGGTATTGGATACAGTTACAGTTCCGAAAAGTATGGCTCATCGGCCTACTTACACTGTTTACCGGGCAGCGACTTCTGCACAAGACCTGACTTATTACTATCAAGCTGCTGACCAAGCTCAGGTTAGTAGTTTGCGCCTAACGCCGGAATTGATGCAAACTAAAGAAGTTAGAGTTTTTACTAGTGCTAATATCTGGCAAGCGAAGGAGTTGAATTGATGACAGCATTAATGTTAGCAGGGAAAGAAATTATTCTTGAAGAAATTGCGGAGTATAAGCTTATCCAGGAATATGTTGTTTATGGGCTGGAAGAAAAGGTAATTTCTTCGACCTATGTTGGTGATCCAGAAGCGAGTTTTTGGCAAAAATTGAAGCATAGTATTTTTTCCACGCAAAACTATATTTTCGAAAAAGAAAAAAGTTACTTCTTCGATGGTTATTATGGTCAAGCGCCGAAGTATGTCCGTGATGGGGATTGGAAGTATGATGCGATTAGTTTTGCAGTACCTTGTTTATTAATTAAGACGAAGGCAGGGGCTTTGATTAAATTTCACGACTTAAGCCCTGTAGACTTAAATCAAGACCAAATCCGTCAGGCTAATCCGGAGCAGTCAACGGATGTGTCGGCTTTACTAAGGCAATTAGAGGTGGCTTTAGCAATAAAAAAACCGTCCTAAGCGGGCGGTTAGTGCTTATTTAGCAGCTTGTTCCTTAGCGGCATCTAAAGCTTTGATGATGCTAGGATTTTTTAAGTGGCAATCCCGGATTAATTCCAAGTCTTCCTTGCTTAATTCAACGGTGTACTTAGTCATAATAAACGTCCTTTCTTTGAGGATAGTCTTACTGTAAAACCAATTGCCAGAAATTTCAAGTTAATTAAGGAGATTTTTAATGATTTATGTAACTTCAGATACCCACTTTTTTGACCAACACTTATTGGGGCGGACGAATTTTGCCGACCGACCATTTCTCAATGCCTATGATATGAATGAGAAAATTATTGCGCATTGGAACGAAGTCGTTGCTCCGGAAGATACGGTTTATCATTTAGGCGACATCGCGGTGCATTTTGTGCGGCCTGAAAGTCAGTCCCATCAAGATATTTACGAACTTTTGCAACGTTTAAATGGTAATCTTGTCTTAATTAAAGGAAATCATGATAACCGTGCGCTCTTTAAGTATTTGGCTAAGCACAATTATCAGGTAAATGGTCGCGATAAGTTTCGTTTTGAAGATGTGGGAGCCTTAATCAAGTATAACCACCGGCAATACTATTTGACACATTATCCAATGATGCTCGGAATTGTACCTAATATTATTAATTTGCATGGTCATATTCATCATTATTCGGTTCATACTAAGGAAAATATCAATGTTGGGGTTGATTCGGCGGACTTTGATTATCTTTTAGAAAAACCTAAGTTTGGTCAACCGCTAAATCTGACAATTGTAGAACAAATTATTATGGCTAAGCGGGATGACTTTTTAAAGATGCGTTGACCTTGTTTGCTTCCCAAAAGTAATCTATACTAAAAATATACTAAAGAAAAGAGGAAGCTTAGTGAAAAAGGGACTGAATATTTTAAGAATTGTCGTCGCAACTATCTTATTGGTGGCGGGACTCTATTTGATTTTTAACAAGCAGATTACCTATGCTTTGATTAATCATAGTCAGAAAACAGAATTAAGTAAAAAAATCGAAGGTAGCAAACATAGTAGTCAAGCAGATTTTGATTTTGAAAATGTTAAATCTTTAGACAACCAAACTACGGTGAAGAGTTTATCTGATGATGCGGCCGTAATTGGTAAAATTGCTATCCCGGATTTGAAAATTAAACTTCCAATTTATGAAGGTTTAAGCAATTATGGTTTGGCCAAAGGCGCTGGAACTATGAAGGCGGGCGAACAAATGGGCGAAGGAAATTATTCCTTAGCTGGTCACCATATGGACGATATTAATGTTTTATTTGGTCAACTGGAAAATGCCAAGCCGGGAATGAAGGTTTACTTAACCGATGGTAAAAAGGTTTACATCTATAAGATTACCGAAAAAAAGATTATCACTAAGTATGAAGTTAATTACTTAGACGACGTTCCCGACCAAAAGCTTTTAACCTTGATTACTTGCGCTGAAGGTGGGAAGACTCGCTATATGGTGCGTGGTGTTTTAGAAAAGACAATGAAGCTTACAGGAAAAACGGAACATAAGTTATTTTTGTAAAAACTAAGAAAATAGCGCAATTTCTTTGCAAAAAAGTCACAATTATTTTCTAAAATAAAGTTACTCCTTGAAAGTCAATGGTAAGTTTTGCAACCGAAAACAATCTTGATTTCATAAGGATTTTAAAGGAAATTTAATTGCTTTAAGGTAATTTTTTTGATAGGATAAGACTAACAAATGAGAAAGGGCTGATTTTATGGCAGAAGCATTGATTTACACTTTAACAATTGCTGGACTCTTATGGGTGATTCAACCTGTATTCAAGCCCGCACCGGTACGCGTGAAGAACCGTGAAGATGATTACAAGTAAGGAAACGAAACTAAGTCAGGAGCAGTCCTGGCTTTTTGTTTTTAATTTTTGACTTTTTGCTTTTCTTAAATAGGCGTATAATTTTAGGAGAATTAGGTTGTATGATAGGAGAGAGAAAATGTTAGTAACCTTACATAATGCGGACTTGACTGTTCAAATTTCAACACATGGGGCAGAGTTAACCTCGATTAAAGGCCAGAATAATCAAATAGAATATCTCTGGCAAGCCGATGCGAAATATTGGGGGCGCCATGCGCCGGTATTATTTCCGTTTGTGGGGCGTCTCAAAGATGATACCTACACTTACCAAGGCCATAGCTATCACCAAGGGCAACATGGTTTTGCTCGGGATCAAGAGTTTGAAGTGACTGCTCAAAGTGAAACGAAAGCGCTTTTTACTTTAACCAGTTCGGACCAAAGTCACCAAATTTATCCCTTTGATTTTAGGTTACGTCTTAGTTATGAGTTGAAGGGGGCCACGATTTTAGTGGGTTACCAAGTTGACAATCCGGCCACAACAGACATGCTATTTGCCTTGGGAGCACATCCTGCCTTTAACATACCTTTAACGGCGCAAGATAATTTTGAAACCACCATGTTCAAGGTTGATCCTGCGCAGGAATACGCTCAAATTAAGTTACGAGGCCCTTATAGTGATCCTGAAAACCAGACAACTTTAGATTTAAAGCAAGCTCTAGGTTTAAATCATAATTTATTTGACCAAGATGCTTTAATTTTGAATTTACAGGGTCAAGAAGTAACTTTAAGTTTAGAAGGTCCCTCAGGTCATGGAGTGGCTCTTAAACTGCAGGAAACACCTTTTGTAGGAATCTGGTCACCATATCCAACCCAAGCACCATTTGTCTGTCTTGAACCTTGGTGGGGATTAGCCGACACCATTACAAGTGATCAGGCATTGAGTCATAAGTTTGCCATCAATAAGTTAACTGGGAATAGTAGTTGGCAAGCAGGCTTCGAAATGAGTTTCTATTAGAGGTGGAGCAAAATGGAAAAAAGTGAGACAGAAAATCAACATAATTTAGGACCTAACACCCAACACCACCATATGTCCATTGCTTGGCAAGAATACATCGGTGATGATGCTAAAGTGCCGGCGGATTACACTTCGTTAAAAAAACGGGCCGGAATTATTGGGCGGATTGGTTTGATGATGCTATCTTGTGGGACTGGGGCTTGGCGTGTGCGTGATTCTATGGACACGATTGCGCGGGTTCTAGGCGTAACATGTTCAGCGGATATCGGTCTATTATCTATTTCCTACACTTGCGTAGAGGGGGAACACAGTTTTAGTCAGACGCTTTCCCTACCTTCAACCGGGGTGAATACAGATAAGCTCGAAGTTTTAGAACGCTATGTTAAAAAGTTTGAGGTCAAGGGTGCTTCATGGAGCCTTGAAAAAATTACCCATGATTTAGATAAAATTAATGCCAAGCCTGGTAATTATACATCCGTTCAATCTGGCTAGCCTCCGCTTTAGCTTGTGGTGCCTTTACCTTTTTACTGGGTGGAGGACTGTTTGATATTATTTGTGCTTTCATTGGGGCGGGATTTGGGCAATGGTTACGCAAAAAACTTAGCGGGCGGAAATTGACGTTGTTAGTATCCTTGATTGCGGCAGTTTCTTTTGCTTGTTTTATGTATTTTATTTCTTTTGAAGCTATTCAATATTTTTTCAATTTACATTTGAAACGAGAAGCGGGCTACATTGGTTCCATGCTCTTTGTAATTCCGGGATTTCCTTTCATTACGAGTGGTTTGGATATTTTTAAATCCGATATGCGTTCCGGGCTTGAAAGATTAGTTCATGCGCTAACTATCATTATAGTTGCGACGGTTACAGGTTGGTTGGTGGCCTTGTTGTTAAATTTCAAGCCTCAAAATTTTGCTGCCCAAAATCTTGATGCTATTTCCTTATTGCTTCTGCGTTTAGTGGCGAGTTTTTGTGGGGTCTATGGTTTCTCAGTTCTCTTTAATTCTACTAAACGCGTAGCTTTAACGGCTGGTTTGGTAGGGGCTGTGGCCAACACCTTGCGTTTAGAATTGGTAGATTTCACTAGTGTTCCTCCGGCTTTTGCGGCCTTTTTAGGAGCTTTAGTAGCAGGATTTTTATCTTTCCGGTTACAAAGTAAGTACGGTTATCCGCGGATTGCCTTAACGGTTCCGGCAATTGTAATTATGGTACCAGGTCTCTATCTTTACCGAGCTATTTATAATATCGGGTTGACTTCCATTGGCGTTGGTTCTTATTGGTTAACGCAAGCGTTGTTGATTGTTTTGGCTTTGCCGTTAGGCTTAGCTATTGCTCGGGTGCTCACTGACACTAAATGGCGACATTGCGACTAGACAAGTATGAAACTTTCAGAAATTTTTTGCTGAAAGTTTCTTTTTTTATGGAAAGAAGCCTAGATTTTCCCCTAATAAAGTAACCTTTTTTGAAATGGAAACGTTTTTTAGATGAATTCACAAAAAATTCACAATTAATTCATATAAAATTCACAATTAGTTTGTAGTATATACACATACCTTAACAAAAGAAACTTTTTTCATAATACTTTTTCCCCTAAAAGAAGTATATAAAGTCCTAGCACCCCTAGGCTAGGCATTTGATTAGTGATTTTCCCTGAATCCTAATCACAGACACCGAAGTTTTCCCTGAACTTCGGTGTTTTTTAGTGTGTTAAAACTTGTCTAGCACAAAAAAACAGCCTTTTAGAGCTGTTAATAAGGATTCTTACTATCAAAAAGGTCTTCATTTAAACCACGCTGGTATTCCGCTTGAATAGTGGTGTGACTGATGTGGTATTTGGTTTGCAAAAGTCTTTCGATTTGACTGTAAATAACTTCGGCCTGACTGAGTTGGCAGTTACTTAAGTTAATATGGGCCGAAAAGATGATGTCGTGCTCGTCAATCATCCAAGCGTGAATATGATGAATAGAAGTTACATTGGGGATTTGGAGGATATCAGCCTTAATGGCCGCATAATCTAAGTCCGGGGCGGCTCCATTAGAATTATGAGGGTCTTTTTAATGATAGGCCATGCTTCCCAGATGATGTAGCCAGAGACCAAAATGGTTAATAAGGGATCAATCCAGTCAGCTGGGATAAAAGTGAGGACTAAACCGACACCAATCACAGCGAGGGAGGAGAGGGCATCACTCAAGATGTGGAGATAGGTGGCTTTGATATTTAGATTGTGTTTGCTGGAACTGGCCAAAAGCAAGGCAGAAATCAGATTGGCCAGCAGTCCGATAATGGCTACAGTCAGCATTACAGGACCGTCAATGGTTTCGGGATGACCTAATCGTTTGAGAGCTGCAAAGCTTAAAAAGACTGACATAACGACTAAGAAGAGAGAGTTGAGTAAAGCAGCGAGAATTTCGGCTCGCTTATAGCCGTAAGTTTGGGAAGGTGAACGCTTTTGTCCAGCAATAAGTTGGGCGCTGTAACTCAAAATAATGGCAAAGCTGTCTCCAAAGTTATGGAAGGCATCGGAAAGTAGGGCCAAACTTCCTGATAAGAGGCCTCCGATAATTTCAGCTAGCGTAATGGCAAGATTAAGCAGAGTTACGAGAGTAAAGCGTTGCTTACTGAGTTTGATATCGTGTTGATGATTGTGCATAATAAATTCCTCCCCGAACTAATTTCAAGTCAAGCATAAGCAAAATTGTCCTTAAAAACAAGAGGAAATTAGAAAAAAGAGACCTAAAAAATTAGGTCTCTTTAGTGAGCGCTGGCACCAGAGACGGCATCAAGGCTAACTCCTTCATGAGGGATAAAGTGGTATTTGATGTCATTATTTTCTAGTTCTAGGCGTAAATCAAAATCATTTAAAATCCAGGTATCATTTTCTAAAATTTGGAAACTCACTCCCACTGCGGTTTCAACTACGACCCCGTCTTCAGTGACAGGTTGACTTTTGATACCAAGATAGTAATTAGGGAAAATTGTGGGAATTCCTCCATAAATTTTGGGATAGATGCGGATGTTACCCCCGTTAGTGAAGCCGAATTCTTTTTTGAACCATAAAGCCGCATCCGGCATTACTTCTAAAGTCATATAAAAACCTCGCTTATATCTTGATACTTCTTATTATAAATTTGAAAACCGCTTTCATCAATCTTTATGCCCAGATTGATATAAAAGCTCAGTTAAATTAAGTTGGTTCAAATTTGGAAAGTAGGTGGTAAAGTAGGCTGGTGGTGGGGCGACAATAGTTTCGGTTGTAAAACTAAAAGGTAAGACTAGTTTTTGTTGTAAGCCGTGTAAAAGTAAGTGTTTAGCCTGGTCTTGACCATAGAGAGGGTCACCGACAATCGGATGGCCGCTGGCTTGGAGATGGACGCGTAGTTGGTGGGTGCGGCCGGTTTCCAAAGTGAGGTAGACCAGGCTATAAGCTGTGTTTTGGTCAAGGACGCGGTAATAGCTCCGGGCGCTTTGAGCCTGGAGACCGTTGATAGCCCGTAGGTTAGGATTTTGTGGGTTAAGCCCAATCGGTTGATCAAAAAATCCTTGTGTTTGTGTAAAGTGACCATGGACGATGGCTAGGTAGCGTCGTTTGATGGCTCCTTGGGCAATTAATTGGTTTAAAACTGGAACAACAACCGGATTTTTAGCTACTAGCATGGCTCCGGAGGTTTCTTGATCTAAACGATGGACCATATAAGCTTGTCCTAATTGGGCACTGAGGTAGTTCATGACGGTACCTAATTCTTGGGCTTGATTGGGGTGGCTTTTAATTCCTGCTGGCTTGTTAATTACGACTAAATCTCGATTCTCGAATAAAATTTCTAACCGCTGGCTGCTATCTGGGAGGTAGTACTGTAAGCTGCGAAACTCCTGGCCTGTAAATTTCAGTGAAACCATTGTGCCTTTGCGAACCAAGGTTTTCAGATGATGGTAATGTCCGTCAAGCAGGACATTTTGTTGCTTACTTAAACCATAAATATAACGTTTGGGTAAGCGCCATTGGTCTTTGAGTAAGACCTTTAATTCCAAATCGGCGGGGCTTTTTTCTTGGATAATCCACATATTATTTCCTTTCCATTACTGGGTTAATCTTTCTTAATTTTACATGAATCGTCCCATATTTTTAAGACCGTGAGGTCTTTTTTTATTGCGCTTTAACATATATGAAAACCCCAGCAATCAGAGCGAAAGGCTGGGGTTTGGATTAGTTAACTTTTAAAATTTGGCGCACCATTTCCTCCATGTCCTGTGGATCACAAGTGAGGTGATGGCGAATAGGAGCTTCAAATAAAGTAGCCACGGTTGGTGGCAATGGGGTTTGAAGCTTAGCTTGCAACTCGGTCACTGCTTCGAGACCTTCAGCGTGCTGAGAATCCGTTTCTAGGGCTTCAAGTACTGCTTGCGGGAATTTATAAGGACTAGCGGTGGAAACAATCACCATAGGGCTTAAATCGCCACTTGCCTTTTGATAGTTTTTGGCCACCGCCGAAGCAACTGCAGTATGCGGATCAAGGATGTAGTCGTCTAGAGTGGCTACTCGTTTAATTTCCGTTGCAGTTTGTACTTCATCGGCAAAGCCAGCCGCAAAATCACCTAGATTTTGGAAAACTTCAGAATCTAATTGGTAGTGACCAACTTGGCTAAGTTGGTCCATGAGCGCTGCAGTTTTGGTTGCATCTTCTCCGGTAATGTAGAAGAGTAGGCGTTCGAGGTTGCTAGAAACCAAAATATCCATGGAAGGTGAGCTTGTCACATAGAAAGGACGTTGGCGGTCGTAACGTCCACTATTAAAGAAGTCGGTTAAGACCTTGTTTTTATTAGAAGCACAAATGAGTTTCTTGATTGGTAAACCAAGTTTTTTAGCAAAATACCCGGCTAAGATGTCTCCGAAATTCCCGGTTGGGACTGAGAAATTAATTTTTTGACCTAATGTAATTTTACCATCGCGTAAAAGTTGGCCGTAAGCGGCGAAATAGTAGATTATTTGGGGGAAGAGACGCCCAATATTAATCGAGTTAGCCGAAGAAAAGGCTAAATGATGAGCCGCGAGATCTTGCGCTAAAATTTGGTTATTAAAGAGTTCTTTGACCTTGGTTTGAGCGTGGTCGAAGTTCCCATTAATTCCAACTACATAGGTGTTTTCGCCAGTTTGGGTCAACATTTGCTTTTCTTGGACGCTAGAAACTCCATCGCGAGGATAAAAAACGATAATCTTGGTACCTGCAACATCAGCGAAGCCAGCCATGGCAGCTTTTCCCGTATCACCGGAAGTGGCGGTCAAAATCACAATATCTTGGTCGTGTTGATTTTTTTGGGCGGCAGTGGTCATCAAGTGTGGTAAAAGCTGGAGGGCTAAGTCTTTAAAGGCGATGGTTGGCCCATGGAAGAGTTCGAGGTAGGCATTGCCTGCTTGATAGCTTAAAGGAGTAATGGCTGGGTCCGTAAAGTTAGTACTATAGGCAGCTGTGACACAAGCCTCTAATTCTGCGGTCGTATAGTCGGTGAAGAAGGCTTGTAAAATGTGTAGAGCCAGTTCTTGATATGAGAATTTGCTTAAATCTGCTAATTCAAAATCAAGTTTGGGAATTTCGGTGGGGACAAAGAGACCGCCGTCAGGACTTAATCCTTGTAAAACTGCTTGTGAAGCGGTATAAGTCTTACCTTGTGGGTCGCGCGTAGAACGATATAAGAGAGTCATAAAATTTCCTCCTTTAAAAATAAAAACCGATAATTTTAGCTTTAGAATATCAAAAAATTCGTTTTTAGTCAGTAAAAAATAAGAATTTTTTTAAAAAAATCTCAAAATGAAAAGGTTATATGTTAGAATTAGCTTAAAAAGAAACGAAGGAGTTGGTTCTCGTGGAAAAAATTAAGATTGGGATTCTCGGACTAGGTACAGTTGGTAGTGGAGTTGTCCGAATGCTGACCGAACACGCTGGCAAAATTACTTCCATTGTTGGTCGTCAATTAGAAGTTAAAACAGTTGTTGTCCATGATTTGAATAAGCAACGCTCCGTAGATTTGACGGGGGTCAAGGTTTCAAATGATCCTTTTGAAATTATCAATGATTCTGAAATTCAAATGATGGTAGAAGTCATGGGAACCATTGACCAGGCCAAAGATTATATTGAAGCCGCTTTGAGGGCCGGTAAGCATGTGGTGACTGCAAACAAGGATTTGATTGCCTTGCACGGACCTAGTTTAGTTGCTTTAGCTCGTGAAAAAGGTTGCGATCTTTTCTACGAAGCTAGTGTGGCCGGTGGGATTCCAATTTTACGGACGATTGTCAACTCCTTTGCGGCGGATAGAATTGTTGAAGTGAAGGGGATTGTCAATGGAACAACTAACTTCATCATGACGCAAATGAACCAAAATGGTTTAGACTACGCTACGGCCTTGGCTCAAGCCCAAGAAAGAGGTTTTGCTGAAGCAGACCCAACTAATGATGTTGAAGGAATTGATGCTGCCTACAAGATGGTGATTTTAACGCAATTTGCCTTCGGGATGGATATTAAACTAGCCGATATTTACGTTGAAGGGATTTCTAAGGTACATGCAGCCGACATTGCGGAAGCCAAACGTCTAGGTTACCAAATTAAGCTTCTAGGTCGGGCTAAGCTCATTGATGGTAGTATCGATGTAACGGTAGCGCCAGTTTTAGTCCCACAAACCCAACCTTTAGCTAATGTTGCTAATGAAAATAATGCTGTCTTTGTTACGGGAGCGGCTGTGGGCGAAACCATGTTTTATGGTCCTGGTGCTGGGGAATTACCAACAGCTAACAGTGTCTTGAGTGACATTATCACTGTTAGCAAGAATATCAATATGGGAACTACAGGAACGCGTTTTAATGAATATCAAACTCCAATTCAAAAGGCGACCGATGATCAAGTCGTAGACCCATATTATCTCGCTTTAGAGGTGGCAGATCGTCCGGGACAAATGCTCAAATTAACGGAAATTATGACCGAAAATCAAGCTTCTTTTAATTTATTAACACAAACAGAATTACCTGATCAAAGAGCACGAATTATGTTAGTGACTCATGAAATGTCACGGCAACAATTAAAGAGGATTAAAGTGGCCCTTCAAGAAGTAGCTGACCTGGAAATTAAGGCAGCTTATAAAGTTTTAAACTAGGTGATGCTATGACACAAACAATTTTAGTTCCGGCTACTAGTGCCAATCTAGGTCCAGGTTTTGATTCCTTAGGTATTGCTGTTGCCCTTTACCTTAAAGTCGAAATTGGTGTCGCTACGGATACTTGGCAGGTTATCCATCCTTTTGGTGCTACGGTTCCTAGCGATGCCAGTAATTTAATTGTAAAAACAGCTCTCGAAGTTGACCCTAGTATAAAACCACACCAAATTAAGGTCAATTCAGAAATTCCTTTGGCACGTGGTTTAGGTTCGTCTTCGTCAGCAATTGTCGCAGGTTTGATACTAGCCGATGTTTTAGGAGAACATGGTTGGTCTTCCAAAGAGTTACTGGAAATGGCGACCCGCATCGAGGGGCATCCAGATAATGTCGCGCCAGCAATTTATGGTGATTTAACAGTTTCGACGACTGTGGCTAATCAGGTTACGTCAATTAAGTTACCATTTCCTGATGCTGATTTAGTAGCTTTTATTCCTAACTATGAATTACTGACCAGTGAAAGTCGGGCAGTTTTACCGGAAGCATTAGCCTACCGCCAAGCAGTTGTGGCCGGGAGTATTGGTAATACTTTAGTGGCGGCCTTGGCTCGGGGTGATTTGGCTCAAGCCGCGCCTTTGCTGGAAGGTGATTGCTATCATGAACCTTACCGCTCCAAATTGGTGCCAGAATTAGCACCTCTAAGGGATTTTGCCCATGCCAATGATGCAGTCGTGTATTTAAGTGGGGCAGGTCCAACCTTGATGATGGTTGCTCCAACTCAAACTGGTCCGAAATTAGCTACCCAAGCGCAAAAGCTGGGGTTTAACGGTGAGTTCGTGGCCCTCGAAATCGATCGTCAAGGCGCCCGTTTAATTTCGGAAACAAACTGATGTTTCACGTGAAACATTAATAACCCCCCAGGAAACTGGGGGGATTTTTGTTATGTGGCTAAAACGATGCTAAGTAAAGAGAATACAGATAAGATAACCACAGATGGCAGGTAGTGGGGCCTCGACTTCGAAGTCACCGCCAGGCCGAGTTTTACGAGTAAGTGTTCTAATGCAACTTTGCATGTTAATTAAGTTTCCTTTTTATACTATGCCTTAGTGTAGAGCCTGGCGTAAGTCTGCAATTAAATCTGTAGCATTTTCTAAACCGACGGAAAAACGAATTAAGTTAGGTGTGATACCTAAGGCACGTCGCTTTTCGACTACCATATCGTGGTGCGTTTGTTGGTCGGGGAGGGTGACTAAGCTTTCAACCCCGCCTAAACTTTCAGCAAAAGAAATCACTTGGAGTTTTTCAAAGAAGTTAGCGACTTGGGCTTCATCCTTAATGTAGAAGGAAATCATGCCACCTTTCCCTGGGTAAAGGACCTTGGAGACGGCTGGTTCTTCTTCGAGATACTGGGCGATAATTTGGGCGTTAGCTTGGTGTTGTTTCATCCGAATCGGTAAAGTTTTCAAGCTCCGGAGTAAGAGCCAAGAATCAAAAGGATCAAGGTTAGCCCCGGTGGTTTTGAGGTTAAAGGATAGTTTGGCTGCTAAATAGTCGGAACCGGTAATAACACAACCTGCTAAAATGTCGTTATGGCCAGAGAGGTATTTCGTTGCTGAGTGGATTACGAGGTCTGCACCATCTTGAAGCGGTTGCTGGAAGATTGGCGAATAGAAGGTATTGTCTACAGCAATGATAATTTCTGGATTGAGAGCTTTAATTTGATGACAAACCTCCACAATGTCAATTTCTTTCATAGTTGGGTTAGAAGGTGTTTCGAGCCAAATTAACCGTGTTTCTGGTCGGCAAAGTGCAACTAAGTCAGCTACTTTTTGGCCATCCCATTCATCAAAGTGAATGCCAACATGTTCCGTGAGGTAATCAAAGTAGCGGAAAGTTCCGCCGTAAAGGTCATTTAAGGAGATGACGTGATCATTTTGTTTGAGGATTCCAAAGACTAATTGAATCGCCGCCATTCCTGAAGACAGAGCGTAGGCGTATTTTCCGCCTTCTAATCGGGCGAGGGTCTCTTCTAAGACACTACGGGTCGGGGTCTTGAGCCGTGCATAAGCAAATTGTTTATCTTCATCAAAATTAGCAACTTCGGCCAAGGAATCGTGACGGAAGTTAGATGAAAAGTACAAAGGAGCGGAGACAGATTTAAATTGGTCTTGGCTATTGCGGTTGCCGGCTTGGGCTAAAATGGTTTCTAAATGCATGAATGAAATCCTCCTATTTTTGACAAGCTATATCAAGGGCTTGAGTTAAATCAGCAATTAAGTCTTGTACGTCTTCGATACCAACGGCTAAACGAATGAGCTGCTTGGAAATCCCCGCAGTGGCTAATTCGGCGTCGGATAATTCGGCATGGCTCATTTTATAAGGTAGTTCGATTAAAGTTTCAACAGCACCTAAGGAAACAGCCAAATTAATGAGCTTCAGGCTGCTAACAAATTTAGCGACATCGACGCTTGTGGCTAGTTCAAAGGAAAAGAGCGCACCTAAACCTTTACTTTCGGCCTGAATAATATCAAAACCGGCTTGGTCCGGTTGGTAAGGGTAGTTAATTTGCGTGATTTCCGGGCGCGTTTTGAGAAAGGTAATGATGGCTTGAGTATTGGCGATTTGCCGATCCATCCTTAGAGCTAAGGTTTGAATCCCGCGTCGAACTAGGTTTGCATCTTGAGGAGAGAGGATGCCTCCCAGGGCATTTTGATTAAAGTAGACGCGTTTAGCCAGGTATGAATCTTTAACGACTACAATTCCAGCGCTGACATCCGAGTGGCCTGCTAAGTATTTAGTGGCGGAGTGAATGACGATATCGGCTCCGAGTTTTAATGGTTGTTGTAGATAGGGGGTCAAAAAGGTATTATCTACAATCGTTAGTAGACCATATTCTTGGGCTAAGGCTGCGATTTGCTTGACGGAGGTTACTTGTAAGAGCGGATTGGTTAAAGGTTCAAAGTAAATAGCCTTGGTATTAGCCCGGATGGCAGCACGTATTTCTTCAGGTTTGCGGGTGTCAACCGCCGTGACTTCTAAGCCCCAACGTAAGAAGTAATTGTAAATTAAGCGGAAGGTTCCTCCATAAATTTGTTGGCCGACAATAATGTGGTCGCCTTTTTCAAAAATAGCTAAAGCCCCATGAATGGCCGCCATACCAGATGCAAAGGCAAAAGCGGCATGCCCCGCTTCGAGTTTAGCGACTTGGTCTTCTAGGGCTTGGCGGGTAGGGTTACCAGAACGAGAGTAGTCAAAACGTTCGGGACCATCTACGTCCTTAAAAGCATAGGTCGTGGCTGTGTAAATGGGGGGGACAACCGCTCCGGTGTTGTGATCGCCCTGGTAAGGGCTGTGAACTAAATCTGTTAAAAAACTCATCTAAAAAACCTCCTAAAATACAAAAAATCCCTGGAAAAATTCCAGGGACGATTGAAAACCGCGGTACCACCCTTCTTGTCAGTGACCTCTTGACACAAACATGTCATGGATAGTATCGCATCCCGACGAGCGAGCAGCTTGCACCACGCGCTTGACTCCGAGCTCATCTTCACTAAAGTTCGTCTTTCTACCCTTGCACCCTCGGTAGTCGCTATTTAATCAAAGCTTCCTTTTAGCTACTCTTCTCATCAAAGTCTCTAATTAATCTCACAATTTAATATAATTCTAATCCTTTTTGTGAAAAAGTCAATAAAAAATTCCTCATAATTGCTCATGAGGAATTTTAGATATACGTTTTTTAGTTCAGTCGTTTTTCTAAACGTTTGGCTACTCGGGAAAGGGAGTAGCAAACGACAAAATACATGGCAGCGATAATCACATACATCGGTAACATATAACGACTGTCTTGACCGTAGATGATTTGGGCCCGGTACAATAATTCCGGTAACACAATGATTGTCGCCAAAGAAGTATCCTTGACTAAGGAAATAAATTGGGAAACTAGGGCGGGAATCATCTTGCTGATGGCTTGGGGCAAAATAATGTGGCGCATGGCTTGCCAATAAGTTAAACCATTGGCTCGAGCCCCTTCCATTTGACCAGAATCAACAGCTAGAATCCCACTACGGACGATTTCGGCAATCATAGCAGATTCAAAGACCACCAAAGCGGTGATTGCTGCCGAAGTTGGAGATTGCCGTAAACCTAATTCTGGTAAACCAAAGAAGGTAAAGAAAATCAACAAAAGTAAGGGCAAATTACGAATAATATCGACGATAAATCCGATGATAGTTGAAAACACAGGGATTTTACTATAACGAATAATCCCTAAAATTAAGCCAAAAATAGCTGATAAAACAATCGAAATTAGCGAAACATAAATGGTAACTCCCAACCCCAAGAGTAAGTAGCGGAGGTTAATCCAAGAATAAGCGTCACTTAAAATACTCATAATATCCCTCCTAAGCTAATTTCTTTTCCAGGTAGCGCATGTAATACGACATTGGTAAGGTCAAAATCAAGTATAAGACCCCTACAACAATGTAAGTCTCAATCGTTCTAAAGTTGGTTGCGGCAATGATATCTCCTTGATACATGAGGTCAAAACCAGCCACAAATGCTAAAACGGAAGAGTTTTTAATTAAGTTGATGAATTGGTTTCCTAGAGGGGGAATCACAATTTTAAAAGCTTGGGGCAAGATAATATATTGCATGGCTTGCCAATAGGTTAAACCATTGGCGCGTGCTCCTTCCATTTGTCCGACGTCAATAGACTGAATCCCGGCTCTTACAGTTTCAGCAATGAAAGATGAGGTATAAAGAGTTAAACCAATCGTCCCAGCTGCAAAACCACTTAGAGGCATCACGTATTTAGGTACCACGACATATAAGAACATAGTGATAACCAAAAGGGGGATATTTCGGAAAAGTTCCACATAGGCATGGGCTAAACGAGACCAGAATTTGGAAGGGAGGGTTTCTAAAATGGCCATGCCCGCCCCAATAATTAAAGAAAAAATCAACGCTAATAAACTACAAAAGACAGTATTGAGAAAACCAGTTAAGAAGGCTTGCCCGTTAGTGCTTAAAATTTCAATCATTTACTGGCCTCCTTGTAATCAAAACCGGCGACATCTCCAAACCATTTGTTGGCGATTTTCGCATAAGTCCCATTTTCTTTGAGTTCCACTAAAGCTTGGTCAATGTGGTTTAAAAGGTCTTTTTGCCCCTTGTTAACCGCAATTCCGTAAGGAGCAGCAGTGAAAGTTCCACCGGTGACGCGGTAGTTTTGGTTTTCTTTAGCTAAACCATACAAAATCCCATTATCGGCCGCCATGGCTTGTCCTTGGCCGGATTGGAGGGCCACGAAGGCTTGAGCGTAGTCCCCGTATTGTAAGACCTTAGCTTGGGGAGCAACTTTTTTAATGTCAGCTTCTGTGGTCGTTCCTTTAACCGCTAAGACTGTTTTATCATTTAAATCTTTAACATTTTGGATAGCTGAGCCTTTTTTGACCAAGAGGGATTGCCCGGCGGCAAAGTAAGGTTGCGAGAAATCAACAATTTTCGCTCTTTCAGGCGTAATTGTCATTACGGCGATAACGGCATCTAGATTTCCATTTTTTAGGAGAGGAATCTTAGTATCGGCTGTCACTTGGATAAATTTGGCTTTAGCATTTTTACCGTAGATTTGTTGGGTTAAGGCCTTGGCCATATCCACATCAAACCCCTCGATTCGGCTATTTTTGATATTCATCAAACCAAAGAGGTTGGTATCAGCCTTAACACCCCAAGTTAAGGTTTTGGTTTTCTTGTCTTCTTGGTATAAATTGACGCTCTTAGCTTGACTGCTTAAAGGTTTCAGACTTAAAAAAGCTCCAATTAAGGTAATCACTAAGAGTCCGCGCCAGAGAAAAGTTCTTTTTGTCATAGAAAGCCTCCTATTTGTGGACGATAATCTTGCTTAAGAATTGACGTGCGCGTTCTTCTTTAGGCTGTTTGAAGAATTCTTCGGTAGGGTCGTCTTCAACGACTTGTCCTTGATCAAAGAAAATTACGCGGTCGGCTACTTCGCGAGCAAAACCCATTTCGTGTGTGACCACTAACATGGTCATATCAGTTGTTTGGGCAATGTTTTTCATAACGGCTAAAACATCATCAATCATTTCCGGATCTAAGGCCGAAGTGGGTTCGTCGAAGAGTAAAACTTGGGGTTTCATAGCTAAGGAACGTGCAATCGCAATCCGTTGTTTTTGCCCCCCAGAAAGTTGGCGAGGGTAAGCATCGGCTTTATTTGCTAAACCCACGAGTTCCAAGAGGTGCATAGCGAAATCCTTATTTTCTTGTTCGTCGCGCTTGAGGACAATACGGGGGGCTAGCATAATATTTTCGAGGACGGTTTTATTATTGTAGAGATTGAAGTGTTGAAAAACCATTCCCACGTTTTTACGAATTTTATTAATATCAGTTTTATTATCGGCGAGATCATAGCCATTGACCGTAAGTTGGCCAGATGTAATATTTTCTAACCCGTTAATAGTACGAATTAAAGTACTTTTACCAGAACCAGAAGGTCCGATAATCACTGCTACCTCACCTTTTTCGAAGGATAAATTAATATCTTTCAAGGCATGGTATTCGCCGTAGTATTTATCTACGTGGTTAAATTCGATCATTGGCATATGTATCCCAGCTTTCTTTTGATATTTTTAAATGATTACCTCATAATTTTAATATCTTTTTATCATAAAAGTCAAGTTCAACTTTTTGTTTGTGTTATATTTTCTTACATATTTTTAAAAAGATTTATTTTTTTAAAGCGATTCACCTACTAACCAAAGCTTTAAAGTTAAAAGAGGGCTCAAGGTATCTAAAAAAGGATGAAGAATCCTTTAAGTTAGGCAAAAAATATCGTTTGATAAAGTTAAATAAATTTGCATAGCTAGTAGGGATATGCTATTATCGGTATATCAAAGAAAGTGGAGGAAATGTAACATGTTGAAAGTAAAAAACAATCAAACAACCACATCATCCACTACCCAAACAACCACAATTTAAGTTTTTGGGCTTCTTTGGTAGCGATAATTGTTAAAAGCAAGTTAACCGTCTGGAGCCAATATCCAGGCGGATTTTTTATTGGAGGAAAACATGGGAAAAAATGAAAGGACACAAATCCATGTCCATAAGAAAAAAAGTACGGAGTTGAATCGCTCACTGACTTCCGGCCAGATGCAGATGATTGCCTTGGGGGGGACCATCGGGGTCGGTTTGTTCATGGGATCAACGTCGACCATTAAATGGACGGGACCGTCAGTCTTACTCGCATATGCTTTTGTTGGGGTCTTATTATATGTGGTCATGCGGGCTTTGGGAGAAATGATTTATCTCAAACCAGGTACCGGTTCTTTTGCTGATTATGCTAGTGAATACATACACCCTGCGGCAGGTTATTTGACCAAGTGGAGTAATATTTTTCAATTTATTGTTGTCGGTATTAGTGAAGTGATTGCGGTTACGGAATACTTAAATTACTGGTGGCCTAACTTGCCGGATTGGATTTCTGGTTTAGTCGTGGTGATAACTTTAACTTTAGCTAACCTGGCTTCTGCTAAAGCTTATGGGAACCTGGAATTTTGGTTTGCCATGATTAAGGTTGTAACCATTATCTTTATGATTATTATTGGATTAATGGTGATTTTATTAGGGTTTGGAAATCACTGGCATCCCTTAGGTTTTAGTAACTTATGGCAACATGGTGGTTTCTTCCCGGGTGGGGTGAAGGGTTTCTTCTTCTCCATGTCCATCATTGTCGGATCTTACCAAGGGATTGAATTGTTAGGGATTACTGCAGGGGAAGCGGCCAATCCGCAAAAAGCTATCGTGTCTTCGATTAAAGATATTGTGTGGCGGATTTTGATTTTCTATATTGGGGCTATTTTTGTGATTGTGACTATTTACCCTTGGGATCAATTGGCTAGTGTAGGTTCTCCCTTTGTGGAAACCTTCTCTAAGGTTGGGATTGCCGGAGCTGCCGGGATCATTAATTTTGTAGTTTTAACAGCGGCTATGTCTGGCGCTAATTCTGGGATTTATAGCGCAAGTCGGATGCTGTTTAAATTATCTATTGATAAACAAGCACCTAAGATTTTTAGTCGCTTATCTAAGCATGTGGTACCTAACGTTGCTATCTTATCAATTTCTGCCGGGATTTTATTTGGTTTTATCTTGAATATGGTTTTATCTATGGTGAATAAATCAGTCGAAAACCTCTTTGTTTTGGTTTACAGTTCCAGTGTGTTGCCGGGAATGGTGCCTTGGTTTGTGATTCTTCTATCAGAATTACGTTTCCGTAAGCAAAACCAAGCTCAATTAACGGACCACCCCTTCAAGTTACCACTTTACCCCTTGTCAAATTACTTTGTCATGATTTCCTTGTTGGTGATTTTGGCCTTTATGTTTATTAATCCTGATACCCGTGTATCGGTTTCGATAGGTTATCTTTATTTTAATTGTCCTCTTGGCCTACTATCTCCAAGAAGGGCGCAAAAGCAAAGTTTAAAAATTAAGAGGTCCTGTCAGTTTTAGGCAGGACCTTTTTGAGGGGACAAAAAATGATGGTTACGCCTTGGGTAAAACTCGCGATGGTGAAAATCAAAATTCCGGCCGTTAGCATTTGAATTTGCGAAACCAAAATTACATCGAAATTCGGGTAGGTAAACAGTTGCTTGGTAAAGAGGTTGGAAATTTCCTTTAAGGAAGTGGAAAGAATAATTAACTCTGTCTAAATTCTTTTTAATTGCAATTTTCTCTTTCCGTTTCTCTTAAATAAATCACTAGCCTTTAGGATAAAAAGGTTTATACTGTAAACGTAAGTTCTTCTCATTTTGTCCACCAAATTATAACTTTTTAGGCATATATATCTTGATATTGAGAGAATAGTCGTGTTAAATTAGTGATAAAAGTTGCAAAATTATGCAAAAAAAGTTAATTGAAATCTTTGAAATTAAATGATACATTAAATTCGTAAAGCGTTTTCTAAAAATTGTGAATTTTTTAACGTTAGATTAGATATTACAAGGGGTTGAGAATTTTGAAGAAATATATCGGTATTGCCGGCACAAACTATGACAAATCATTGAATAAGAAGCTTATGAAGTTTATTCAAACACACTTTAAAGACCAAGCAGAAATTGAAATCATTGATATCAGCAACTTACCAGTCTTTTACAAGGTGCCAGGAGGAAATTTACCTACCGAAGTGCAAGTTTTAGATGAAAAAATTGCCCAAGCAGACGGAGTGATTTTTGCCACACCGGAATATGACCACTCTGTGCCAGCTGTTTTAATGAATGCCATGGAATGGTTCTCCTACGTTAACCAACCATTCCACGACAAGCCTGTTTTAATTACTGGAGTTTCATATGGGAGTTTGGGGACTTCTCGTGCCCAAGACCACTTACGTCAAATCTTGAATGCGCCGGAATTAAGCGCTGCTTTAATGCCAAGTCAAGAATTCTTAGTGGGGCGTGGTTTCCAGGCTTTTAACGAAGACGGGACTTTAACTAACGAAGATATGGTAAAAGACTTAGAAGCTCAAATGTCAGCATTTAATGATTTTGTTGCCCAAAATAAGTAGGAGGTAGAGCATTTATGAAATTAGTTGGGATTGCTGGTTCTATTGCAGAAGAATCATACAATAAAAAATTACTACAATTTATCCAAAAACAATTTCCAGAATTAAATTTGGAAATCTTAGATATCAAAGATGTGCCTATGTTTAATGAAGGTAACGACCAATCAAATAGCGAGGTCATCCAATACTTAAACAAAAAAGTTAAGGAAGCTGATGGGGTGATTTTGGCAACTCCAGAACATAACCACACCACGACCGCAGCTTTGAAGAGTGTCATTGAATGGTTGTCATTTAACTTACACCCCTTCAAGGAAAAACCGGTCCTTTTAGTAGGGGCTTCTTATCGTACTCAAGGGACTTCTCGTGCCCAATTGAGCTTACGGCAAATTTTGGAATCACCGGGGGTTAACGCTTTGGTGATGCCAAGTGACGAATTCTTGTTGGGAAATGCTAAGACCGCTTTTGACGAAGAAGGTAACTTGAACAATGAAGGTACGGTTAACTTCTTAACTAGTGTAATCAATAAGTTCACAAAATGGGTAAAGGTATTGAAAGCAGTGAATATTAAAGAAGTAAAAAACTGGCAAGATGAAGATATGACGGTTTCCAGTCCAATCGACACAACGATTCAAGGAGTTGAACCTGATGATCCTGAATGGGTTGAAAAGGCGGCGAAGATTACTAAGGCTGCTTCAGGCTCCGATTTCGTGAAGTTAGATCGTGGGGTTTTATCAGTAGACCAATTAAACTGGTTCTTAAATTCTATGCCATTTGAATTAACTTACGCTGATGACAACAACCAGTTCCTTTACTACAACCATATGTTGGAAGCTAAGGATATGTTGGCTGCCCGGACTCCAGACCAAGCAGGGGACTCTTTGGAAAATGTGCACCCAGAACGTGCCAAAGCCGGAGCTAAGCGGGTGATTAACATGTTACGTAATGGTGACAAGGACGTGAAGATGTTAGTGCCAGGCTGGAAGAAGAATGGCCCTGCTATCTTACACTACTACGGTGCCATGACTGATGACGATGGTCGTTACCGTGGAATTAACGAAATCGTGCTTGATCTTTGGCCAGTCGTGCAATACTACTTGAAGGCTACGGGCCAAATGTTAGTTGATGACCCTAACGCCGCTGATGCAAGCTCTGGCGCTTCTGCTCACGGAGCTGCTCCAGCCACACCTACTCCAGCAGCGGATGCAACTTCTGGTGCTTCTGAAGAAGAAAGTTCTGAAGCACCTGTCTTTGCTAAACCTGAAGTTAAGGAGGAAACTCCCTTACCATCTGTCGAAGATGTAGCTACAGATGCAACTTCTGGTGCTTCTGAAGCTTAATCAAACTGATATTTTAATGAAAGTCGTAACTATGGTTGCGACTTTTTTTGAGATTCAAACTTTTTTCATAAAGCCCTCAGAGTTTCTTTCTAATCCTTTGTTAGACTGAGAGTAAATTAGATTAAGGAAAGAAGGGATAAAATGGAAAAAATCTGGTCGTGGTTAGGGTGGCTTGCTATTTTGGGATTACCATTTGGGCTTTTAGTTCTCGCGGGTGATGAATATCAAAGTCTAAGTTATAACCGTGCAATTTTTATCTGTTTATATTGTTGGGGCCTAGTTGGGCTTTGTTTGACGGTTTACCCACGTTGGCGTCATTATTTAGGTTTAGAAATACGGACCTTTCTAACCCGACAAAAAGCACAACACTCACGTCTTTGGGAAAATTACAAAGGGGTCCTCTTTTATTGGACGCCTAAGGTGACTTTAGTGGCGAAATGGGGAGCTTTAATTGTCATGGTTATAATTTGGTTTTTAGTTCAGTTTGATGAAAAATTGACCGCATCTTTGTCCTTCATTTTGACCTTTAATGCCTTAACTTTTCTCGGACTTCTCCTCTACGGTGGTAAGCTATTGTGGTCGCAAGATGAAATATATGTCGATAAGCGTCACTAAAAAAAGTCGCAAGTAATTTTTGGTTACTAGCGACTTTTTTAGGTTAATTAAAAAGACTTTGAATCCAGGCAATCAAACGACTAAACCAGCCTTGGGCGTCGGAGGCAAGTTTATGGCCTGCTTCGCTATTAGCCCAATCTTTGGCTTTATTCATTAGGTTACCAGTTGAATTTTTGACGTTATTAATGGTATTAGAGATATTAGTAACGTATTTCTTACTAGAAGAAATTGGCGCGCTTTGGAAGTTGACTAAAACATTGACGATGTTAGTTATGCTGTTACTAGAAGTTTGTTGGTCAATATCTCGCTTAGCTAAAGCTTCTTCTAAAATTTGTTTGATGTCAGTGGCAGTTAAGGTATTCCCTTTTTGTTTTTCTTGAGAGATTTCCTTAGTTGTGTCTCCAACTGCAGCCATTAATTTTCCTGGATAAGTAGCATCACCGCTATTTTCCTTGATAGCATCTTGCGTGGCACTCAACATATTATTGGCAGTAGTTGTGTTTTTACTATTCAAAGTTACTCCGTCTTGAGCGAAGGCCTTATAAACCCCGGTCAAAGCAGCTTCACCTGAGACAGCTCGGTTAGCGGTGACAACGATGGTTACGTCGGTTACCCCGGCCATTTGGGCAACCATGGCATATTGCTGAGAAGTTACGGTAGTAATATTGTTTTGACCATTATAGTTCTGAATGTTGACCTTCACCCCTGAACCAGGATCTCCTGGCGCAATGGCGACCGAAGAAATCATGGCAGCATCGGTAGTGCTAGAGCCACTGGAAATATAAGTACGGTAATCAGCGGCGGTGGATGTTAAGGTTTGAAAGTTAGAATCTGTACCTAAGACCTCATCAATCTTACTGTAAAGTTCCTTGGCCACGCCCGCTCCGTAAACCACATAGGATTTAGAAAGGGTGTGGGTCGTTGTACCATCGGCACTGTTAGCATCCACGGCTAAGGCCTTGATTGGCAAGGTTAAAAAGCCACAAAAAAGTGTGGCGATTAAAATTAACCGTGTTACGAGTAATTTGTGTTTCATCACGAGAAACCTCCTTATTGTAAAAAATTACCCTCCTTAATTTTACCATGGAAGTAAATCAAGGAGGGTAAAGAAATTCTAATTTCCTGTAAGTAAGAGTAAAACTGCAGGTAGATTATTGATAAAGTGCAAACTAGTTGAAACTACTAAATTTTGACTTTTGCGGTAGGTATACCCCAAGACCCAGCCCATACTGCAGTAAAGAATGACACTGGCTAGGGTTGTTGAACTGTGGGCTAACCCAAAGATCAAACCACTGACAAAGATGGCCCAGAAATCACTTTTACGGAAGAAAAAATTCATAAAAAGTCCGCGGAAGATTAATTCCTCTGTCAAGGGGGCGAAAATCACAGCCATTACTACGGTCATGACGGCGGTGGTGGGATTTTTTTGCATTAAATTTACGATGCTTGATCGTTGGCAGAGGTTTCTTGGTGGTAAATAAGCATATTTAAACTGGTAAAAATAATTTTACAGCCCATTAAGGTAATCCACATCCATAACAAGAATCTTCCGTTACCACTTTGCCAAGGTCGATAGAGCCCCTTGAATTTGAGAAACTTAAAAGCCACTATGAAGAAAAGGGCATAAAATCCGAAAAAAAGTCCCCAGGCTAAGAAAATATTTTGGTTATTATTAGCCAATAAAAGCCCGGATTGGGGGAGTTCCATCAAGATTAGCATCCCGATGAAAATTAAAACCTGTTTAAACCAAGAAAAACATCTTTGGCTAAAATTTTTTTGCATAAAATCACCTCATTACACTGAGTGCCAAGAATAAAACTAAAGATAAGTTCAGACACTATATATTGTGTTTTTTGAATTTTTTAACACAATATATAGTGAAAAAACGCTTGTCAACTCCTAAGATATGTCCTATAATAATCCTTGTCGTTTTTACCGGCGTTGGTAAAAATACTCATCTGATCAGTGGAGTAAATCAAAAATTGAAGGATGTAACTTATGTTTGAACGTTATCATGATGTCTTAACCCACCTGCCAGAATACTCTAAAAATGTATTCCGGAAAGGTTATTTTGCTTGGCTGTGGAAACAATGCCAAGGTTGGGGTGCTTTTTCTTATGCGCTCTTAGCTTTTAACTTTATCTTACAAATTATCTCATTAATTCAATCCTTTGGTCAAACCCCAATTGCGTCTTTACTTTCATTTATCGGGGGGAACTTATCGGTGGCCTGTGTTCTGGGGATTTCTAACCGTTCCGGAATTCAAGGGTGGGCTGGAGCTATTTCCGCCCTGGCCATTGCCTCCACGGGTTTTATGGCCGGAAACTACGCGACGGCTTGGGAACAAATTGGTTACTTGATTTTTTTAGACCTCTTCTGTATTTTAGATCCGAAGTGGAATGATGACATTCAAGTTGAAAAATTTGAATCAGCTGGAATGGGTCAAATATATTATTTTCTTCCTTGTAACTTGGGGGATTGTTTACTGGCTCTTTAGCATGACCAATGATCCACGGGTCTTCTTAGACAGTTTGAACCTGGCGATGGCCATTACTGGTTCTTTATTAGAATTAAATCGGAAACGGGAGCAATACTTTGTATGGACTATTTCTTCGGTCTTTACGATTGCTCTTTGGACCCAAACCATGTTGCAAGGTGACGGTAATTTTGCTTTAATCTTCTCTTACAGCATTTTTTTCTTAAATGACATGTATGCTTTCTTTAGTAAGCGTGGCTGGTTCCGTTTGGAAGAAAGAGTTTAAAATTAAATTTTTTTCAATTTTGTTTTCCCTCCTATTTTAACTGAATTTTTTGCGCTAAAATTAAATTGTAAACTCATAACATTGCTCCGTCGGGATTCAAGAACCGGTGGGGCTTTTTTGCAAGCAAAAATAAGTTACTTGTGATAAAATGAAGGATGAATTTTCTGTCAGTAAAATACTCTCCTATAAGGAGAGAGATTGCGGGGAATAAAATGAAAAGATTTTTTACACGCGACTCCTGGCGACTACCAGCAATCTTTGCAAATGTGAAACTCCGTCTGTTAGCAGCTTTACTTTGGGTGATGGCGATGGCCTTTGTGGTTTTAGGCTTTCATCTTAGTTGGTTAGTGGGACTGGTGGCTTTACTCTTTGTGATTATCGTAATCGTCATTACAATAAATGTGGTCTATCAGACCAACCAAAATACAAGTGAATATTTGACAGACTTATCTTATCGCATTAAAAAGGGAGAGCAAGAATCTTTCTTGCGTCTACCGATTGGGATTTTGTTTTACAATGAAAAAGCGGAAATTGCTTGGGTTAATCCTGCCATGCAACGCTATTTTGGTAAGGAAAAAATTTTAGGTCACCCCTTAAAGGAAGTTGATGAAACTTTAGCAGACTTGATTGTTATCCATCAAGATGATGATAATTTTTGTGAAATCTCCTGGAAAGATAAGTATTACACCTTTCGGGTGCAAAAAGAAATTCGAGCGGTTTATCTCTTTGAAGTTACGGAATACATAGGTTATAAACACCAATATGAAGATTCACGGGTAGTTTTAGGCCAAATTTTTTTGGATAACTATGATGAGGTAACTAAATCCTTAAATGATCAAGAGATTTCGCGCCTAAGTAGCTATGTAACTACGACCTTGTCGGATTGGGCGGAGCGGTTTAAAATGTACTTAAAGCGCATTGATGAAGACCATTACTTTGTTTTAGGTTACACGTCCATGTTGGAAAAAATGGAAGAAGAGAAATTCAAAATCTTAGATGAAATTCGTGAGTATACCTCTAAGCGTAATAATCCGATTACCTTAAGTGTTGGTATAGCTTATGGCGGGGATAATCTTGCGAATTTAGCTAGCCAGGCCCAAAGTAACTTGGACCTGGCCTTAGGGCGGGGAGGAGACCAAGTTGTTGTGCGAGCCAAAGATGGGCAAGCTCGATTCTATGGCGGAAAAACCAATCCGTTAGAGAAACGAACCCGAGTGCGGGCGCGGATGATTTCTCAAGCCCTCCAGGATTTAATGCGACAAAGTGAACAAGTTTTTGTCATGGGACATAAAAACTGTGATATGGATTCCATTGGTGCTTGCCTGGGAGTTCGGCGGATTGCAGCCATGAATCAAAAAAAATGCTGGATTGTCTTGGATAAGGGAAATCTCCACAGTGATATTTTACGGTTATTAGAAAGTTTAGAAGATTATCCTGAAATTGCCCAAAGTATTATTAGTCCAGCTGAGGCTTTAGAAAGAGCGATTAACAGTGATCTTTTAGTTATGGTGGATCACTCCAAGCCATCTATGTCCGTTAGCCTCGAACTTTACGAAGCCATGGCCAATCGGACCATGATTATTGATCACCACCGGCGGGGCGAAGAGTTTCCACAAAATCCGATGTTGGTCTACATTGAACCTTATGCAAGCTCAACTTGTGAATTGATTACGGAAATGTTTGAGTACCAACAAAAAGATCTCGAACCAATCAATAAGATTGAGGCTACTGCGATGTTAACGGGGATTATCATTGATACCAAGTCCTTTGCCCTACGGTCAGGGACGCGGACCTTTGATGCGGCGAGTTACTTACGGTCAGTGGGGGCCGATCCCGAAATGTCCCGCCACTTTACCAAGGAAAATGCCAAGGATTACATCCAACGCAACCACCTTTTGGAACGGCTGGAACTCTTGGATGACAACGCCCTTAGTACTGGTGAAGAAGAACGGATTTATGATCCAGTTACGGCCGCTCAAGCTGCCGACTCTTTGTTGAATATTAGTGGCGTAGAGGCTTCCTTTGTAATTACCCGGCGGAATGAGGATACAGTTGGGATTTCTGCACGGAGTAATGGGAAGAAAAATGTGCAGGTCATTATGGAACAACTTGGTGGTGGGGGGCACTTATCCAATGCAGCAACTCAAATCAAGGACACCACGGTGGCTCAAGCGCGTCAGGACTTGTTAGCCTTATTACAAGCAGACGCTGAAGAAAACAAATAAAGAATGTGAGGAAAACAAAATGAAAGTTATTTTTACACAAGACGTACGTGGTAAAGGTAAGCGGGGAGAAGTAAAGGAAGTTCCTGATGGTTACGCGAACTTTTTGATTAAGGCCAACAAGGCTAAACAAGCCGACGCTAAGGCAATGTCAGCTTTACGTGGTCAACAAAAGGCGGAAGCCAAGCACGAAGCCGAAGTTTTGGCCGAAGCTAAGGTCTTAAAAGAAAAACTTGAATCAGGTGACTTTGTGGTTGAAATGACGGCTAAAGCCGGCAGTGATGGTCGTTTATTTGGCTCCATTACTAGCAAGCAAATTTCACAAGCTATGGAAAAACAATATGGTATTAAGATTGATAAGCGTAAGATGGAATTGAATGAACCAATTCGTTCCATGGGTTATGTCAATGTCCCAGTTAAATTACACAACCAAGTCTCTGCCAAGATTAGAGTACACATTGCCGAAAAATAATGACTGTTAGAAATCACCGCGTTTGTTGGTGATTTTTTAAACGAAAGGAGTTTTTATGAACAACGAAAGCGTGGAAGCTAGCTTACAAGAAGGGTTACCACCCCAAAATATTGAAGCGGAACAATCTGTCCTAGGTTCCATTATTATTGATAATGATACTCTCGCTGATGCTCAGGAATATTTGGAAGCCCAAGATTTTTATCGCAGTGCACATAAGCAAATTTTTCAGGCTTTTGTTGACTTAAACGACCGCGATGAACCTCTGGATCCGTTGACAGTAGCGAATTACTTAGCTGAACAAAATCAATTAGAAGATGTGGGAGGGCCGGCTTATTTAGCTGAATTAGCGGGGATTGTACCATCGGCATCAAACGTAGCTAACTATGCTAAAATTGTTTCAGAAAAGTCCACGTCACGGAAATTGATTGCGGCTGCGCGGGATATTATTTCGCGAACTCAAAATCAAGATGGTGATATACAAAGTTTGGTGGACAAGGCTGAGCAAGATATCATGCGTATTTCAGAAAACCGTACTACAAGTGGCTTTTTGAAGATTAAGGATATCATTGCAGAATCTTACCAAAATATCGCAGACCTTTCTCAAAGAAAAGAGACGATTACAGGGTTAGGAACGGGGTTTGCAGATTTTGATAGGATGACAGCGGGACTGCAACCGGATAATTTAATTATCTTGGCAGCTCGGCCGGCTGTTGGGAAGACGGCCTTTGTTTTGAATATTGCACAAAATGTTGGTTTAGCGACGGATAAGACGGTAGCTATTTTTTCTTTGGAAATGGGGGCAGAATCTCTAGTTAACCGGATGTTATGTGCCGAAGGAATGATTGATGCCGGTCACATGCGGACGGGGAACTTGACAGATGAAGAGTGGCAACATTTAATGATGGCTTCAGGTTCTTTGAGTCGAACGTCGATTTTTATTGATGATACCCCGGGAATTAAGGTTTCTGAAATTCGCGCTAAATGTCGTCGTTTAGCCAAGGAGACTAAGAATCTTGGGTTAATTGTGATTGATTATCTCCAACTGATTGAAGGTTCCAATAAAGAAAGTCGTCAACAAGAAGTTTCTGAAATCTCGCGACAATTAAAGAAGTTAGCTAAGGAATTAAATGTGCCTGTGATTGCCCTATCCCAACTTTCCCGTGGGGTAGAACAACGACAAGATAAGCGGCCAGTGCTATCTGATATTCGGGAATCTGGTTCAATTGAACAAGATGCTGATATCGTAGCTTTCCTTTACCGAGATGATTACTATGAAAGAGAAGGTTCTCAGGACGGTAATGATGATGGTTCCGGGATGCCTATACCGGGAATGCCGGATTCAGATAGTAGTTCTAGTCCGGTAGAGTTAATTATTGAAAAGAATCGGGGGGCGCGCGAGGAACGGTTAACCTCCTTTTTATGAAATCTTATAACAAGTTTTCTTCGCTTTCCTTGCGAGATGATCAATAATTATTAAGAAAAGTTTAAGATGGCTAACGGGAAGGTAAAAAATTAACTCAACTTGATTTAATAGCGGTAAAATACTTCTATAGATTGGAAGCGAGCCTTGATAACAAGGTTACGAAAGGGTGAAAAATTTATGTCAACATTAGGAACTATCATTGTGTTAGCTTTTATTATTGTGGTAGCTTTATTAGGGTACTTCTTCAATAAAACTATGCCAACCGATTTAAAGGTAGCGAAGCCAATGTACAAAACTTTGGTGCTTTACTTCTCTCCAGCTGATGAAGTAAGTGATTTAGCTCATGAAGTTCACCAAGCGGTTGGTGGTGACATTATCGAATTAAAAGGTAATCCCGCTTATACGGGGCACGATAAGACCCGAGCTTTTAAGGAATGGATTACTGGGGCGACACCAGAACAGATTACGCCTATTCCTGATTTAGCTAACTATGACACCATTTTTATTGGTTACCCTATTTGGTTTGGGACAGCACCGATGGTGATTAAGGATCTTTTAAAAAAGAATGGCTTTGCAGGTAAAGATATCGTGCCTTTTGCTATGGAAACTGCTATTTCTGGGAAACGGACGCGTTCTATTCGTCTCTTGAGAACTCATGCACCAAGAGCAAAGGTTTTACCACGCTTGCTCTTGCATAAAGGTCAGGATAACCAAGTTAGAATTGCCGCCTATCTCAAAGAAACTGGATTAAAATAATAAAACTTTGCGATTTGTCTTAACAAGTCGCTTTTTTAGTTGAAAATTATCAATCTCTTAAGGTCTTTTCAGATTATTGTGCTATGGTATAGATATACTAGTAAAGGAGTTGGAATCGTGAAAATTATTGCTTTTGGTATTCGTGATGATGAAAAGCCCTTTGTGGACCAATGGTGTCAAGCTAATCCTGGGGTGGAAGTCAAGATTACCCAAGAACTACTTACGCCGGAAACAGTTACCCAGGCTCAAGGTTTCGATGGCGTAACAGCCCTACAGTTAAACCCCTATGCTGATGAAGTTTTTGAAAAATTAGCGAGTTACGGTATTAAGAATTTTTCTGTACGTAATGTTGGGGTGGACGGTATTAATCCACAAGTTGTCGCTAAGTTAGGGATAAAAGTCACTAACGTACCGGTCTACTCACCAGCAGCGATTGCAGAATTTACCGTTACGCAATTGTTGAATCTCTTGCGGCGGACTAAGGAATACGACCGAAAGATGGCGCAAGGAGACTTTCGGTGGGCACCGCAAATTTCTCGTGAGTTGAATCAACAAGTAATTGGGGTTGTGGGAACCGGTCATATCGGTCGCGTCGCTATACAAATTTACCAAGGTTTTGGGGCTAAGGTTATCGCTTACGATGCTTTCCGTAACCCAGAATTAGAAAAGACGGGCATTTATGTTGACAGTTTAGACGAGCTATACGCTCAAGCGACCGTGGTAACTTTACATGTGCCCCTTTTGGACAGTACTCACCATATGTTAGACCAAGCAGCTTTTGCTAAGATGCGTCCGGGTACACTTATTGTGAATGCTTCGCGGGGACCTTTAATTGATGAGGAGGCCTTGATTGCTGCTTTAGATAGTGGTCAGATTGCTGGAGCGGCCTTAGATGTGATGGAAGATGAAACGCAGGTCTTTAATCACGATTTGGGTAATCGCAAGCCAGATTATCCGGCCTTTAATAACTTATTTGCACGCGACAATGTTTTAATTTCGCCACACCGAGCTTTCTATACGGATGTTGCTGTGCGTAATATGGTCTTTGAGAGTTTCCAAGCTAGCCGCGATCTTTTTGAAAAGGGATATTCAGACAAAGAAGTGAAATTTTAAGGGAAAAGGCAATTTTAATTGCCTTTTTTATTTTTAAACGCCCCTAAATTTAATTTAAAGTTCGCTAATAAAAAAAATATTTTCATTTCCGGATAATAATATTCGGTTTCTGTTGAAGAAAGGATAACTTTTTGTTACAATAGCAAGTGGTGTTAAGTGGAACCTTCCGCTTAGAAAAAAATGCACTCGTCAGTGCATTGCAGATAAATTAACGAGGTGAAGATATGTCATCAGTTGTTGTTGTAGGGAGCCAATGGGGCGACGAAGGAAAAGGTAAGATTACCGACTTTTTGAGTCATGATGCGGAAGTGATTGCCCGTTACCAAGGGGGCGACAATGCCGGTCATACGATTGCTTTTGATGGTAAGACTTACAAATTACGGTTAATTCCATCCGGGATTTTTTACTCCGAAAAGATTGCCGTGATTGGTAATGGGGTTGTATTAAATCCTAAATCTTTAGTTGAAGAGTTAGACTATTTGAAAGAAAACGGAATTTCTACAAGTAATTTACGGGTTTCTGATCGAGCCCATGTCATTTTACCTTACCATATTGCTCTAGATAAGCTCCAAGAAGCTTCTAAGAAGAGTAACAAGATTGGAACCACTAACAAGGGAATTGGTCCAGCTTACATGGATAAGGCATCTCGGGTCGGGATTCGTGTCGCTGATTTATTGGACCGTGAAACTTTTGAAGCAAAATTAAAGACTAATTTGGAAGAAAAAAATCGCTTGTTTGAAAAATTCTATGATGCTGAAACTTTAAACTTCGATGATATTTTTGAAGAATACTACGCTTATGGCCAACGTTTCAAGGAATATGTGACGGATACTTCTGTTGTCTTAAACGATGCCTTAGATGCTGGTAAGCGGGTCTTATTCGAAGGTGCTCAAGGGGTTATGTTAGATATTGACCATGGAACTTACCCATTCGTAACCTCCTCTAACCCAGTTGCTGGGGGAGTAACTATCGGGAGTGGGGTTGGTCCTGCCAAAATCGACAAGGTAGTGGGAGCATGTAAAGCTTACACTTCTCGGGTCGGAGACGGTCCTTTCCCTACCGAATTACATGATGAAATTGGTGATCGGATTCGCGAAATTGGGCATGAATATGGGACAGTTACTAAGCGTCCGCGCCGTATCGGTTGGTTTGATTCAGTTGTGATGCGCCACTCTAAGCGTGTTTCCGGTTTAACTAACCTTTGTTTGAATTGTTTAGATGTGTTAACTGGTTTAGACGAAATTAAGATCTGTACTGCGTATGAGCTAAATGGTGAAAAAATTTACCATTACCCAGCTTCCTTGAAGGAATTAGCAGCATGTAAGCCAGTATATGAGACACTTCCGGGGTGGTCAGAAGATATTACTGCTTGCAAGACATTGGAAGAGTTACCAGAAAATGCGCGTAACTACATTCACCGAATCCAAGATTTAGTGGGGGTAAAAGTTTCGACCTTCTCTGTAGGGCCAGACCGTGAACAAACTAATGTTTTAGAAAATGTTTGGGCACGAATCTAACTAAGAATTAAAAAAGCCACTTTTGCATTGGTTAAATGCAAAAATGGCTTTTTAGTTTACAACCAAGGTTGTTTTAAACTGAGGTGTTGTTTCATATCTTTTTGAGCTTGGTAGTTCAATTGACGTTGTTGCTTTCTTTTAGAGTAACCTCGACATAGGTAAATTTCTTCATCGCTTTCGGGTTTAACCGCGGGGATGGTAACATCATCGTCGGTAGCAACAAAGGTAATAAAAGCTGTTGCACCTAAAAAACGTTCGCCCGTCAACATTTTTTCCCCAATAATTTTTACGAAAACCTCCATAGACCGCGTTCCGCTTCCTGTTAAGTAGGTTTCGATACACATAGCATCATCCAATGTGAAAGGAGCGATGAATTGGACGTTGTCTAAAGCCGCTGTTACTAGATGGCTACGACAAGCTCTTTGGGCGGTCACTGAGGCTGTTGCATCTAGAATTTCCATTAAACGTCCGCCAAAAAGGGTACCATGTTCATTTAAATCCCCATTTAGAATGCGGTGATTTGTAATAGCTAAGGTTTGTTTACAAGTAAGTGTTTTAGGCATAAAAAATTCTCCTTGGAAAATTGTAAAGAAAAACCAACGAGCCTTAATAACCTTGCACCGTCATAAAATAATCTTTATAATCTTCTTTGATAATCTCGACGGTTCGTTATTAAATCTCATTGGTTCTGGTCATTTAAGAAGATGATGTTAATTCAACCCTTAATCTAACCTAGAAGTGTCCATACTTCGTTACCAAAATCGCATTTGCGAACTCAGTGAATTAACCGTATCTTCTTTACACCTTCATTATAAAGCAACTTTTAACAAATGCAAGCGTTTTATAAAATAAAATACCATGATAAAAATTAAAGTTTAATGACAAAAAACGAGATTAAATGAGATTTTTAAGCAATATTCGGGTAAATTAACCTTGTAAAAGGTTTTAGTAAATCCTTTTTTGAATTTTTATAATGAGAATTACTTAAATGAATGAAAAAGTTCGGATAATTTACAAAGTCTTGAAAAATCGTTATACTAATTTAAAACAATTTTATAGATTTTCAAGGAGGAAAAAAGAGTGTATCTTTTAGTTAATGCTCTCGGTTTACTAATCTTCTTGGCAATTGGTTTTGCTTTTTCTAAGGATCGTAAAGCCATCAAGTGGATGTCCATCGGTGTGATGATTGTCGTGAACTTATTTTTAGCCTGGTTCTTAACCAGCTTCTCAATTGGTCGGATGATGGTTGAGGCGGCAGCGGCTGGTTTCAATAGCCTAGTTGATGTAGCTTATGAGGGGGTAGCCTTTGCTTTTCCAAGTCAAATCAACACGGATTCTAAAGACTGGTTCTTCTCTGTTTTAATGCCCGTATTAATGATTGTGCCATTATTTGATATTTTAACTTATATCGGGATTTTACCATTCATTATTAAGTGGATTGGTTGGGCCATTTCTAAGATTACCGGTCAACCTAAATTTGAATCATTTTTTGCGATTGAAATGATGTTTTTAGGGAACACGGAAGCATTAGCTGTTTCAACTTTGCAATTAAAGCAAATGAACAAGGAACGTAATTTGACGTTAGCTATGATGTCCATGTCTTGTGTGACAGCATCAATTGTGGGGGCTTATACCCAAATGATGCCACCTAGTTACATTTTAACGGCAATTCCAATTAACGTACTTAATGCTTTAATTGTGACGGCTTTGATGAATCCAGTTGACGTTCCAGCTGAAGAAGATACGATTGCAACCATTGGGGCAAACCCGGAAACATTGGATGCTAATGGTAAGAAGGAACCATTCTTCTCCTTCTTGGGTAACTCAATTATCGGTGCTGGTAAGTTAATCTTAATCATTGTAGCTAATGTTATTGCTTTTGTGGCATTAGCTAAGTTAATTGACAATGTTTTAGGTGTGGTTCACCCATGGTTATCCTTAGAGCACATTTTGGGGATTATTATGTACCCATTTGCTTGGTTACTTGGTTTACCATTTGATGACGCCTTCAAGATGGCTCAATACATGGGGATGAAGTTGGTAACTAACGAATTTGTGGTTATGCAAGATGTGACTAAGACTATCGGGACTTCTGCTTTTACAGAACACTTCCGGGCGGTCTTGACAACTTTTGTGATGTCCTTTGCTAACTTCTCAACTGTGGGAATGATTATTGGATGTTTTAAAGGTATTGTTGACGATGAAAAGAATGACTACATTTCTAAAAATGTTTTATATCTTTTAGTTTCCGGGATTTTAGTTTCCTTGCTTTCTGCAGCAATGGTGGGACTTTTCTCCTGGTAAAATCTAAAGAAGCTCGTGACGTTAGTCGCGAGCTTCTTTTTTGGTAAATATAAAAAAATGGAGATAAAAAAAACGGTCCTTAACCAGACCGAAATTAAAAATGGGTGGTCAGGGGATCGAACCCTGGACCCACGGATTAAGAGTCCGTTGCTCTGCCAGCTGAGCTAACCACCCAAAATTATCATTACTGATAAAAGATAGTAATTAGATATCTAATTAAATGGGTGGTCAGGGGATCGAACCCTGGACCCACGGATTAAGAGTCCGTTGCTCTGCCAGCTGAGCTAACCACCCAAAATGTTATCGTCGCTTACCGACAAAAAATATAATACCAGTTATGGAAAAAATATGCAAGCTTTTTTAGGAAAAATCTTCAGAAAAAGTTTAAAGTGTCAAACAATGCTAACTACAAAGTAGAAATTGTTATAATTAGGTATATAAATATGGATGCAAATTTTCTGTTATTGAGGTAGAATGGTTTAGGTTTAGTTTGTGGAAAAAGTAGCTAGGTTGAATAGAACTTTGATTTAAAGCTAAAAAATAAAAATTTTGACAAGCAAGTGCTTGCATAAAAAGAGAAAATGCAATATAATATTTAAGTCGGTTGATATTGCGCCGCTAGTGTAATGGATAGCACATGAGATTCCGGTTCTCAGAATGAGGGTTCGACTCCCCCGTGGCGCATCTTAAATAAGCCTCCTGCCAGTTGGTAGGAGGCTTTTCTTATGCAATGATCAAATGTAGGTGATAGGATTTTTCTTTTTCAACAAAAGTAAGTTGGTCGTTTTCCCAAATGACATTTTTATAAGGCCCACCTTCCAGGAAAGTAGCGACTTTGAGGGGACGGTCACTATCTAAAAGGTTTTGCACCTGTAAAGTATAGTCGTCAGGCAAATATCCCAAGAGGAGCGGAATTTGATTCTGATAAAGGTATGAAACAGCAATGCGGGAGGCTTCCTCGTTTGTGGAATCTTCATCTTCCCAGAGGGTAATTTGGCCCAGATAAATATCCATCGGGTAGTGGTAAATTTCTAATTCTTCATAATCACGCAATAAGAGCAGTTGAATATTGTGGCTCAAAGCTTCATCACTATAAGTATCACCAATGTTTGTTGTTTGATCCAAGTAAGCGAGAGCTTTTTTTAAATTGTGTAGATTTAAATTAACAAGTTCCGCATCTACATACCAAGGTTCGCCATACTTGATATCTTCATAGGGGCTGATGAGTGGTTCAGGCTTTTGGTTAGGCTGCTTTGATGAATCTTGTACCATAAAAAAACCTCCTTTGATATTAGTCGATAAGAATAATTCTAGCACGTTTATCTAAAAAAGAGTATTAGTTTGCTGGATGTTTGACAGAGGGGAGAAAAATTCGTATGCTAAAGAAAGAAAAAAACGAGGAGTTACAGTTATGCAAAAAAGGAACTTTTTTTCCTGGATTGTAGCGGTAATTTTGGTTGTTGTGACCGTTTACGCTGCCATCCATGTCCACAAAGCTGAACAAGCGAATGCCATTAAAATGGAAAAACGGGCGCAAAGGGAAAAACGTCAAAAAGCGATTCAAAAGAAATTAACCACTCAGCAAAAAAAGGCCCTTCAAGATAGTCAAAATATTGATTGGAATAAGCCGTCTGAAAGTCTACCGTATCCTGACTTGAGTTTGACCAAATATCAAAATACCAAGAAACATAAACATCGCTTATGGATTGAAGTTTCACCTAAGAAACAAAGAGTTTACATCCGTTCTGGAAAGTATACTATTTACACTATGTATGCATCCATAGCTAAAAACTATGAAAACCATCAAAGTGATTACCAAAAAACGCCTGAAGGTCATGAAAAAATTGAGAAGCGACGAGGAACAGGGTATTTTGATGAAACTAAAGGTTATGGGGCAAAATATTGGACCTCTTTTAAAGGGGATGGCGTGTACCGCTTTGAATCGGTACCTTTTAACAAGGATGGTAAGGTCATAACTAAGCAAGCCAAAATGTTAGGACAAAAGGTCACACGTAAACATAATGTGAAGGCCTACGGTTCTATTCGTTTAACGGTTTCTGATGCCAAGTGGATTATGGAAAATGTACCGGCTAAAACGAAAGTGGTCATTCATGATAAAAATAATGATGACAGTTATTTAGAGTTTTTAGATGAATAATTTAAAGGTTCCAAGGGAAAATTGGAACCTTTTTCATATGGTTTTCATAATTTGAGAGTATAATCGAAGATTAAAATTAATTAAGTTTTGCTTGATGTAAAATGTTGATTTTTTTAAAAAATTATCAAAAATAAAAGGGTTT
>NZ_BAMI01000014.1 GCF_000615765.1 Ligilactobacillus equi DSM 15833 = JCM 10991 | reverse complement strand
TAGTTGACGGGCTAGCCGTGCTATAATTATTAGTAAAAGTAAAGTTTTGAAGGGAGGAGAAAGTATGTTTTTTGACTGGGGAAGTATCTTCACTTGGCGTAACGTGGCCAATATTGTAGATATTCTCGTGGTTTGGTTTGTTATTTATGAGCTGATTCTATTATTACGGGGGACCAAAGCCGTCCAACTTTTCAAAGGGGTCTTAATTATTATTGCCATTAAGGTGATAAGTTTGTATGGCGGCTTAGAAACCGTCTCTTGGATTATGGATCAGGTTATTAACTGGGGGATTATTGCATGTATTGTAATTTTCCAACCAGAAATTAGACGAGGATTAGAGCATCTCGGACGTGGTTCGGTTTTTACACGTAATAAGGCGCAACGTGAAGAAGAAGAGATGGTTGAAGCCTTAGATCAAGCTATCCAATATATGTCCAAGCGGCGGATTGGGGCGCTGATTACAATCCAACAAAATACGGGGTTAGATGAATATATCGAAACGGGGATTAAACTAGATGCTCATATTACCGGGGCGCTCTTAATAAATATTTTTATCCCCAACACGCCTTTGCATGATGGAGCGGTAATCATTAAAAATAATAAAGTAGCGGTAGCGGCAGCTTATTTGCCTTTGTCAGAAAGTAATGCCATTCCTAAAGAATTAGGAACTCGTCACCGGGCTGCAGTTGGGATTAGCGAGGTGACTGACGCACTGACGGTGATTGTTTCTGAAGAAACTGGTGGCGTTACGATTACCAAGAATAGCGAATTAATTCGCGATTTACGGCGAGACGATTACCTTAAGTTATTACGTAGTGAGTTAGTTCCGAAAACCAAAGATGATGACCAAGGTCCGATTCCGTTGGTGCGTTTGATGGAGGCCATTTTTGCCAGAAAGTCGAACTTCAAAAAAAGGGGGCGGAAACATTGAAAAAAAATTTTTGGACTAGTAAAATTTTCTACCGCTTCGTTTCCCTGGCGATGGCTTTGTTCTTATTTCTTTATGTTAACTCGCAAACTGCAAGTCAAAGGGGAATGGAGGTCAATAAATCAGCCTTCCGTAGTGTTTTAAAAACCAACAAGACCTTTGAAGTTACCACTAACTTGAAATTAAATTATGATGATGAGCGCTATGTCGTGCAAGATGCACCTGAAACGGTCAAATTAAAAGTGACGGGTTCTTCGGCGCTGGTGACTGCGATGCATAATACTCAAAACTTTACGGTTTATGCTGACTTAAATAACCTGTCGGTTGGAAAACATACAGTCAAACTAAAGACAAGTGGTATTAGCCGAGAATTATCAGTGGACTTAAATCCAGATAAAATAACGGTCAAGATTAGTCGTAAGGCGATTAAGAAAATGCAAGTTCAAGCTCGTTTTGATAGTAATCAAGTAGCTGATGGTTATGCGGCTGGTATTGCGACATTATCTCGTAAATCAGTCACAGTGACGGGGGCTAAAAGTGACGTAAAAAACATCGCTAATGTGGTAGCTGATGTTAACTTGCCTGACAATACACGGACGACGGTTACACGTACGGTGGATATTGTGGCCTTAGATAAAAGAGGACAGGTTTTACCAGTAGAAATTAGTCCGAGTCAAACTACTGTTACCGTGCCTATTGAGGCTGCTACTATTACCAAGAAATTACCGTTAAAACTTGTTGCTAGTGATGATGGCGTAAGTGGTAAAAACTATTCCTTTAGTAGTGAAACCACTAGTGTGATGGTAACAGGGACGAAGGCTGCACTTGATAAAATAAACTCTTTACGGGTTCCAATTTCGGTAGCAGGAATTACAAGTTCAACGAGTCAAAGTGTGCGGATTAATCCTAGTCAAAGTGGTATTACAGCAGTTAGTCCAGCTTCAATTGAAGTGGAAATTTATGTGACTAACAGTAGTGAGACAGCAAGTAGTAGTAACACCGAGACAAGTTCCGCGGTGACACAAAGTAGTAATACGAGCAAACAAGTAAGTTCGGAAAGTAGTGAAGAAGCCGAGGAAGTGACGAGCCAGAGTTCGCGAGAATTAGAATAAGTATGGGTAGCTCAAAAAGTTTGTGAATTTGTGAGGTATTTAGATAAAAATGTTGACAACGCTTTCACTGGGGGTTATCATTTTCTTGTAAGGTATTTGAATATTACCTTCTAATCAATTCTCTTTCTCTCTTATGCCGACCACCGTAATGTTATGGTGGTTGTTTTTTGTTATAATAAATGAAAAAAGTAAAGAAGGAAAAATGTCATGAAAAGTCACGAAGTTTTAACTTTAATCGAAGAAATTACTCGTAATGATGGTAGCCACTATTATGAAGTAGCGAATATGGTTCAAAACGGGCGTGCTGAGTTAGCTGCGGTCCGGGGATTTATCAAAGAGGTTCGTATTTTACAACTTAATATCCCGCGTTCAACCAACGTCATTAAGTATGAAGAGTATATTAATAACACTTTTACAATGCAAGACGAAGGGATGACATATTTCCAAGAATGGGAAAAAACACCGGAAGCACAAGCTTTGGTGAATAAAATATTACGCGAAAATCATATTGCTTAGATTTAGAGATTTTAACTAAATTTATGAAAGAAACTGTGTGCTTTTGCAAGATTTTGGAAGAAAAGCGAAAAAAGCAGGTAAATTATAGTGCGTTTTGTTACAAAAATGTGTTAGAATAAGAATGTACTCAGATGAGTAAGTTTTTACATTGTAAATTTTTTAGGAGGCTGTTTTATGTCAATCGTAAACGGTAACGAAATTTTTGCTGCTGCTCGTAAAGGTCACTACGCTGTTGGTGCCTTCAACACAAACAACTTGGAATGGACTCGTGCCATTTTAGCAGCTGCACAAGAAACAAACACACCTGTTTTAATCCAAACTTCAATGGGTGCTGCTAAGTACATGGGTGGTTACGAATTATGCAACATGTTAGTTCGCGAAACTGTAAAGTCAATGGACATTACTGTTCCTGTCGTAATGCACTTAGACCACGGTAACTACGAAGCTGCCTTGGAAGCAATTCGTGCAGGTTACACTTCAGTTATGTTTGATGGTCACGACTTACCATTCGAAGAAAACTTAGAAAAGACTAAGGAAATCGTTGACTTAGCACACGCTGCTAACATCTCTGTTGAAGCCGAAGTTGGTTCAATTGGTGGTGAAGAAGATGGTATCGTTGGTGCTGGTGAATTAGCTGATGTTGAAGAAGCTAAGCAAATCGCTGCTTTAGGTGTTGACTACTTGGCATGTGGTATCGGTAACATCCACGGTAAGTACCCTGCAAACTGGACTGGTTTAAACTTTGACCGTTTGAAGGAAATTGCAGATGCTATTGACACACCATTAGTATTACACGGTGGTTCTGGTATTCCTAAGGAACAAATCCAAAAAGCTATCTCAATGGGTGTTTCAAAGGTTAACGTTAACACTGAATGCCAATTAGCATTCCAAGAAGCTACTCGTAAGTACATTGAAGCAGGTAAGGACCAAGAAGGCAAGGGTTACGACCCACGTAAGTTGCTTGCACCTGGTACACAAGCTATTACTGACATCGTTAAGGAACGTATCGAATGGTTTGGTACTCCAGCTTTAGGTTAATCTAAAATTGATGTCTCAGAAGTCCAAGGAAAATTTCTTGGGCTTTTTATTTTACTAAAATAAAAAACTCGTAACTAATTTGGTTACGAGTTTTTGGCATGTAATGTTAATTTTCTTGTTGTTCAACCTTTTTTAAGAGTTGGTTACTCATAGTTTTATAGATTACCGCCCGAATAGCGAAGGTTTCCGCGGTTTCTAAACGGGGATGTTCCGCATCATCTTGTACTTCAGGGAGTTGATCATCTTTGATACCAACTAAGGTTTGGTTGAAGAGTTTTTGGAAAGTATGGTAGGCTTCCTCCACACTTTGATTTTCTAACACGAAGTCAATCGATTTTTTTACTGTTTCGAGGGAGTAAACATATTTTAAAAGCGATACTACCAAAAGATGAGCTAAGTGGGTCGATTGGTATTTTTTCTTAATAGGACGCGGTAGGAGCCCTTTTTTGACATAGCTATTGACCATCGAAGAGGTGATGGGGGCATCGGTTAAGTCCGCTAAGTAACGGTTGCCTAAGCTTACGAGTTGATCCATATAAAGTTCAAAATCAGGAAACTCTTCCCAAGCGGGTAAGGGCTGGGGATGAAAGAAATTTAACCAGTCTTTGATTGATATTTTTTCAGCCATATATTATTTGTCCTCTATCTAAGTTTTATCTATCTTTAATTATAACACGTAGTTTTACTTTGTTGTCATCTAGATTTTAAATCTAGATGTTATTGACTTATAATTTATATAGCTGTATAATTTAGAAAAAAGAAAAAGAGGGCGATGAGTATGAAACTTGATTATAAATCACAAATAATTAACGAAGTATTTAGTGCTATTACACATGGAATTGGGGTGGCACTTAGTATTGTAGCCTTAGTTTTATTAATTATGAAAGGTCTCAATCAAGGCCCTTTATATTTTGCAGCCTACTTGGTTTATGGGCTTAGTTTATTAGGTTTGTATCTCTTTTCGACGTTTTTTCATACTTTTTACTTTACGAAAGCGCGCCGGCTTTTTCAAATTTTTGATCACTGTGGAATCTATCTATTAATTGCTGGAACCTACACCCCATATTGCCTCTTAGGCATTCAGGGTAAGGCAGGCCTAGCGCTTTTAGTGGTGGTATGGGTGCTGGCAGTTCTAGGAATTTGTTACCACATTTTGGCCAAAAATCGCAAGCAGTATATCGAAACAATTATTTATATCGGTATGGGGTGGTTATGTTTGCTGGGTGCTAAGTCTCTAATTTTGGCCCTAGGTGGTACAGGGATAACCTTACTCGTTTTAGGAGGTATCTTATTTACTTTAGGGGCAGGGGTTTACAGTATTCATGGAGTTAAGTATGCTCATGTCTACTGGCATCTATTGGTGGTTTTTGCCTCGGCCTCTATGTTCTTTTCGATTTATTTTTATCTATAATGTAAGTGGTGTATTTTCTACTCTGATATTCAATATTTTTAATGAAAACGTTTGCTGAAAAGTGAGCTTTATGCTATAGTAAAGGTGAAAAAATATTGAAGGAGTGGGTATGATGACAGTTGGAAGTGGCCTCTCAAGCAGGCAAAGTAAGATTTTGAATGATTTTGAAAATGAATTAGACGTCTTGACAGCATTGGCGGACGATAAGCGTCAACATTTAATAACGTTACTGTGTGAACATTCCCGCGAAGGGCTAACTGTTAGTGAAATAACGCGGATGATGCCCATCACCCAGCCAGCTGTCTCGCACCACTTAAAGATTTTACGCAAAGCGGGTCTAGTTACCTACGATAAACGAGGGCTTGAATCAATTTACCGTTTAACCCTTAGGGAGCCGTTTGAACGTTTAGAAAAAAACATTCATGCTATGAGTGTATGGATTAACTAATCAAAAGATGCATCCATGATGTGTCTTTTTGTGCTAAAATTAATTGAAGTTAAGTCAGAGGGGGGCGCTATGGTGCAAAAATACTATGCAGTTTATCGGGGACGCCAGCCCGGAATTTACACCTCCTGGCCGGAATGTCAACGTCAGGTTCAAGGTTTTTTAGGGGCGCGCTTTAAGTCTTTCCCTAGTCAAGCGCAAGCTCAAGCTTGGCTTGATCAAGGTGGAAACTTAGATGGTAGTTTAAATGCTAAGCCTCAGCTCGTAAGTCGCCAGCCAGAAGAGTACGATTTGGTGATTTACACCGATGGTGGTTCGCGGAATCATGGCAATTATCGGGGCGGACACGTTTTAAATGATGATAAGGCCGCTTGGGCTTTTGTCGCCTTTACGAAGCAAAAACAAATCTTAGTCGAAGCCACGAATGGTGGGTATGGTGCAACCAATAATAAGATGGAAGTTACAGCTTTCTTACAGGCGTTACGTTACTTAGAGCAATTGGGTCGCTTTAATTTGAAAGTCTTGTTTGTCTTGGATTCTCGTTATGTCCTCGACGCCGTCACTAAAGGGTGGCTGAATTCTTGGCAAAGACGTAATTGGCGTAAGGCTGATGGTCAGGTAGTTTTAAATCAGGAGTTATGGCAAGCTGTGGCGCAATTATTACCGAAGTTTACGAATTTAGATTATAGCTGGACTAAGGGACACGCGAATAACCAAGGAAATCTTTATGTTGATCAATTATTAAACCGTACTATGGATCAGATGTAGTGAACAAATGGCTTTATCTTTTGAGATGATTGTAGTATAATTAATTACAGTCATTTATGGGGGCGTTTAGGATTCGACAGGTATAGGTCGAGCTTAGACTGCGTTTGGTAGGTTGCGACTACCATAAAACGCTCAGTTAAAATATAACTGCAAAAAATAACACACAATCTTACGCATTAGCTGCCTAATCGCAGTGGCGTAAATCCGCCTAGCATCGTCCATGTGTTAGATCCGGGTTTTATATGAAGTGGACTTACGCTTGGACCTTTCACCTAGAGGAAAAAGAAGAGATTAATTAGGTTAGTTCAAGATGTTAGCCGGGTCGGGCGGCGCGGTCTTGGATGAAAGTTAAATAGTCTGACTATGAACGTAGACGTTTAAGTGGCGATATGCTTGGACGCGGGTTCGATTCCCGCCGCTTCCATATTGTAGGGCGCAAGACTGTAAGGTTCTGCGCTTTTTTCTTTTAAAAAAATTCAAATTTAGATAATAATGTAGACATAGAAATTTGTTAGTTTTTTAGTAAGAGTTAATTTTGAGGAGGAAGTAAATGAAAATTTTAATGGTTGAAGATAATAAATCCGTTTCTGAAATGATGAGTATGTTCTTCCAAAAAGATGGTTGGGACGCGCACTATGCTTATGATGGCGAAGAAGCAGTAGCAATGTTTAAAGACGATCCTGATAGTTGGGATATGATTACTTTAGACTTAAATTTACCTAAAAAAGATGGTCTGCAGGTGAATACTGAAATTCGTCAAATTTCTAAAACCGTGCCGATTATTATTTTGACCGCCCGTGATTCAGAAAGTGATCAAGTTTTAGGGTTAGAAATGGGTGCCGATGATTATATCGTTAAACCATTCTCACCGCTGACCTTAATGGCAAAAATTAAAGCCTTGCATCGGCGAGCAGAAACTCCAGCACTCAAAACTCAGGTAACTCAAAACGAAGATGTAGATAATTTTGATGTACAAACTGAACACTTTAAATTGAATTCTAAGACGCGGGAAGCTTTCTTATTTGATAAGGAAATTATGGACTTAACACCAAAGGAATTTGATTTATTAAAGACTCTAGCACAAAAGCCTCGCCAAGTTTTCTCTCGTGAACAATTATTACAGTTAGTTTGGGATTATGAATATTATGGTGACGAACGCACAGTAGATGCGCATATTAAGAAATTACGGCAAAAAATTGAAAAGGTTGGACCAAAAGTTATTCAAACTGTTTGGGGTGTAGGTTATAAATTTGATGATTCAGAGGTAAAATAGATGAAAATTTTTTACCAACAGGTAATCGCATTTTTTACGGTAATTTTGACTTTACTGGTAATTTTGGGTTTTTCTTTTTTTCATTTAATGAAGGAAAATGTTTACCGTAATACCTGGTTTCAGTTGGAAAATTATGCGCATAGCTTGAAGTCTTCTGGAACCTTACGTCTGTTGGAAGTGGATGATAGTCGAGAAAGTCTGATTGTTAATCAGACTAAGTTGGAGTCATTTGATGAGCTCTTGCAAGGACAAGGAGTGCATATGACAATCTATACCAAGCGTGATGAGATTATTTATCCAAATAATGCGTTTAAAGCTAGTATTTCTAAAAAAGAATGGAAAAAACTTAAACAAGGCAAGATAATTTATCGTAAATTTGACATTGCAGGTCGGAGGGTTAAGAAAAAAATGGTTAAGCCGACCACCAATCTAGATGTTAGCTTGCCAGAACCTCCTGAAAAGTTAGACAGTGCTTATAGTACGGAACGTCAACAATTAACAGATATTTTCGTACCGTGTTTTAATGCTCGAAAGGAATTAGTAGCGGTCATTTCTTTAGGCTCGATTGCTTCAAATATTAAAGAAGCCGTAACAGCTGTAGAGGTCAACTTACTTTATGCGCTATTGATTTCAGCAGCTTTAGGTCTAATTGTAAGCTTCATTTTAGCTCATTACATGACTAAAAAAATTCGGCGTTTGCAAAGTGCGACGAAGCAAATTGCGGATGGCAACTTTGATGTTGCGATTAAAAATCGCGGAAAAGATGAGTTGGATGAATTAGCGCATGATTTCAACCGGATGGCGTCCTCCTTGGCTGCTTCTAATAAGGAAATCGAGCGTCAAGAAGAGCTTAGACTTCGTTTTATGGCTGATGCGGCTCATGAAATGCGGACGCCACTAACAACTATTAATGGTATTTTAGAAGGATTAGCCTATGATGTGATCCCTGAAGAAAGTAAGGAAAAAAGTATTACCTTAATGCAAAATGAAACCAAACGTTTGATTCGTTTAGTCAATGAAAATCTCGATTATGAAAAGATTCGCAGTGGTGTGATTGTTCTTAATCAAACTGAATTGAATGCCAGTGAAATTATTAAGAATATTGCCAAGCAATTGGAGGCTAAGGCCCAGGAAAATAATGATTGCTTTGAATTGGCGTTACCGGATGAATTACCAATTTACGCGGATTATGATCGCCTAGTACAAATTGTTTTTAATATTACCCAAAATGCCATTCAATTTACTCAAAATGGTACGATTGGATTTTCGGGTGAACGAGGATACCGAGAAACCGTGATTCGTATCTATGATACTGGAATGGGGATGACGTCCGAACAAGTTCAAAATATTTGGGAACGTTATTATAAAGCGGATCCTTCTCGGACAAATAAGAAGTATGGTGAATCTGGTTTAGGCTTATCGATTGTAAAACAGTTAGTCGATTTACACCAAGCCCAGATTGAAGTCCAAAGTCAAGTAGGTAAAGGGACGACTTTTACTATGACTTTCCCTGATAAACAAGCATAAAAGATGACCGAGAAGAGGGCCAAAAAATAAAGACCGCTAGAAAGTATGCTACTAAAGCAATGTTTCTAGCGGTTCTTTTTGCGATAAAAAGTTATCGGAAAGTTTATTTTTCCAATCTTTTCTTTGTTCTATTCAGTTGGCGGAGTTGAGGTGTTACCGCTGGTTGCGTAAAGTGCTGGCGCAGCAGTGGAACTAGTGCTAGCACTGCTATCACTAGCCGTACTTTCTTCTTGACTAGTTTCTGTTTGGCTATTATCAGTGCTATTTGCTTGATTATTGGTGTTATCTTGGTTCAGACTATCTTCTTCGTTAGGATAATCGTCAACTGTAGATTTATGCTTGTTTTTGCTGTAAAGACTCTTAGACTTAGCACCTAATTTAGAATTTAAGGCTTTCAAGCGTTCAAATTGTTTCTTATAATCATACAAACTAGGGTCAACCGGCGTAAAGTGAGCGGGAACATAGAAACGCAAGAGATTCTTAGTATTAAGTGTATCCGATAAGGATAACTCGGTCCGAACTTTTTGCTTTTGTTCCGCAAGGTAGTCACTAACCGCTTTAGACGGATGGGTGACAACGGCTCCAGTTTGATTATCGTAGATAGTCCCTGAAACAACAGTATATTTAGGAGTAATGAAGGAACCATTTCTAAAGGCCACGGTTTGATCATGTTCTTTGGAAAATAGGTCAGTTCCAAATTGTAAATATGCTGAGGAATTAATCCCTAAAAGGTGAAGTAAGGTTGGTAGAACATCAATTTCCCCCCCATATTGTTTGTACGCCACCATTTTCTTGCCCCGGAATATGAATCATAAACGGAACTCTTTGCATCTGGGTATTGTCAAAGTCACTCCAAGTTGAGGCTGATTTTCCTAACAGAGAGGCTAATTTTAAGTTTCGCGAATCAGAAATTCCGTAGTGATCACCATAAAGGATAATCACGGAATTATCGTAAAGGCCGGATTTCTTAAGGTAATTGAAGAAAGTTTCAATCGCTTGATCTAGGTAATGGGCCGTAACAAAGTAGTTATCAACCGAAGCTTCTCCGGTATTAGCAGCTGGAAAATCAGCGTCAGCACTATCCAAGGTATAAGGGAAGTGGTTGGTGACCGTAATAAATTTGGTATAGAACGGCTGTTGTAACTGTTCAAGATATTTAACGGAGTCATGGAAAAGATATTTATCCTTTAAACCATATTCACTCAAGCGCTCGGCACTTGTATCGTAGTAGCTAGCATCAAAGAAATATTGGTATCCCATATTTTTGTATACGTCATTACGGTTCCAGAAAGAACCAACGTTACCATGGAAGACCGCAGAAGTATAACCGGCTTCTTGATTTAATATAGCCGGGGCTGCTTGGAAGGTGTTTTCGCTACCCAAAGTGGAAAAGAGTGAACCTTGAGGTAACCCGTAAGTGCTAGTTTCCAACATGTTTTCGGCATCAGAAGTTTTCCCTTGGCCAACCTGATTAAAAAAGTTGGCAAAACTATAAGTTTGTTTACTATTGTAAAGACTATTTAAGAAGGGAGTTACTTCCTGATCGTTTAACTTATAATTAATTAAGAATTGTTGGAAACTTTCCAAATGAATTACAATCACATTTTTACCTTTAGCGACACCAAACATTTGTTCATTAGGCTTGGCGTAATGCTCTTGGGCGAAATTAATCACCTTATTTAAATCGGCGCTATTAGCTTCATTGCGGGCTTGGTTGGTTTTAGCAGTTTTAAGTCCGTCATAAACGGTAAAAAAGTCGAGACCGAGATATTTAACTAAGTAGGCTCGGTCAAAAGTCCGGCCTAGTAGTTGTGGCCGGCTTATTTCCCCTAAGGTCAAGTTAAAGGTCATGAAAAATAAAGCAAAAGAGGTCATCGCTAAGGCAGAAAGCTTAGGGATGGGGCGCTTGTCAAATTTGATGGTCTTAGTTAAAATAAGGCCCAGGATAAGCAGTAAATCAACCGCAAAAATGATATCTTTGGGAGTTAGTAAGGCGGACGAACTAGTCGAAAGTCCATTGGAAACGGAGGAATAACCAAAGATTACATTAATTGTCATGAAATCAGTAAATTCACGATAATAGATGACGTTAAAAAGTAAAAGGGCCGAGTTAGCAAGATAAATCAAAATCATTGCTAAGTAAGCTGGAAAAGTGCGGCGAATATACAAACCGATACTTAAAAGTAGTAAGGTGGTACCGAGGGGATTAACCCATAAAACTAAATGTTGGTAAATGCCGGAGACTCCGAGGTTAAAGTCAAGGTAGTAAACGGCCAGTGTCTTAGCCCAAAAAAGTAAGGTAAGTAAAGTAAAAAAGCCCCACCGAGTGGCTAAGAATTTTTTAATTTTCTGCCAGTACACGGAAAAACCGTCCTTTCTGCATTGTCTAACCCATATTTTAAAATAAAGCAACCATTAAAAACAAGTAGTTAAGGTGAAATTAAAGATAAAACCAAGAATCCATCTATAGATGTCCGCAAAGTTATAAGTACTTATAAGTAATTTTAATAATTTATAGTGATTTAAGGGCTTTTATTTTAAAGAAAATCTTTGTATAATTAAAGATGTAAAATAAATTTTAAGGAGCGATAATTAATGGCACATATTTCATTTGATAGCTCAAACTTGACTAAGTTTGTCCAAGACAACGAATTAGCAGAAATTCAAGCAATGGTGAACGCTGCTGATGAACAATTACGTAAGGGTACGGGTGCAGGTAATGAGATGCGAGGTTGGTTGAACTTACCAACTGATTATGATAAGGAAGAATTTGCACGTATCAAAGCCGCAGCTAAGAAAATTCAAGACGATTCTGAAGTCTTAGTTGTAATTGGAATTGGTGGCTCATACTTAGGTGCTCGTGCCGCCATCGAATTCATTCACCACGGTTTCTTTAACTACTTGTCAGCTGACAAGCGTAAAGCCCCACAAATCTTCTACGCTGGGAACTCAATTTCATCATCATATGTCTATGATTTGTTAGACTTAATTGGTGATCGTGATTTTTCTGTGAACGTAATTTCCAAGTCTGGTACGACGACAGAACCTTCAATTGCTTTCCGAATTTTCAAAGAAAAATTAGTTGAAAAGTATGGTAAAGAAGGCGCTAAGGCACGGATTTACGCGACAACTGATCGTCAAAAGGGTGCTTTACGGACAGAAGCCGATGCTGAAGGTTACGAAACGTTCATTATTCCTGACTCAACTGGTGGTCGTTTCACGGTCTTAACACCAGTTGGTTTGTTACCAATCGCTGTTTCTGGGGCAGATATTGATAAGTTAATGGAAGGTGCTCGTGATGCTTCTCACGAATACACAGATGCTGACCTAACTAAGAACGAAGCATACCAATATGCTGCTTTACGTAACATCTTATACCGTAAGGGTTACACTACGGAAATCTTAGAAAACTACGAACCATCCTTACAATACTTCTCCGAATGGTGGAAACAATTAATGGGTGAATCAGAAGGAAAAGACCAAAAGGGTATCTACCCATCATCGGCTAACTTCTCAACTGATTTACACTCCTTGGGCCAATACATTCAAGAAGGACGCCGGAACTTGATGGAAACAGTTATCAAGGTGGGGACTCCTAATCACGATGTTGCGATTCCTAAGGATGAAGCAAATCTTGATGGTTTAGGTTATTTAGAAGACAAGACCATGGATTACGTGAATACTAAGGCTTTCCAAGGGGTTGTCCTAGCTCACACTGACGGTGGTGTACCTAACATGATCGTTAACATTCCTGATCAATCAGAATATACTTTAGGTTACACAATTTACTTCTTCGAAATCGCTGTGGCTATATCAGGTTACTTGAACGGGATTAACCCATTCAACCAACCAGGAGTTGAAGCCTACAAGAACAATATGTTTGCTTTATTAGGCCGTCCAGGTTATGAAGAATTAACAAAAGAATTAACTGATCGTTTGAACTAAAATGATTACTATGAGCCGAGTAGCTTTATGCTATTCGGTTTTTTAGTTAAGTCAGAAATGATACTAAACTAGTAAGAAAACTCTGGTATAATGGAATAAATGAAAAATTAGAGGTGGAAAGAATGAAGAGTATACGGTATGGAATTTTGGGGACCGGGTTAAATGCTAAAAAGGCCATTGCGGTTTTGACAACTATTGCCGGAAGCGAAGTCAGTGCGATTGCGGGACGTGAAGCTTTAGATGCCAAATATTTAGCTCAAAAATGGCAAATTCCCCGTGCTTTTGAAAGTTATGAAGAAGTTTGTCAAAGCCCTGATGTTGATGTAGTCTTTATCCCACAAGAAAATCGCGGTCACTATGCTTGTGCGAAACTAGCGTTAGAAAATGGTAAACATGTCGTGATGGAAGCTCCCTTTACCCGGCATCAAGTAGGGGCCAGTGAGTTATTTATGCTTGCACAAAATAAGGGACTTTTCTTAATGGAAGCTCAAGTTGGTTTGTTTAACCCACTGTTTGCTAAATTAAAAGCAGTCCTAGAAGCTGGAGAAATTGGGCAAGTTAAATTAGTGGAACTTAAAGCGTCTGCTAGTTTACCAAAGGATGAACAGTGGCAAAAAGATTTAGCGGCTGGGGGCGGGGCCCTCAATATTTTAGGTAGTAGCCAAATTAATCTTTTGACTTATTTGTTAGGCCAAGAGGTCACTGCCTACAATGGTTTAGACTACAATCAAGTCGGAGCGGCCGATGATTACAGCGTCTTGAACCTAAAGGCGGGTGCGGTTTTGGCTAACGTAACATTGAGTATCGATTTTGCAGTGGCTAATGAAATGAAAATTTATGGAAATGAAGGTCAAATTATTGTCAAAGATACAGTCTTTGGCGATAATGCGATTATTCAAAAAACAAACACTAAGAAGCGCTTGTTAGCTAAAGGTCAAGAAAATGCGGCGCAAGCCATGTTCAAGGCTATAAATGCTGCTATTTTGGCGGGACAAACGGAAAGTGAAATTCTAACCGGTCAAATGACACAAAGCGCCCTTAAACTTATTGAAAGTACTTACCAAGCTTGGTATGGTGATCCTTTGAATTAAAGCCAAAAAGCCCTGGAAGTTTTGCTCCCGAGGCTTTTTGATTACAAAAAAAGAGTCGATGTGCTCAACTCTTAGTCATTTTATAAACCGAAGACTGCTCGGTATAATAAACACGCAGTTATTCCGGCACAGATTGGGGCTAAAACAGGCACCCAAGCGTAATCCCATTGGGAAGAACCTTTAGTCTTCAATGGTAAGAGGGCGTGCAATAAACGTGGCCCTAAGTCACGAGCAGGGTTCAAGGCTGGACCAGTAGGGCCCCCGAAGGAAGTAACTAAAACCATAACCAACAAACCGACTGAGATGTGACCTGCACCTTGATTTCCATGAACAAAGAAATCAGAGTGGGTAATAGCTAAAGCACCGAAGATTAAAACGAAAGTTCCGAAGAATTCGTTAACAAAACCATTGAATCGGCTACTTGTGGCGCTGATAGTTGAGAAAGTCCCTAAAACAGCTTCGGGGTTCTCTGTTAAATCGTAGTGGGGTTTGAAACAGGCCACTACGACTAATTGACCAACAATGGCCCCTAAGAATTGGGCACAAATGTAAGGGAGTACTTGGCTCCATGGGAAGTCACCAGCAAAAGCTAAACCTAAAGTCATGGCTGGGTTAGTTTGACTTGAAATGGCACCAAACATCATCCCTGGAACTAACACGGCGAAACCATATCCGACAGCAATTGTCATCCAACCACTATGTTCACCTTTTGTTCCCTTAAGTTCTACGTTAGCGACGGAACCGTTACCTAAGATTAACATGATAGCTGTTCCAAAAAATTCCGCTGCTAGCTTAGTAGTAAACGAGATATCCATAATATCCTCCTGGACAATTTATAAAATAAAGAATAATAATTACCTATATTACTATAATTTTGAAAAGGGTTAATGTCAACTATTAATGTAAGAATTTTCACAAAAAATAATGAAAGACAGATTATATTTTCATGTTGGTTTTTAAAGGCAGATGGCTTACAATAAGAATAGAACCAAGGAGGAAAAGACATGATTGCACAGGCGATTGAGGATTTGTTAGCTTCTAAGCAAACAGATTTCATCATTTCCGCAGACAAAGTAGCCAATGTTCTAGATGAAAATTATTTAGACCATGCTTTACTTGTATTAACAAAGGTTCGTTATGCCAAAATTCCTGTTTTAGATAAGGACCAACACTTTAAAGGTTTACTTTCTCTAGCCATGATTACCGAGAAAATGCTAGGTTTAGAGGGTATTGATCCTAGCGTTTTAAATCAACATCAAGTAAAAGAAGTTATGCAAACAGAGGTACCAATAGTTACAGTTCCGTTTGATTTGGAAAATGTGCTCCATCTTTTGGTGGATCAAGCTTTCTTAGTGGTGGTGGATCAAAATGAGATCTTTAAAGGGATTATCACCCGACGTGAAATCATGAAAGGGGTAAACTATGTAGCGCATAAATTAGAACAGGAATATGAACTTTTCCCTAAAAATTATGGGAAAGCAGAGAACGATTAGGAACCAAAGGAGGAAAAAATGTGGCTAAATTAGATGCACATGAAATTATTCAAACCATTGCACAAGCAGAAAAAACAACACCAGTTAAAGTATTTTTGAAGGGGGATTTGGCAGGACTCGAAGTTCCAGCTCAAATCGATGCGTACTTGAATGACAAGACGGGTGTGATTTTTGGTGATTGGAAAGAGGTAGAAGCTTTCCTAAAAGAAGCCGGGATTACGGAATACCGGGTGGAAAATGATGGGCGCAATACTGGGGTGCCAATGATTGATAAAAAGAAATTCAACGCTCGGATTGAACCCGGTGCAATTATTCGTGATCAAGTTGAAATTGGCGATAATGCTGTTATCATGATGGGAGCCGTAATTAACATTGGGGCCGAAATTGGTGAGGGTACCATGATTGATATGGGTGCAATTTTAGGTGGTCGTGCCTTAGTGGGCAAGCATTGCCATATCGGAGCTGGAACAGTCTTAGCTGGGGTGGTTGAACCCCCTTCTGCACAACCGGTAACGATTGAAGATGATGTTTTAATCGGGGCCAATGCCGTGGTCTTAGAAGGTGTCCGTATTGGTAAAGGGGCGATTGTAGGGGCCGGTTCAGTGGTTACCAAAGACGTTGCTCCTGGGACTGTGGTTGCTGGTTCACCAGCCAAGGTAATTAAAGAAGCCAAGGATGTTGAAGACGGTAAAAAAGAAATCGTTGATGATTTACGCCAACTTTAATTAGGGTGAAAGCGAGACTTGTTCTCGCTTTTTTGAAAGAGGGGAACTAGATGCCATTATCAGAAAAACAATTAATTGAAATTAGGCGGAACTTACACCAAATTCCTGAAATTGGAATGGAAGAGTTTGAAACTAGTACGCAATTACGTGAATACATTAGTCGGATGCCGCAAGATTTCTTACAAGTAAAGACTTGGAAAACAGCTACGCTTGTTCGTGTGCAAGGAAAAAATCAAAGCAAAACTATCGGTTACCGTACAGATATTGATGGATTACCGGTTACTGAACAAACGGGCTTACCTTTTGCTTCCAAACATGTGGGGCGAATGCATGCTTGTGGGCATGATATTCATATGACGGTTGCCTTAGGGGTTTTATCCTACTTTGCGGAAAATCAACCAGCATGTAATTTACTTTTCTTATTCCAGCCTTCAGAAGAAATTTTGAGTGGGGGGATGCAGGTCTACCAAAGTGGAGTTATGGATGAATGGATGCCCGATGAAATTTATGCCTTTCATGATAATCCGCAGTTACCAGCCGGGACGATTGGTTGTCGGCAAGGAACTTTATTTGCAGGAACTTGTGAAATCCATGCAACTTTTATTGGAAAAAGTGGTCACGCAGCCTTTCCGCATCAGGCGAATGACATGGTTGTAGCAGGAGCAGCTTTTGTCAACCAAATTCAAACCATTGTCAGTCGTAATGTTGATCCGATTCAATCGGGCGTGGTGACTTTAGGTCACTTTGAAGCGGGGACAACGGGGAACGTAATTGCTGGACAATGTCAAATTGATGGGACGATTCGGGCTTTAACTCAAGAAAATAATCTCTTAATTCAAAAGCGGGTGCGACAAATTGCGGAAGGTATTGCCCAAGCCTTTGATTGTGAGGTAAAATTGGAACTCAACCAAGGTGGTTATTATCCTGTTGAAAATAATGACCATACGACCAAGGCTTTCATGGATTATATGCAAGCTAACGACCAGGTAGACTTTGTAGAAACAGCACCCGCTATGACAGGGGAAGATTTTGGCTACCTTTTATCTAAAATTCCGGGAACCATGTTTTGGGTAGGTGTCGAAAGTCCTTATTCACTTCACTCAGAATTTTTATCACCTAAAGAGGAAGCCATTCAAAAGGCTGTAACTACAATTGTAGGTTATTTAGAGCACCGCCAAAAAGACGTTTTTACAGCGACATACTAGGAAAGAATAAGAAAATTATCATGAAATTAAGTCATAAAAGCAATGCCAAACAAATTGATTTAGAAATAGGGGATGCAGTTTTGATTACAGCTAGTGCTTGTTTTTTTACAGCGTTGACCCTTATGAGTGCTTGGCGACATTTTAATCATAAATAGGAAAAATCCCAACCATGATTTCGCACATGGTTGGGATTTTTGCTTTATTTGGGTGCACTAGGAGCGGCCACTGCAGGAATCTTAAAGCCGGCTTGTTGGAGGGCTTCCAGATAATGAGCCAGATAAGTTCTTTGGATATTGTATTGAGCCCCGTTTTTAGTGTAAATTAAGACTTGGTAGGTTAAGCGCCCATTACCAGCATCAACCGCCCCGAGCAAGGTGGGACCTTGGGTGATATCCTTAGCAAAAGTTTTTGCTAGCTTGGTGTTGACACCTTCCAGAACCTTTTCCATGTCGGTAATACTTTGAGTAGTATCGAGGGGGATGGTTACCAAAGCTCGCATATCGCTGCGAGAAAGGTTGGAAACAATGGTGATATTACGATTGGGGATATAGTGCATGGTTCCATCATAGTCTAAAACCTGAGTAGTCCGTAAACCAACGGCGTAGACAGTCCCCGAAACGGTCCCGATTTTAACTTCATCACCAACAGAAAGTTGTTGTTCTAAAAGGATAAATCCCCCAGTAATCATGTCAGTAATAAAGCCTTGAGCCCCTAAACCAATGGCTACTGAGAAAATCGAAGCTCCAGCTACTAAGGTGGCCACTGGAACCCCTAAAGTTGAAAGAACAGCGTAAATATAGAGAAAAACCATAGCATAGTGGAAGATATTACGCAAGAGTGTATGGATAGTTTCTGCTTTGTTTTGTTCCATGATGGTAACTTTGTGGGCATGGTTAAAACTACGGTCGATAATTTTCTTCCCGATAGAATTAACGATTAGGAAGATAAAAGAAATAAAGATGATTAAAATGGTGGTGGTTACCACCTTACTAAAAAGGCTATCCCAGTCAATACTATTGAGATAGCGAGTTAATAGGTTGGTTTGCTTAGAGACTTGCCGATCTAAGACATTTTCTTTAGCAATAAAAAAGTGAGTCATGACGTTCCTTTCTAGATAATAAATTATTTCCTGTTCATTATAGCATTTTTCCTTAGTATTCTGCTGTAAAATTATTTGGGAAAAGTTTAAGAAAGTTTAGAAAGCGTTTTTTTCGTGGAAGATAAGGGATTTTTATGCTATCCTTAAGTTAAAATAGTAAGTAAGGGGAGATATTTGTGACGATAACATTTGGTCAATTAGCGGGGTTGATAGCTGCTTTAGCTTTCTTAATTTTGGTGCTCTTTACTTGTTTGTTATTAGTGAAGACTACGAAAACGGTCGAAGAACTAACTAAAACTGTCCAAGTTTTGACAAAGGGAACAGAAGAGTTAACAGAGGATGTGGATCAGTTATTGATACAAACCAATAAATTGATGGGAGATATTAATGATAAGTCAGCTAAGGTAGATCCTTTATTTACAACTATTGGTGAGGTGGGTGAGAGTCTCTCCGAGTTAAATACTGCTACCCGGAACACTTTTGAAAAAGTAAGTTCCACGACCAGTCGTTTTAGGACAGCGCAAAAAGCATTTAAAACTGTGCAAGTGGTTAATCGAATTTATCAAAAACACCAAGCTAAAAAGGTGCAAAAGGAAGTTTCTAAGTAAGAGGCTGAATAGAAAGGAAGAATAAGTATGGGAAAAAAGACATTATTAGCAGGTTTAGGTTTAGTTGCCGGGACAGCCTTTGCGATTTCTAAGACTTTAACGGAAGAAAGACGTGAAAAAATCGCGATCAAGGTTGATCAAATGATTCTTGATGGGCGGGAAAAGGCCTTGAAATACGATCGTTATTTACATGATTTTTTGCTAGAAAATCAAGAGGGCTTTCAACCAATGAAAGAACGTGTTTTCCAAACGGCAGACAGTTTGAAAAATAATGATGTCGTCAATGAAGCATTAGATTCCCTTAAACAGGCTACGAGTGACCTAAAAGAAAGGTTAACTAGCTCCAGGGAAAAAATTGAAAATGAAGAATTTTTAGCTGAAGATGAAGCAGAAGCTGATACAGATATTGTGATTGATAACCGCTCAGCTTTTAGCGAAGCCAAGGAAAGTGCCGATTTTGAGTTTGAACACCCAACCGAAACTTTCTATCCTCATGCTTAAAGCGATGAAATCCCGCCTTGAAATCGGCGGAATTTTTCTTTACTAAGAAAAAGTAAAAAAACTTATTGACAAAAAGTAACCAGAGGCTTATATTTAAGCTATCAAGAAAGAAAGGAAGTTTGTTTTTTATGTTGAAGACGCAGAAAAATGTTAACATGATGGCAGTTCAAGCATGTTGTATGTGTACAACATGTTCTCTTTGCGTACAAAAACGAAAACAAACTTGCTTAACCTGAACTGACATCAGACCCTAATTATCAGTAAAGAAGTTTAGAAGGCCCTTGTTTTCGTGAAGAAGACAAGGGCCTTTTTAGATTTTTAAGGAGTGGTTTTTATGAAGAAAAGTAAAGTTTTATCCCTTGCTGTGGCCCTATTAGCTGGAGTAACGTTAGTAGCTTGCGGAAAACAGAATAAGACAGGTAGTGCGGATAAACAAGTCCTCAAACTAAGCGCAACTGCACCTTTAGATACGATCGACATCTCTAAGGCGACCGGGTATGGACAAACTGGGAATGTTTTTGAAAGTTTTTATCGTTTGGGTGAAGACGGAAAACCCACAGCTGGTTTGGCTAAGAGTGGGCAAGTTTCCAAGGATGGTTTAACATGGACCTTTAAGTTGCGGGAGGCTAACTGGAGTAATGGAGATCAAATCACGGCCCAGGATTTTGTTTATTCTTGGCAGAGAACCATAAACCCTAAAACCAAGTCACCATACTCATATTTGTTTAGTGGAATAAAAAATGCTGATGATATTGTCGCTGGTAAGAAAAAGTCAAGTGAGCTAGGGATAAGTGCTCCAGATAAGCGCACCGTGGTAGTTACTCTAGAGAAGCCAATTGCCTATTTCAAGGTCTTGATGGCTTATCCATTATTTGGACCACAAAATCAAAAAGTAGTGGAAAAGTATGGTAAAAAGTATGCGACTAAGTCTCAATATATGGTCTACTCAGGTCCTTTCAAGATTACTAAGTGGAATGGAACTTCTAACAAGTGGTCTTTTGTTAAAAATAATCAGTATTGGGATAAAAATAAGGTTAAGCTAAACAAGATTAACTACACCGTAGTTGAAAATACTAACACTGGTTACCAACTTTACCAACAAAATAAATTAGATTTGACGCCGCTTTCCAGTCAACAAGTTAAAAACTTGAAGAATAGTGACCAATTTAAGTCCTATCCGTACTCTTATGTGGCTTTCTTAGCTTACAATTTTAACGATGAAAATGAAACTAATCGTAAAGCTTTAAATAACGTTAATATTCGCAAGGCATTGTCTTTAGCTTTAGACCGGAAAACTTTAACTAAAAAGGTCTTTGGGGATGGTTCTTCCGTACCATTGGGTTTTGTGGCAACTGGTCTAGCGACAAATGAGGATAATGGTCAAGATTTTGCCAAAGAACAGGTGGTAAAAGATACTGTTGATTACAACACAAAATTAGCTAAGCAATACTGGCAAAAGGGATTAGAGGAAACGGGTTTAAAAGAGTTGAAGTTTAATATTTTAGCTTCCAACGATAATGCCAACAATGATGCATTGACTCAATATCTTCAATCCCAATACACTAAAGTTTTACCAGGATTGACGGTTGAAGTGACTAATATTCCCGGTAACAGTGCGACTACCCGTGCGCGTCAAGGTGATTTTGATATCTATGTTTCTGGTTGGGGTGGGGATTTTAATGACCCAATTACATTCCTGCAAATTATGACATCTGGTACGTCATATAACTATGGTAAGTATGAAAGTCAAGCTTATAATGACTTAATTGCCAAAGCCACAAATGCAGATGCTAATGATAAGGCAGCGCGTTGGAATGACTTGGTGCAAGCGGCCAAAATTATTAACCAAGAACAAGGGGTAACACCATTATACCAACAGACTACAGCCTACATGCAAAAGAGTCATGTTAAGGGAATTATCCACAACACGGCTGGTACTCAATGGAACTACAAATACACTTACATTAAGTAAAGCGTAGATAAAAGCAGTTGAACTGTGGATAAATCAAAAAGACTACGAACTATTTCAAGATTCGTAGTCTTTTTTTGTAGATATCGCTATGGATAACTTTTTAATGCTGAATTATTTGAGAGGTAAAGTTAATAATTCCTTGGAAGAGTGGGTGAAAGCTTCACTACCATTAGCGGTGACGCAGACACAGTCTTCAATCCGGACGCCGGCGTAACCTGGAATGTAAATACCTGGTTCAATGGAGAAACACATACCCGGTTGCAATTCCATGTTATTACCTTCCATAATTGAAGGAAATTCGTGGTCACTTTGCCCCATCCCATGGCCTAAACGGTGAATAAAGTACTGACCGTAACCCGCTTTTTCAATCACATCCCGTGCAATTTTATCTAATTCGGCAGCGGTTATGCCAGGTTTAACAGCATCTTGAGCTTTTAATTGGGCTTCAAGACAAACTTGGTATATTTCTTTGAGTTTATCGTCGATTGTTCCAAAGGCCACTGTCCGTGAAGCATCGGAAACGTAACCTTGGTAAACTGTTCCCAAATCAAACAAGGTTAATTCATTTGGTCGGATGAGGTCAGCCTTAGGGGCACCGTGAGGATCAGCGGCATTGGCTCCACTTTGGATAATAGTATCAAAACTCATGTGTAAGATACCTTTCTTTTTTAAGGCGTATTCGATTTCAGCGACCACATCTTGTTCCGTAGCTTGTGTTGAGAGAGCCTTGAAACCAACTTCGAAGGCGAAATCAGCCCACTTGCCGGCTTCGCGTAAAAGTTTTAATTCGTCTTCATTTTTGAAAAGTCGTTCTTGTTCGATGACAGGGGTCAAGTTGCCATTGAAACTTGCTTGGGGAAATTGTTGACGCAAGTTTTCAAAACGATCGAGGGTTAAGTTATCTTTTTCTAAAGCCCATTTTTGAGGGGTGATGCCGGTGGCTAAGATGTGATTCTTAATTAAGGCATAAGGGTTTTCGTGGTCAAGATAGCCGTAAACAGGGAAAGGCCACCCACTGGCCTTGGCAGCTTCGACTTCGAGAGCTGGCGCAAATAAGAAAGGCTCGTGGTCAGGGAAAACCAAGAGAGCCAAGGTTCTTTCAATCGGATCGCTACCAAAACCACTGAGGTATTCGACAGTTTTGAAATTACTAATGTAAGCTAAGTCGTAATTATTTTGGCTTAGCCAGGTTTGGATTGCCTTAAGGTGAGACATAAAATCATCCTTTCAATTAATCAATTCTTCTTTATTATAACACTTAAAAGCAGTAGTTAAGCTGAAAATTAAAATTTACCAAGAGAAATATAAATAAAAATTTAAAGAAAAGATTTTCAAAATTAAAAGTGAAAGAAAATGAAAATAGTTTTTTGAAACGCTTGCATTTTTCCGCGGATTTTGCTAAATTAAATATGGTTCAAGGTGAAAATGAAATGAAAAAACAAGAAAAGTAAAGGAGAAAATCATGAAAAAACAAACAATTACAATTTATGATGTGGCACGTGAAGCGGGTGTTTCTATGGCAACGGTTTCCCGCGTCGTTAATGGTAACCCTAATGTTAAGCCTGCAACCCGCAAGAAGGTTATGGAAGTTATTGATAAGCTTGATTATCGGCCTAATGCCGTAGCGCGTGGGTTAGCAAGTAAGAAGACTACAACGGTTGGAGTGATTATTCCGGACGTTACCAACGTTTACTTCTCATCATTGGCTCGTGGGATTGATGATGTGGCTACTATGTACAAGTACAACATTATTTTAGCTAACTCTGACGGTAATGCTCAAAAAGAAGTGCAAGTATTAAATACCTTATTAGCGAAGCAAGTTGACGGGATTATTTTCATGGGTAACAACCTTACCCCTGAATTGCGGGAACAAATCAATCGTTCTCGTACGCCAGTGGTTTTAGCAGGTTCAGTCGATCCCGAAAATGAATTAGAAAGTGTCCACATTGATTATGTGGCAGCTGTTAAGGAAGCGGTTAGTGATTTAATTCGTCGCGGAAACGAACGTGTAGCCTTTGTTTCTGGTCCTTTGAGTGATGCCATTAATGGCCAATATCGTTTAGAAGGATATAAACAAGCCTTGAAAGAAAATGACCTAGTTTTTGATGTAGACTTAGTCTTTGAAACAGATTCGAATTATCGGGCTGGTGAAATGTTAGCACCTGCTTTACAAGCTATGTCAGCAAGTGCTGCCTATGTATCTGATGACGAATTAGCTGCAGGGGTTTTAAACGGAGCTAAGGATGCCGGGGTTAAAATTCCAGAAGAATTTGAAGTAGTAACAAGTAATAACTCCAAGTTAACAGAGATTGTGCGACCACAAATGTCCTCCATTACGCAACCACTTTACGATATTGGGGCCGTAGCGATGCGCTTCTTGACCAAGATGATGAACGATGAAGAAGTGGAACAAAGAACTATTGAATTACCATATGGTTTTATTAAACGTTCTTCAACTAAATAAAGTTTAAAAGCTGGGCATCCCAGCTTTTTTCTTAGGAAGGAATTGATGATGATGCAAAAATTTAAACGTCCAGACACCTTTATTTGGTTAGCTTTCATAATGATGGTGTTGCTATTTTACTCTTCTTCACAGACTTACCAAGAACAAACTTCAGTTCCAACTCTGCAACGTTGGCTAGTTGATAAGCCTTTCGAAAGTCTGTTAAGTAGGATTTCTTTTACCTATGCGGGTAGCGAAGTGAGTGTTGCTCATCTAGGCTATTTTAAGTTTTGTGAGTTCATTATCCGTAAAGGAGCGCATTTTGGAACTTATTTTATTTTGGGCTTATCCTGGTACTGGGGCTTAAAGCCGCGAATTAAAGATACTTGGTTAGTGATGGTTGTAGCAGAGTTGACGACTTTGGGGTATGCAGCTTTTGACGAGTTTCACCAAATGCTGACCGGAGATCGGACCCCGCTTTTTCAAGATGTGATGTTAGACGGCAGTGGCGCTTTAACCGGGATTATCCTTACCATTTTACTCTACGCCTGGTGGAAAAAATCTCACGGGCATGTATTGAAAAAGTAGTAATTGTTTGCTAAGATGGTAGGTGGCATATTGCCGAATTGAAATATTGGAAAGAGGTATTTATCATGTCAGGACATTCAAAATGGCATAACATTCAAGGGCGTAAGAACGCTCAAGATGCAAAACGCGGAAAAATTTTCCAAAAATTATCACGAGACATTTACATGGCTGCAAAGAGTGGTGGTCCTGACCCAGACTCCAATCCACAATTGCGGTTAATGATGGATAAAGCTCGTGCAGCTAACATGCCTAAGGACAACATTAAACGTGCCTTAGATAAGGCCACAGGTGCAGGCGGTGCTAATTACGAAGAAATCACTTACGAAGGATATGGTCCAGCTGGGGTAGCCATCTTGGTTCACACTTTAACTGACAACCGTAACCGGACGGTTTCTTCTGTGAAGGCTGCTTTCAGCCGTAATGGTGGTAACTTGGCAGAATCAGGTTCTGTTTCCTTTATGTTTGATCGTCGTGGTTACATCGCCATCGCACGTGAAGACTTAGATGTGGATGAAGACCAAATGTTAGATGATGTTTTAGAAGCTGGTGCGGAAGATTTACAAACTTCTGATGAAGTCTTTGAAATTTACACTGAAGTTGCTGACTTCGAAGCTGTGCGTGATGCTTTACAAGCTAAGTACGATTTAGACAATGCGGAAATCACCATGGTACCACAAAATACAGTGCCAGTTCCTGCTGACAAGGTAGAACAATTACAACGTTTGATTGATCGTTTGGAAGAAGACGATGATGTTTCTGAAGTTTTCACTTCAGCAGATTTCCCAGATGAAGATTAATTGAAACCTAAGTGAGACTTACTTAAGAGTCTCGCTTTTTTGTAGCATAATTTTGTATGATACGGTAAAATTAAAGTTATTAAAAGCTTTTACGTTAAATTAGTGGAGGGTCTTAGATGGTAAATAAGGTTACAGTATTGGGAAGTTTGAATGTTGACACAATTTTAAAAATCAAACGGTTGCCACAGCCGGGGGAAACGATGGCGATGGAGGCTAAAAAAAATGCTGGCGGTGGTAAGGGTTCTAATCAAGCCGTAGCAGCTAGTCGGTTAGGAGCACAAACTAGCTTCATTGGTAAAGTGGGTAATGATGAAAATGGACGTTTTATGCAGGAAATTTTAACTACTGCTCAGGTTGATACGCAATATGTTTCAGTTTCTGAAGATAAGGCGACAGGGCAAGCCTTTATTCTTTTGCAAGCGAGTGGTGAAAATAGTATTATCATTGACGGAGGCTCGAACCAAGCTATTACAACTGATGATATCTACCAGGCACAAACTAAGATTGAAGCAGCGGATTTCTTAGTGACGCAATTCGAAACACCATTGGAAAGTGCAACTTTGGCGTTTGAAATAGCCAAAAAAGCTGGTGTAACGACAATTTTGAATCCGGCTCCAGCCCAAGAAGCTCCCCAGACTTTATTGGCTAATGTAGATTTGATTGCTCCTAATGAAACAGAGGCAGAAATTTTAACCGGTATTAAAGTTGTTGATGCTCAAAGTCAACATCAAGCTGCTAAAAAGCTTCAAGCTAAAGGGGTAAAAAATGTGATTATTACTTTAGGCTCGCGGGGAGCTTACTACCTAACAGCCAATCAAAAAGAAGGTTTGGTTCCGGCCTTCAAAGTGCAAGCGGTCGATACAACGGCAGCTGGCGATACTTTCTTAGGAGCCCTAAGTTCTCAACTGAAACCAGATTTTTCAAATATTGAAGAAGCAATTTTATTTGCTAACCAAGCCTCCGCGCTAGCAGTTCAAAAGTTAGGTGCAGTTCCATCTATCCCAACTTTTACAGAAGTTAGTGCACAATTAAACCAATAAGTATCTACAACGTCAGAAGAAAATTCTGGCGTTTTTTTATATGGCCAAAAATTTTGCGACTTTTTTGTCAAAAAATAATTTTTTTTGCGTATTTAATATATAGAGGGGGATTTTTTATGCAAACAAAATTAAAGGCCATCATGGATGCTGCCATCTTACATAAAGCAAGTGATATTTACATTTGGCCAGCTAGTCAGGACTACCAAGTCTCTTTACGGGTACTCAATGAACGTTTGGAGTTGAAACGTCTTTCTTTTACTGAGGGACAGATGCTAATCAACTTTTTAAAATTTCAGGCCAATATGAGCTTAAGTGAGAAACGTCGTCCGCAATTAGGGTCTTGGCATTATCTTTATCAAAATCAAACATTCTATTGTCGCTTGTCCAGTGTAGGTGATTTTTTAGGCAAGGAATCGCTGGTTATTCGAGTTTTGTATCATGAAGAGGGACTCTTACGTGGTTACTTCTTCCCAAACCAATTAACAAAAATTGAGCAAGAGTCACGAAAACGTGGTTTGATTTTATTTGCGGGGCCGATGGGATCGGGAAAAACGACCACCATGTATCATGTGGCAAAGCAGTTTGGCGAGCAGTATGTTCTATGTATTGAAGATCCAATTGAAATGTATGAACCTAATTTTTTACAATTACAGGTCAATAAGAAAGCTCAAATGGGTTATCCTGAATTATTGAAATTGGCTTTGCGTCACCGTCCGGATATTTTTATTATTGGTGAAATTCGTGATGGGAAAACTGCTCAGGTGGCTTTAAATGCAGCTTTGAGTGGACATTTAGTTTTATCAACCGTGCATGCTCAAAGTGTTTATGGTGTCTGGGAAAGATTGCGTAGCCTTGGAGTTGATGCTGAATTATTACGTCAAGGTTTACAGATGATTAATTATCAACGTTTGTTACCTACTAAAGATGGTCAGCAAAAAGTTTTATTTGATCAATTAAAAATGGAAGATATCAAGGCACATGGTAAAACGAAAGTTATGACAGAAAAATGGGGGGATAATCTTGCAAAATGTTATCAAAATGGTTGGATTAGTAGAGAAATTTGGCAAAAGTATCAGGCGGGATAAGTTTCGTTGGTCAGCCCGTCAGCAAGCCGATTTTTTTCAACTTTTGGGTCAATTACTAGAGACTGGTTTTTCTTTACAAGAAGCACTATTAGCCAGTAAGGAGATGCTCCCGCGTCAAGCAGAGGATATTATTTTGATTATCGATGATGTCAGTCAAGGCCAAATTCTCAGTCGTAGTTTGAAGGCCTATGTCGGAACCGTAATTTTTTATCAATTACAAATTGCTGAGCAACACGGACGTTTAGAGGAAAGTGTCATCCAAATTGGAAAGTTGTTAGGACGAAATGTCGAGCAAAAAGCAAAGTTACAAGGTTTGTTACTCTATCCGATAATTTTGGGGATTTTGTTAGTGATTATTTTGGCTGTGATCCATTTGTGGGTCAAACCAGCTTTACAACAAATTGGACCTCAACAGATGTTATTTAGCCAACGATTTCATCAACTTATTTCTGGAATTGCTTTACTGATAGTAATGCTGATTTTAGCCTATTTTGTCAAAATTTATTTGTGGTGGAAAAAGCAACCTAAACTTGACCGCCACCTTTGGTATAGTCAATTACCCTTAGTGGGAAAAGTTTACTGCCAGTATAGTTATTATTATTTAGCTTTTAATTTAGCTCTGATGCTGAAAAGTGGGATGGACTTTCGACAAATCTGTAACTTGTTATTGCGATTCGACCAGCACAGTCTTTTATATCAATTAGGTCAGCAGTTTGAAAGTTGGTTAAATAACGGTCAGGAATTGGCGGGCTTCGTGCAGAAGTATCCGTTTATTCCTCCAGAATTTGCTCTTTTTTTTCAAGAGGGACTTACCCAGGAAAACTTAAGTGGGCAGTTAATGATTTTTGCGGAGCTTTCTTATCAACGTTTATTAAAAAGAGTGGATCGGATTTTGAATTTGATTCAGCCACTTTTGTTTGTTGTTATTGCGGTGATTATTGTTTTAACTTACGCTTCAATTTTAATTCCGATGTATCACAATTTAGGAGGATTACAATGAAAAAAATATCGAAAAAAATGTCTGCTTTTACTTTGATTGAAATGGCAATAGTCCTATTTATTATTAGTTTGTTGTTGTTATTGGTGATTCCTAATATTAGTCATCAAAAAGATCATGCTAATAAGGTGAATATGCAGGCTTTAAATCAACAATTTAGTACGCAAAAGCAACTTTATGAAGAGGAACATCCAACTGCAACGAATGTCACGGTCAAGCAATTGGTTGATGAGCAATATTTGACTTCGGAACAGGGGGAAAAGTTAACGGGTAGTCATGCAGAATAATAAAATAATAGCATTTACCTTAATAGAGAGCGTTTTAGTTTTGGTAATTTCGACTATAGTTCTGACGCTAGGAGTAATTTGGGGACCGGCGTGTTTACAAGCGGTACAAGAGCGAAATTTTTGGATTACGTTTGACCGTCAGTGGCGGATGGTAATGATTGAAGCTAATCGTTATGATGAGCAAGTAAAAATTGATTTTTCACATATTTCTAACCATAGTAGGGTTATTTTTACTTTTGAAAAAAGTAATAAGGTTACTAAACTTGATTACCCACCACAGTTGCAAAATGCACGTAACGTTGAAGCTGTTTATCGCAAGGGCGGAGGGTTAAAAATGCAAAAAGTAATGATAAAAAATATGCGCACAAAACAAGTTTATACTTTGGTGCCACAGATTGGAGTAGGGGGTAAATATGTTATACAGAAACAATAGTGGATTTTTATTGTGGGATACCTGTGCTGCTTTATTGTTGATAAGTGTGGCAATTGGCTTGTTATTTTCTAATCAAGCTTATTTGCAAGCGGAGAAAAACTACGTTGATCAGAGAGGACATGACTATCAAGAATTGGTTAATTTAAGTAAGGAGGCTTGGTTGAAAAATAATGATCGGGCGGTCAAAGAGGTAAATTACCATGGTATTCAAATTTGTCAAGAAAATTAGTGGTTTTACTTTGGTCGAGACTATGACTGCCTTGCTAATTACGGCAGTTAGTGTGATTTTGATTTTGGGAGCATTAACTTTAGTGACCCGTAATCAGCGACACCAAGAAAAGAGTCACCAAATGGATTTTGAACAATTTACTACCATTTTGTATGGGGATGGTCTCGATTTAGCTTACCAAAATCAAGATTTAAGTCAAGGGAGAGTTAATTTTTATAGTCAAAAGGACCATCAATTTTATACTTTACGTTATCAAAGACAGAAACTGTGGTTATTGAAAAATGGAAGAGGTTATATGCCCCTGATTTATGATGTTGATGATTTTCAAATAAATTATGATCCCGTCCAATTTCGGCTACATTTAAAGGTGAAAGTGTGTGGTTCAGTCTATGAAGAAACGGTGGTGATGCCCAAGTATGAGACGGTTGAGGGGTAACATTTTATATAGCGCAGTTTTGATTTTAGGCTTATTTGCCCTAGTTTTTGCTGGACAAACAGTCGTTTATCAAGCGGAAATTAGGGCCAAACAAGCGATTATCCAAGAAGATAAGGCGTTGGTTCTTTACAATCTAGCTCGGCAAAATAACATAGCTAATCAAGTTCAGCTGAAGTTCAATATAGGAACGGTTGAACGTCAAGGTGATAAGTATCTGGTAACATTGAAAAATAAGCGACGTTTTACCTATACAGTACCGCAGTAAGTTAAGTAACTTGAATTTTAGCAGTGAAATCGTTAAACTTAACAAGGAAATTAAATGATTGTGAGGTAAGTGAAGTGGGATTGAAGGAAGTTGAGAAAATCTATCAGCCGATTATTGAAACTGTGGATATTTTACAGGCAGATACGCAGGTCGATTATTTTGATGCTTTAATCGAAACAATGGATAACTTATTAACAGGAGAAGTACAGGTTGAAGCGGGTTATCCTAGTGTTGAGGTTCAGGCACAATTAAAGGAAAAATATGCCACAATTGACTTAGATGCATTGGATAAGCGCGATGCCCGGTTGTTGATGCAGCTATTATTACTTCAAGGCTATCGGGTGGAAAAAATTCAAGCCAATCATCAAATGACACCCGATACTATCGGAATCTTAGTGGCATATTTGATTGAAAAAATCGTTGCTTTGCCTGCTCAAGCGAAAATCTTAGATTTAGGAGTGGGAACTGCCAACCTTTTAGTAACGGTTTTGAATCAATTGAAAAATTCCAATCTACACGGTTATGGGGTCGATAATGATGATACCTTATTAACTTTGGCAAGTATTATGGTGAACTTAACCAAGGCTCCCGTTGAGCTCTTCCACCAAGATGCGATGGACCCTATTTTGGTGAATGAGGCTGACCTTGTAATTGGAGACTTTCCTGTGGGTTACTACCCTATTGATGAAAAAGTTAAGGGGATGGAAACAGCCGCTCAAGAAGGACATTCTTATGCGCACCATTTAATGATAGAAAAAGCTGTCACACAAATGAAAGCGGGTGCTTGGGGGATATTTGTATTACCTGCGGGACTCTTTGAATCCAAGCAAGCCAAACTTTTGTTGAATTATGTGCAAGAACATGCCTATCTTCAAGGAATGTTGAACCTACCCCAAGAGCTTTTCCAAGACAAAGCTGCGCAAAAGGCGATTTTGATCTTACAAAAGAAGGGGGGTCAAAGCAAACAGGGGCAACCAATTCTTTTGGGAAGTTTTCCAAGTTTGAAAGATAATCGAGCTTTTAACCAATTTTTAGCACAAATTGATGCTTGGAAACAAGCTAATTTTAAATAAAAATTTTTTCTGAGGCTTCAAAAAAATGGAGTCTCTTTTTTAAGAATTTAGGTGAATATAATTCAACAAAAGATGAAATTGTTGAATTTTACTTTATTTAAAAAATAATTTACAATAAAAATTGTGGATTGAATATGTAACTTTCAAAGGAGATAATATGACTGAAAAAAGTAAAACAAAAAAAGGTTATCAAAGGGGACTGAAGAGTCGCCATATTCAACTGATAGCTCTGGGGGGAACGATTGGGACAGGACTTTTCTTGGGTTCAGGGAAATCTATTCATTTGGCAGGTCCGTCAATTATTCTCGCATATCTTTTGACTGGAGGAGTTTGTTTTCTTTTAATGCGGGCAATGGGAGAACTCTTGTTGTCAGATTTGGAAAGCCATTCCTTCATTGATTTTATTGCACGCTACCTAGGCCAAGACATCGGGGTTGTTGCCGGATGGACTTACTGGATTTGTTGGATTACAATTGCCATGGCGGATGTGACTGCCACGGGAATGTACATGCAATATTGGTTTCCACAGATGCCCCGTTGGCTCACGGTTTAATTGTTATCTTGATTATGTTGCTTTTGAACATGATTGCGGTTGGACTATTCGGAGAAACTGAATTTTGGTTTGCTCTGATTAAAGTAGTTGCAATTTTAATCTTGATTGCCATTGGAATTGTCTTGGTTATGATGCACTATCCAACCCCACATGGCCATGCTAGCATTAATAATTTATTTCAAAATGGGGGTTTTTTCCCAAAAGGCTTTAAGGGATTTTTTATGTCCTTCCAAATGGTAACCTTTGGTTTTATTGGAATCGAAACCATCGGAGTGATGGCCTCAGAAACGCAAGATCCTAAGCGGGTAATTCCTAAAGCTATTAATGAAATTCCTGCGCGGATTATCTTGTTTTATGTAGGCTCCTTAACCGCCTTAATGTGTATTTATCCGTGGAATCAAATTTCTATGAGTCAAAGTCCGTTTGTACAAGTTTTCCAAGATATTGGAATATTGGCAGCGGCTGGAATTATTAATTTTGTGGTCTTTACGGCGGCAGCTTCAGCGGTTAATTCTTCGCTTTTTACAACGGGACGGATGATGTTTACCTTGAATTATCGGCGGAAAGGGAAGTTTGCTAAGCAGATGAGTACTTTGTCGAAGACCAGTGTACCGGCGAATGGTTTGATTTTCTCGGCGGTAATTATCGCTGTGACAGTTTTGATGGAAGTAGTCGTGCCAAGTGCTTCAACGGTCTTTACCTTTATTTCAAGTGTGGCAACAACTTGTTTTCTTTTTATTTGGGGGGCTATTATGGTGGCGCATCTTCGTTACCGGCGTGAACTCAAACAAAAGCAAGAAACAGTGGGAAAATTCCGCTTACCACTTTATCCACTAGCTAACTACTTAGTAATAGCCTTTCTAATTATGGTAGGGATCGTGATGTGTTTGGAAAAGACCACTCTAGTTGCTTTGGTTGCAGCTATGATTTGGTTTGTAGTCAGTTTTATTTTGGTTAAGGTGAAAAAAGTATAGTAGTAAAATAAGCTAGGAGAAGTTTTATAAGTTAAAAGCCTTAAGAAATTACGTTTTGAAAATGTTGATTTCTTAAGGCTTTTTACCATAATCATTTCTTTAAATTAATCAGAAATGCTAGTTATTTCCCAATCTCTTTTTTGTTGGGTGTGGTAAAATTAAAGAAGATTATGAATATGTAACGTAAAGGAGGGGTAATGTGAATGATTATCGCCGTCAAAGAAGAGAAGAACAATTGGCGCGAAAAGCTGAAACTATCAAGGCTTTTGCAAGTGATGTGATTGTTAAATCGGAGGAAGAAATTGAAATTGATGGCCATCCATATATTTTATTAAAGAATTACCGTGATGGCTTTCAGGTGGAAAAATTAAAGGAACGTTTTAGCCAAATTTTAACTAAGTATGATTACATTGTGGGAGATTGGGGCTATGACCAGCTCCGGTTACGGGGATTTTATGCTAGTGGCAGTAAGAAAGGTTTTCCTAGTCAAAGTATAGACCGTTTAGAAGAGTACCTGATGGAGTACTGTAATTTTGGTTGTGCTTACTTTGTACTGCATAATTTAGAAGTACAAAAACCCGAACCAATTCCAGCTGGACTCAAACGGAAGAATAAAATTAAGAAATCAGAACGGCGTCGTAATCCGCGGCCTAAGAATCTTAGTGTGAAGAAGCGACGAAAAAATCAGTTTTGGGAAGAAAGTGCTTATGATGGACGTAAGAAGAAACGTCAAAATAAGAAACTCAAAGCAGTATCTGTGAATAGTGAACGAAAGATGAATAATAAGGGCCGGCACTTTACTATTCGACAAAAAGAGAATTAAGTGAGGATAGATTTGTGAAGAAATACCAAGGATATTTAATTGATTTAGATGGGACAGTATACCGGGGTAAGGAGAAGATTCCAGCAGCTAAGCGCTTTATTGAACGTTTACAGGCGCAAAAGGTTCCTTTTATGTTTTTAACCAATAATAGTACCAAAGAACCGGAGGATGTGGTTGCTAATTTACGGGATAATTTCGATATTCATGTAGGTGTCGAAAATGTTTTTACTACGGCTTTAGCGACGGCAGAGTATGTTGCTTCTTTGGATGTTAACAAACGGACAGTTTACCCTATTGGAGAATTGGGCTTAAAACAAGCTTTATTGAACAAGGGTTTTATCTTTGAAGAAAAAAATCCTGATTATGTGGTGGTGGGTTTAGACTCCGATGTAACTTACCATAAGTTCGAGCTAGCTACATTAGCTATTAAGCGGGGAGCGAAGTTTATCGGTACAAATGCGGACACTAACCTCCCAAATGAACGAGGGTTAGTACCTGGGGCAGGTTCACTGATTGCTTTAGTTGAATGTGCCGTCCAACATAAGGCGACTTATGTTGGAAAACCAGAGAAGACGATTATGGAAATGGCTTTGCGAAAAATGAATATGTCTGCAGATGAAGTTGTGATGGTTGGTGATAATTATATGACTGATATTAAAGCGGGGATTAACTCGGGGATTGATACGCTTTTGGTTTACACAGGGGTTTCGACTAAAGAACAAGTTGCCCAAAAAAATATCAAACCAACCCACGAAGTTGATAGTTTAGATCAATGGAAAATCTTAAATTAAGCAGTATTTATCTAAGCGAGTGGGGGCAACGTTTGAGTGTCCTTTTGACGATGCTTACGGGAGCAATGCTAGTAACAATTAACTTTACACCTTTGTATGGACTTTTTTTATGGGGACAAAATCTTGGTATGTTGGTGGGGGAGAGTAATGCCGCTTTGTGGGATGATTATCACCACCTTTTGGCCTATCTAGAGTATCCATGGGTGCGGAGTTTAGAGATGAACCTCCCCTCGTCTTACGCTGCTCTCCAACATTATCAGGATGTCAAAGGTTGGTTTTTAGTAACCTGGATAGTTTTTATTATTAGTTTACCAGTCACAGTGCGTTATTTGCGAAAGTTAAAGCAACAAAAAAGGATATGGACTTTACAAAGGTTTATTCAGATTACGATCACTATCCTAATGGGGTTGTTTGTTTTAATGGGTTTAAATTTTAATCGTTTTTTTATTACCTTCCACCAACTATTTTTTCCGGGGAAAACTAATTGGTTGTTTGATCCGCAAAATGACCCGATGATATTGGCGTTACCGGAGCTTTTTTTTGCAACTGCCTTTGGCTTGTGTTTACTTTTATTAGCTGGTCAGATGTATCTATTGTATTTCTTAGGTAAAAGAGAATTACGCTAAAAAAGACGTTTCATAGTGAAACGTCTTTTGGTGTTTTAGGCTTTCTTAGCAGAGAGCTTGGCTTTTAGAGCTGCAACTAAGGCAGGAATTAAAGAAATCACGATAATCGCAATGATGATTACGGAGAAGTGTTCTTTGACAAATGGGAAGTTTCCAAAGAAGTGTCCCCCGCCGCAACAAAGAGTAACCCATAGTGTGGCAGCTAAAATATTGTGGCGTACAAAGTGTTGGTATTTGTAACCGCTAGCTCCAGCAACAAACGGTGCGAAGGTTCTAATGATAGGCATGAAACGAGCCAGAATGATAGACATACCACCGTGCTTTTCAAAGAAAGCTTCGGTTCGATCAATATTTTCTTGTTTGATTAATTTTCCGAAGAATTTGTGCTTGGTGATGGCAGTCCCTACTTTACGCCCGATAAAGAAATTTAAGGAATCACCTAAAACAGGTGCTAACCAAAAGAGAACTACAAAAATCCAAATATTAAGATTGTAGTTAGGGTTAGCGGCTAGGGCGGCAGCGGCGAATAGGAGGGAATCCCCGGGTAAGAAAGGGAGGATGACCGCTCCGGTTTCAACGAAGATGATTAGAAATAGGAAAAAGTAAGTCCAATCACCAAAATTATTGACAATATCAACCAAGTGTGCATCAATGTGCAAAACAAAGTCGATGAAAAAAGTAATATATTCCATGTTAATCCTCTTTACGCTTGATTATATTTTCAAGGGCTAGTATATCAAAAGTTTTAAACCTTTCCTAGCATTTTTGGTCTTTTTTAAATTGTTTTATTAATTGGGTACTGTGAGCGGGTTGTCGCTTCTCGGGATAGACGTGAAGGAGGGCGTTATTAACAGCGTTAGGTGCTTCACCAAAGCCCGTTGCAATTAAGGCTACTTTACCTTTTTGGTAGGCACCGTCTCCGATGGCGTAAATACCAGGGATGTTAGTCTCTTGACTAGAGTTAACTGCGATGGCACGGTTGGCGGTAGTTAGTCCCCAATTTTCGATTTGCTTGTTACTAGAAGAAAAACCGTAATTAACCAAGAGATAGTCTACGGATAGCTCTTTATTTTCTTCGCTACGCGCCTTTGTTAAAGTAAGGTTCAATTTATCTTGGCTTTTGTTTAGAGCAGTAATGTTATATGGCGTTTGGAAGTGCGTAGCTGTTGCTTGTAACTTTGCTAGGTTCCCTTCCAGGGCGCGGAATTTATCGCGACGGTGGATGAGGTGCAATTCTTTAGCTAGTGGTTCAATCTCTAAGGCCCAATCAATTGCAGAATCACCACCGCCAGCGATGGCGACGACTTTATCTTTAAAAATATTAAGATCATCAACAAAGTAACGAAGTTGTTGACCCTCGAAAGTTTGTGCATTATCAATTTTTAAACGGCGGGGTTCAAAGGCCCCAATACCAGTAGCGATAATGATACTCTTGGAGTAGCGTTTCTTTTTTGAAGTTACTAATTCAAATCCAGCTGATGTTTGTTTAATCTCTAAAACTGTTTCATTAAGATGTATGTCAGGTGCGAAATCGTTAACTTGTTTTTGAAGATTGGCGATTAAATCAGTCCCGCTAATTGTAGTAGGCGGGAATATCATAAATTTTTTTAGCGGGGAAAAGGGTAGCAACTTGTCCACCGAGTTGGCCTAGGCTTTCGATGATTTGAACCTTAGCTAGACGCATGCGCGCGTAAGTCGCCGCAAACATACCTACGGGGCCACCGCCGATAATAGTGATATCATAATATTCTTGAGACATGGGTTAATCCTTTCTTTAATTAAGTAAATTCAAAATTAAGCCTACCATAAAAACCGAAAAAAATGTAGAAATTGGTCTGAGAAAAAAGAGAAATATGTTAAGGTGTGGTATAATATTTTTCTAGAGAGAAAATATAGAAGTGAGGAAAAGAAATGTCATATCCACAACTTGATTTGGAAAATGTTTCCGGTCCAGTCGCAGAAATTAAAACTAATTACGGTATGATTACCGTGCAATTGTTTGCAGAACAAGCACCTAAAACTGTAGAAAACTTTGTTGAATTAGCTAAGCAGGGTTATTATGATGAGGTAATTTTCCATCGTATTATTAAAGATTTTATGATTCAAGGTGGCGATCCAACCGGTACCGGAATGGGTGGTCAAAGTATTTGGGGCGCCCCATTTGAAGACGAATTTTCAAATGAATTATTTAATTTACGGGGCGCTTTATCCATGGCTAATGCGGGTCCTGGTACCAATGGGAGCCAATTTTTTATCGTCCAAAATGAAAACTTTCCAGCAGACATGGTTGGTCAAATGCAAGCTGCGGGATATCCAGAAGAAATCGTGACAGCTTACAAACAAGGTGGTACACCATGGTTGGATCACCGGCACACAGTTTTTGGGCAAGTAGTTGTCGGTATGGATGTTGTGGACAAAATCGCCAAAGTGGAAACTGGGATGCAAGACAAACCAGTTGAAGATGTGGTTATTGAAGGAATCACAATTAAGTAAATAAAAGCGGCGTATTAGACGCCGCTTTTTATTAAAGAGGAGGAATTAGCATGATTTATAAAATTGGGATGGTTTTAGAAGGCAAGGTGACAGGGATTCAACCTTATGGGGCTTTTGTAACGCTTGATGAACATACACAAGGACTAATTCATATTTCAGAATGCCACCATGGGTATGTTGAAAAAATTAGTGAGTATTTGAAAATTGGTCAAAAAGTCAAGGTGATGATTATTGATATTGATGAATACACGCAAAAAATTTCGTTATCAATTCGTTGCTTAGAAAGAGGATTTGATTTTTCGCATGCTGGTGAACGTGCGCGTTATCAACATAAGAAATTTTGGACCAACAAAAAGGTGCAAGAGGGATTTAATCCAATTGCTAAGAATTTGAATCGTTGGGTAGAAGCGGCCCTAGTAGATATTGAAGCAGGTAAATAATTTTTTTAAAAAAGTTCTTGACCTTTTTTGCTCAGCTTGATAAGATATTATTTGTCGCCGAGAGCGATAGAAAAAGCGAAAGTTTAAAAAGTGTTTGACATTTTTTAAATGATTGCTATAATATAGAAGTTGTTTCGCAATATTTCTTAAAATATCGACTTAAAAAAGCTTGACAGTTTTTATAGGAGTTGCTATTATATAGAAGTTGCGATAATTAATCGA
>NZ_BAMI01000015.1 GCF_000615765.1 Ligilactobacillus equi DSM 15833 = JCM 10991 | reverse complement strand
TATAAATACCTAGATACCACGTATAAAGTGGTATCGGAGGCTCTTAGTATTCAACAGATGTTTGATAAAATTGGTGATCAAAAAATGATAAATTTATAAATCCCAATATTAGTGTAATGGGAGGAGAGATATCCACTAAAACTTAACGCTATCTCAGATAAATGAAAGCGATTGACGAAAACGGTTAAACATGATAACATACAGAGGTACTGAAGGATTATACATAAAACTTCTTGAATAGATAGTAAGTAGAGCCTCGCCGGGCTCTTTTCTTGTTGTTTGGCGCAATTAATGGTACAATTTTTAGAATAACAAAGAAGGGCTGGTAAAAAAGATGTATAACATGATTCCTGATACCATGGGTGATGTAGCCGTGAAACTAGCTTGGTTACACGCCAATGGTTTCGAAAATGAAACGGAAGATAGTGTGATTTTGCAAGGAATTGTCGATGCGGCCAACAATATGTTTGAAGAGGCGTTGGGCGATCCTTATTGGACGGTCTTATGGGACCAAGAAAACTTCAAATTGAAGGTGCGTGATGCCATGGGGGAAATTATTGGTTACTTAACGCCGCGTGAAGAAGCCGGTAACTACTTGGATGATTTCAAGCAAAACTCGATTTTAACTTGGCGTCACATGTCCGCTCAAAGTAATGAAATTTTGAAAAATAATTAATTTAGTAAAAAAGGTTAGCGCATAATTTCGCGCTAACCTTTTTGCCTAATCGATACTTATACTAAGGAGAGTACAGGATTTACAATTAATAATTAGAACCAATAAAGCCCGTCATTTCCGCCATTTTCCGCTTTATAGACAGTTAAAAAAAGATATAAATCTTCTAAAAGTTGTCCAATAAGTTGTCCAGCCTTTGTTCAATTAAATCGTCAGCTTTATTTTTGTGCTCGTCAATTAGGTAGGCATAAATGTTCGCTGTCGTGCTCACATTTGAGTGTCCTAGCCGTTTAGATATGACGTATAACTCTAGACCTTGATACATCAAATAAGCCACATGAGAGTGTCTGAGAGAGTGGAAGTGGAAACCAGGTCTATTTATGCCAGCATCTATCAACAACTGCTTTAACAGTTTATTAACGGCGCTAGAAGATGGAACCGTACCATACTGAGATTGAAAAACCATGTTATGTCCTTGCAGGTCTTTAAGCCAATCTAAGAGAATTTGATTAACTCTGATAGTTCTGTTAGACGATTCGGTCTTAGTGGCTTTGAAATCACGACCGTAGTTATACTCCAAAGCCTTGTTGATGTTGATAGTGTGGTTGGTGAAGTCAATATCTTCCCACGTTAAGGCCATAATTTCGCCTAGCCTGGCGCCAGTGAAAATAGCAGTTAGGATCATATATCTACCCGGAAAATTAGGATTTAGTTTTTCGGATGTGGTTTTAACTAATTGCTTAATCTCTGAAACATTAAGGTAAGATATTTGTTTGCCAGTATCCTTGTAGACGATATTAATGTTTTCACAAAAGTTTTGTGGCACCAGTCTATCATTGAAAGCTAAAGAAACAGAGGCCTTAACTAGCGAGTGCAATTTGTAGACAGTTTCTTTGGAATGGCTACTGCCATAGTGATTGATGAATTTCTGATAATCGGAGCGCCGAACGCTTTTTAGCTTTTGGTTTCCAAAGTAGTCAGTTAGCTCTTTATGAATGCGAAGGTATCTAGATATTGAAACTTGGCTTAACCGTGGTTCCTTATAGGTCTTGAAATAGTCCAGAAAATAATCAGCAAAACTGGGGTTATTTTTCGCTTGTTCCACACCATCAATATCTGCTTCAATAGCAGCGGCCCACATAACCGCCTCGTTCTTTGTTCGAAAGCCACGCTTAGATGTTTGACGTAGCTTTCCATTGATACGTTTTGACACAGTGGCTTTCCAGCCTGTGCTTGTTTTTCTGTATGAAGCCATAAAATACCTCCTATTATGTACTATAATAGGACTGTTAACGATTTTGTTAACAGTCCATATTTTTCTATCCACACTTTTTGCTTGGCGGCTGGAGTGTGGATTTTTTTGTTGTGCACAGCTTTTAACGACTTTAGTGTATTGGTCAAGATGAATGTATGTTTATCATCTATAATGTCTCCAATCATAATAATTTTTTTCTGAATTAACCTTTAACCTGTGGATAAATCTATAAGAACACTTATTCATTGTGTAACCTTGCCAAATCAACTAATTCAGAAACGAATTGATGATCGTAACTAGCATTAGGTATATCTATACCTGTAGATTTGTCAGATGTTTTATGTTTCTTATATTACTTGAACAAATCCCACAAACTTTTTGATGTACGGTGATATACTTTATTGTATATTTTACGTTTAGGATGTAACCATCCTGCAGTACGAGTTCCATAACCAGGGATTAATTTTTTCTTTAATCTTCTTTTATACTTAGCAGTAGTAGCTGCTTTGAAAGATTTTTTTAACGATGGTTTTCTAATATATCCTCTCATATTACTACCTCAAAGCTTTCCTGTACCCAGAATCAATTGCTTCTTGCTCAGAGTTAAAATATACAGCGTTGGCAGAATTCATATTATATCCTTGTTGACCGGGAACGTGGTAAATATGACTATTAACATTACCTACAATCTTACCAGTGTCAGCAGTATTCATATCAGTATTTTGAAAATTACTACCATTCCCATTATTATCATAATTGGTATCGCTACTTTGATTTTCTTGAGCAGAAGCTAATGATTCTGAACTAGCTTTTGCAATGCTTTCAGATTCACTAGCTCTACTTTGGCTTTCAGCTATAGATGCACTTTCAGATGAAGCTTTGCTTTCGGATTCTTTTCTTTTAGATTCAGAAGCTTTTTTCTTGCTTTCAGCTTTTCTTTTTGATTCCTCTTTTATAGATTCAGCTTTCTTTTTGGATGATTCTTTGGCTTTCTTAACTTTTAACGAACTAGATTTATAAGACTCTGAACTAGTTTTAGAGCTTGAATTAGAGTTTGAACAAGCACCTAATAAACTCATAAATAGTAGGGTAGTAGTAATGAATTTCATTTTTTTCTTTTTCATATAAGATCTCCTCACGAATTTTATCTTTCTGATTAGCTTTTAGTGACTTCAAATCAATTGGTCCTATATTAACCAGTATAATACCGGATAAACTCCTCTTTTATAGTCTCGTCTAAATATTTTGGAATGCAGTAAGAATTCATGAAACTGTAGATATTAACATCTTCCTTTTCAGTTTCCTTACAATAAAAGGGTGTTAGAATTTTAACCGCCATTAAGTTGGTCTGGTATTTAATTCCAGCTTTATTTTTGAAAGATGTATCATAAATTATAAACCGGTTAGCTTCGACTTCCATTGCGCTATTAGAAATCAATCTCGCCACATGACCGTGGCGGTTTTTTTATTGATTTGCAATCGAATTATATGAATTGACCCAGTCGTTTTTAGCTTTATCAAATTCTGATTTAGACTCATTTAGTTCGTTTTGTGTTTCACTAACAACTTCTTGACTAGTATCTGGATTTGTAATGACCGGATTATCGTTTTGATAAATCACCGCATAGTCATGCAAAGCGGAAAGATAAGCACGTAATTTTTTGGTGTAATCTTTAAGAGCTGCTTTGTCTTGAGAATTTAAAAACTTTTTTTCTGATTTATACTCTTTCTGAGCTTTTTTCCTTAAACTCATTATGTTCTTCAATCTACTATCAAAACGTTTAGCGGCATATTGGTCTGGATTTTCAATGTCATTATATTTAGCAGCGTCTAATAAGTTATCTTCAATATTTTGATAGTTTTCCATCCCCATGGGAGTAGTGACAACAGTAACCAATTCTTTATGTGAGTCTTCTGCAGATACTGCCTTTACGGATGTAGTGGTAATGAATAGAGCAATTAGTACAGATAATGATATCCAAAATGTTTTTTTCATAACGTTTTCTCCTCATGCTTTTTTATTAAATTTATAACGTTTCCTATATGATGAAATTTTTAGTGTTCTAAAATTATATGATTAAGCAAAATAAGATAATAATCAAAACTAAAATAATGAAAGAAATACATCCACAAGCAATACACGATGCTTCTACGTCTTCATCATCACGAATAGCGTCCCAGAAGGAATAGGTAGATTTATTATAAATTTTGTTGTACATAGCTTTTCTGGGATTATTTGCCCAAGTTTTTCCATATGTAGGATTTAACGTTTTTTTAGCGTTACGTGTAATTCTACCGGTAGTTCTAGCGGAAATAGAACGTTTTATACTTGGCTTCCTAGGTCCTAGTTTCATAACAACTCCTTTCTGACGAAAATATCCGACATACATTTTTACAAAATTTTAGTAGTTCTAATTTTCAATAGTTTCACTTTCCTTATTAAGAATGAGACCTCTATCAAAAATAAACGTATAGCCACGATAGCTATATATAACTCCGAATTTTCTCTTATACATTTCAAGTGCTTCGAATAGATACTTGACAGATACATCAAAATAATCAGCAACTTCTTGGGCTGTACGCATGCATAATTTATAGCAACTAATTAATCCATCTAATGTGATAATCTTCATGCGTCCCCAATCTCTTGCAATTTTTTCTTGCTTACGATTAACGGCATTATCCAAACTCGTTAAATCACCAACACTTGTTTTATAATGGCCAATTTCTTCTGCCAAAGTTTCGTGTTCTTTTTGGTAAGTTAGGTCTTTTTTTAAATAAACAGTCTTATCAATTATTAGTCCCGGAAGACCCTCTGGCATACGTGTATAGATGTAATTAAGTTGGGGGTATTCTGACATTAATTGTTCAATAGAATTCAATAAAGATCACCACCAGATTATTTTTTATTTTTCAAAAAATCAATAAAGTCGGTAATTTGTTTCATTTGTTCTTCTGATACATCATCATCGATGTGTGCAGCGATTAATTTAGCGTGCTTATCTATCTTGGGGACATTTTCTTCCTTACCATCCCGACCTAAAAGATAGTCGGTGGTGACTTCGTATAACCCTGCCAGTTTGGACAAAATATCAAAGTCCGGTTGCCTTCTACCGTATTCGTAATTCGCGTATGTTTGCATCTTTATGCCTAACTTTTCTGCCACGTAGGTTTTGCTCCATCCCTTATCCTCACGTAACGCTTCGATCAATTTGTTGAATTCCATGATTTTTCACTCCTTTTTAAACGTTATGTTTATTGTTATCAACGTTATTATACAACGGCTAAACGTATTATTTATATTTTTTGACAAAAAGTTTAAAAAATATATTGACTTAAACAAAACGGCGAGTTATTATAATATTTGTTAATCAGTTAAACAAAACGTTTAACCACGAAAAAAGGGGGGTGAAATCATGACAAATATTATAAAGTCGAACGCAAGGGAAATTTTGCGAGACGAAATTGATAGTCGGGGAATCAAATATTCCTGGGTCGCCAAACGGATGGGATATTCTTACCAACAAAAGCTTACTAATGTTCTAAATGGGCGAGATAAGTTTACTGGGGACGTTGCAATTCGAGCGTCTAAGGCACTAGGTGTCCCGCTAGAAATTTTTTTGGTCAAAAGTTAGACGAAATGTCTAACTAAGCAACGAATAGGAGGAAATAACAATGAAGATTGAATACAGAAAAAACGAAGACATCTCAAACGATCACGTTGAAGAAGTTTATGTGAACAATCAATACGTAGGGGATTTGTTTCTTTACCAAGAAGAAGGCCAATTACACACCTTCTTTCCCGAAGGTGGCCAACCGGTTGAACGCTGGGAAATCTCTGAAAAGGAAATGAAAGCCGAAGTCGAAGAATTGCTTGCTCAATTCTTTGGCGATGATGAAACCGAGGCTGATGTTGAAGTCGAAAGCGAAGAAAAGCGGTCGATGACAATGAACTTGCAATACTTCGCTGAAAAAGGCGTCAAGATGTTCAGCAACGGACTTATTGAGTTACCGGTCAAAGAAGTTAATGGTCAAATTATGTTTGACGCTGAACAATCTGCTATTGGCTTAGGAATTACATCAACCGCCAAAGGGTATACAAACGTCAGATGGAGCAGAGTTAACGATTATTTAAATTCTGCCACTTGTGGCAGAAAGATAAAGAAAGGCGATTTCATCACTGAACCGCAATTCTATAAGTTGGCAATCAAAGCTAACAACTCGGTTGCTGAAAAGTTTCAAGATTGGGTTACAACGGAAGTCCTTCCGTCAATCAGAAAGCACGGTGCTTATATGACGGACCAAATGATTGAAGAGGTGCTAACTAACCCAGACACAATTATCAAGCTTGCAACTCAGCTTAAAACAGAGCGCGAGGGACGATTAATTGCTGAACAGCGGGTGAATGAATTGACTCCTAAAGCGACTTACTACGACCAAGTGCTTAATAATAAGTCACTAGTAACCATCACTCAAATTGCTAAAGATTATGGTATGAGCGGTGGAGAGATGAATAAGAAATTGCATGAATTAGGGGTTATCTACAAACAAGGTAATACATGGTTGCTTTACAGTCGCTATCAACGAACGGGATGGACCCACTCAAATACAATCATGGTTCCAAGAGCAGACGGAACAGAAAAAGCCGTAATGCAAACCAAATGGACACAAAAAGGACGCTTAGGACTGTATGAATTTCTTAAGAAGCATGACATCTTGCCACTGATTGAACAAGACGATGACGTGGCTTAGAAGGATTGGTATTACAGTGGAAAGCTAGATTACGAGGAGGGAAAAATATGAATCCTTTTGAGATTAAAGTTATCCCTGAAGTTCTAGAAAAGATAATCAAGAAGTATATTGATGAATTGTTTGACCGGTATCTAACTGGAAAAACATGGACTCTTGATAAGTTTAGAAAAGAATGCTGCGGAAAAGCTAAAGAGTGGGTAACACTCTATATCTTATCAGAATTTGCTGATGAGATTGACTATCGCCAACCTGGGGGATGGTTAGTCCCTAGCAAAGGTAGGGGAAATGCGTGGATTATCCGTGCAAAACAAGCGTGTGAGTGGATGGATAAAAACTTTACCCGCATTGAATGGGAAAGGAAGTTGGAAAGATGATTTGGTTGATCGTTATTTTCCTAGCCGTAGCGCTCACGGCTCACGTGCCTGAGTTTGTCGGTTGGGTAGTTGAAAGATACAAGGCATGGTTGTATGCCGGGTCAAAACGTGGAAGGAGAGATTGAGAATGGCAAAAGTTATCATTGGTGAAATTTTACAAGTATTAGCGTTATTTATCGTCGCTGGTCTGGCCGGGTCAAGCGACCTAGGGCGACCTGTTTGGTGGCACGGTTTGTTTCTGGCAATCGTGGTTGGAATCGTCGGGTTACTTTTGGACCAAGACGAAAAAACCCGGCAATAGCGCCGAGTTTCAACAACAATTCAATTATTAACACAATTTAATTATAACACAAACGAGGTAAGTAATATGGAAAAAATTATTTTTAACAGCACCCCTGATTATCGGATTCAAGTGCTGTTCTATGAAAATGGGCACAATTTCATCATGGTTAACAGCCGAAAAGACTCTAGTTCAATCGCCAAGCCAGGAGTTCCTGGCTATGGCAAGTACCCTGAAGCAGAAGTTAATCGTATGATTAATTTTCTGGAGAGATAGGTATGGATAAAAAAGAACTTATTGCATACGGTTCTCTAGCGCTAGCGCTAATTGCTCTGCTGTTAAATATTTTTCTACTCGTAAATGGTTAATCGACTTCAATTTACCATCAACACACAAGAGGTAAAAAAAGATGAATGAATTATTAGGAATAGTCAACGGAATTAGGGGCAATCAAGCCCAGTTTAGGATACAAAATATACCAGATTTAAAGGTTAACATAGCTGAGGGGGTGCAAGAGTATAGAATCATCCCAGTATCGGGGATGATAACATCCCAACAGCGCAAAAAAGCTTATGCGCTTATTGGTGAAATAGCCCGAGCTACCGGATACCTAACTAACTACCAGAAAGAGCGGCTGAAATATCAGCTGAAAGAAGAATATACCAAGTCTGTAGGCAAGGAGATGTTTTCCTTATCCTACTGTTCAGAAAACACGGCTTTAGCATTTATTGACTTCCTAGTTGATAAAGCTTTAGAGGTTGGCGCTCAGATTGAGCCTGAGACGCTTAATTCTTTGGACACGGAGCAATATGTCAAGATGTGTCTAAAGTATCGTGTATGCACCGTATGCGGGCGTAGAGATGCCATTCAGATTAATCACGAGGATACTGTGGGGATGGGTAACGACCGCACACATATTGACCATAGGGGGCATAGATTGGAGGCTCTCTGCGTAGAACATCACGCAGAGTTCCATGCAATCGGAGCAAAGAGCTTTGCCGAGAAGTACCACTTCCACGGCGTTAAGCTAAACACCAAGGAGGTTGTTTCCTTAGGTCTAATGAGCAAGAGGCAATGTGAATGGTTTGACGAAAGGAGTTGAGCAAGATGGACGAGTTTCAAGGATCTAATTTATTCCTAAACATCCCTACGTATGTCGCTTATGACGAAGAAGTCTTAAAGAAGCCGAAAGCGGCTTATCTTTACGGCGAAATCAATTCAATGCTTAATGTAACAGGAAGATTTTACATGAGTAATAACACTATTGCTCGAAGGTTAAAGGTTTCAAGACAAACTGCTATCAGCTACGTCAATCTGCTAAAAGAACGAGGGTTTATTGAAACAGAGAATGTGGTGGATGAAAAAACTGGGGTAATCAAAGGTCGTTATATCACTTACGGAAGTTTATCTAAGCGATATATTCCCAAGGATAGTCAAATTGACTTTACTAACGGTAGTCAAACTGATTTGACTAGGGTAGTCAAGCCGACTTTACCAGGGTGGTCAAATGGATTTGACGGGGGTAGTCAAATGGGTTTGACCCAAATAGAACATATTAATAAAACAACTAATAGAAGTAGTAGTACACCGACACCAAGTGAAAATGTCTTCAACAAATTAGCGGCGATTGGCATCCCAGCAAACGGGATGAACACACCAGTAATTATCGATTACATTGATCAGCTAGGAGATGACTTGGTGGCACATGCTATTGACTACATGGCAGACCAAGCCCAACGGCCCAATATGAATTATCTGAAGAAAATTCTAGAGGGCTACTTGAATAAGAATATCAAAACAGTAGCACAAGCTAAGCAAAGCGAAGAAGCTTTTAAGACCCAGCAGACAACATATGCTAACAAGCGCAAAAGTAATCGCAGACGCATAGTACAAAAAGAAACACTGCCAGACTGGGCGCAAGAAGGCTATCAGGTGCCGAAGCTATCTGATGAAGATAGGGCGGCGTTGGAGGATAAGCGAAAAAAACTGGAAGCAAAAATGTTCGGAAAGAAGGATAAATAATGGAATTAGGAAAGATTGCGAACGGAGATGTACAACGACTGTTTGACCGAGAGTATGAAAAGGTTCTGAAGAATATCATGGATCCACAGACCTCAGCGACTAAGAAACGGGTAATCAACTTAAAAATTACGGTTGAACCTGGGGAGCTACGAAATAACGGGATGATTCAAGTAGAGGTTTCTAGCAAGTTAGCCCCTCAGCTTGGTGTTTCCTCGGTGGTTTCAATCGGACGGGATGAAGATACTGGTCAGATTAAGTCTAATGAGTGGAGTCAGGAGCTTCCAGGACAAACCTACATAGGTGAAGATGGTTCGCTTAAGACAGAAGACGGTGAGACCATTGATGAAAATGGGGATGTTATGGAGGTGGTGAAGTGATCACATTAGAAATTATGTGGCTGATGTTTTGTGATTATGCTGACGTGATAGGTGCAGCATTCTTATTGGCCATTATTATCTATGTAGCAGGGTTTTTTAGCAATAAATAAAAGGAGGTGAAAAAATGAAGGAAATTAAATTTGAACAGAAAACACCCCAAGGTGGATATCTAAGGGTGTTAGAAAATAGTGTACAGATTAAAGCTAAAAAAATATCGATTGACGGACAATTTAAAGTAAAGGGTCTACAAAATCGAGATTGTGAGACGACAAATAAATAAAAGGAGGTGAAAAAAATGAAGGATGAACACAAAAGTAAAACACCTAAAGGTGGGTCTTTTAAGGTGCTGAGGAACGGCATAGAAATTCGATGTTCAAACGCTTTTTTTGAAAACAAAGTTAGAATTTCTACAAAGGGATGTGAGACGACTATTAAACCGAAAGGTAAAAGTTAACTTGGATTACTTCCGAGATTAATCAGCTTGCTAGTCTGTCGAAGGACTGGTGGGTATAGGGAGACTGGACATCTCCCGTCTGGAGCGTGCTTAGATACTCACAAAATGAGGCATGATTTACCAGAAAGCAGCTTGCAAGATTGTCAAAGGTCTTGTGAGTATTGGTCACCTTGGCTGGGTGACCTGAGTATTATCTTTATCCTTTAGCTAATCAGCTTGTTAGAGGGCTGATTAGTATAGAGCCAGTGGGAGTATTGGCTCACATCGTAAAAAGGAACGGCGGACCTAACCGCTAGCATGAAAAGGGGGCTTTACCCCTCATTTGGAAGCTAAATTAGCACGAGGGCGAAGATGTACATTAAAACTTTCTCCTTTAGATATTCAGTGAAAAAACTACTACACAAGTCCAGTGGGCGGTGCAATTCCGTCGGTTTCCGTTGGTCGCAAGCGGTCGACCAAAAAATAAAATATATAGTCTTTCAAACCGCTAGACGATACAAATTGACCGTGCTAACACAAAATTTGATTTCTCACGGGTTCGGTGCAAGTCCGAAGGTCGTCGTTAATCTGTGGACACTATACTTATTCACTACTCAACTGATCACTTGGTCACAGATTAACGGAGCTGTCTGTTAAACAGTAGCTGCAATAAATAATAAAAGGAAGTGAGAATCCTCTCTTTGGAAGTTTTTATTGTAACAGAAAATTCACCATTGCTACGGTTAGCAGGTCTAGCAGCGCCTGAGGTGGTTCAACTCTACCTCTTTGGTTTATCCTGGCCGGGAAAAAATAAAGTTTTGGGAGGGTAATCATGACTGATTACACAGCGTCATTTCGACGACTCAGGAAAAATTACGATTTTCGTAAATTTGGCGATGAGGTTTGGGAAAGCATACCCAACAAGAATGCTGACAAAATCCGATGGTCAGCTTGCGTCTGGAACGTTTCGCTTGAAAAAGCTAAAAAGAAGATGGCGATGATGAGCAAAACCAAGAAAAAGCCAAGCGTCAATGAAAAGCGAAATCAAGAAATTATCAAGATGATTGACGAAGGCTACACACGCAAAGAGGTTGCCGAAATCATGAAGATGTCGGTTGGCGGTGTCGGTCATATCTTGATTGCAGAGAAAGGAACTGGTTACAAGACCAGAAAAGGTGGTATGACTAGGAGGCAAGCGGTTGCTTATAGTCAGCTACACGAGCAAATTAAAAGCCTTTCGGAAGAAGGATACTCGGCAAGAGAAATCGGTGAGGAGCTAGCGATAGCGAAATCGACCGTATATACACATTTAAAAAGAATTAGGATTGAAGAAGCGTTTGGCGAGGAAAATGGACGGCGATTACTTCAACCTTTACCAAAAAATCGTTGAAGAGCAACGAGAAATTATTGGGTTTTTGATTTCAGAATTGGAGGGAAAAGACTAATGACAACAGATGAGTTTATTTTTAATTGTAAATCAGCCATTTTCTTATCGGTTAAGAAGACATTTTTGGCAGAACCTCAAGACTTAAGTCTGGTTTGGTTAAGCAAAGATTTACAAAATCGTAAAGCCACATTCGCCAATACCGTAGAAAAAGAAGATGACCGTTATTGGGAAGTAACTTATAACGGCGACAAAGATGAATATTATGTAGATACCTACATCAAGTTTAGTAACACTTGTGTATCTGGGGAACAGGTTGATTTTTTGATGAAAATTTATAGGAGAAAAGAAGTGGATTGGATTAAGTTCAAAACCCGTCCGATAACGGAAGAAGAGAGAGAAGAACGGCCATGGGTAGATGAACAATACGGATTTGATTGCCCTGTGCCTGACCTTGGCCAAAAAGTTTTGGTTACTGATGGTCAGTGGGTAGGCGTTGACGAATGGGATGATTTTGCAGGCATTGTTGGGTTGCTTGATTTTAATGGCTATGCTAGTGATTATAACGATTTATGGTGGGCTCCGATACCAGACCTGCCTAAAACGGAGGGAAAGTGATGTTCAAAGGTGTAATGTCAATCATAATGTTTTTCGTGGTTATGATGGGAGATATGAGCTCGATGATTTATTACTATGCATTCTAGTGATGTTGATTGGTATATGGGCTGAAATGGGGGAATAATAATGGACCATCAAATTTTAATTACAAGAAAAAATGGTAAAGAAACAAGTGTTGAAGTTATTGTTTCGAAGGAGGATTACAACGATATAGAACAAGGCATTTTGGACGAGTTAGTTTTAAAATCTCTTGGAGAAACGATTAAGGAAATTTTGGAAGGAAAGGCCAAAGAATATGATGCTCTCATAGAAGAAATTGTACCTTCGTATCTTTCAATTCTTTCATCGCATCTAACCGATGACTATATAAAAAGCGCTGGTGGACCGTTAGCTGCTGGATTGTTAGCTGCTTTGGGCGGGGTGATGCTAAAGTCGAGACCTAATCCTCAGAGCGTAAAGGCGGTTTTAGAAGAATTCTATAGTGATTATTTAAAAGATTGCAACAAGGAGGAAAAATAACCATGGTCAAGAAGAAAAAACGGAAGGTAAATGAGCAAAAATCCATAGGCCACCCTAAAGGCTTATTGGCATATAAAGACCCTGGCTTTAGAAAAAATCCGTTTGAGGTGAGATAGATGACGCTTGAAGAAGCTATGGGGATGGACATTAACGACCTTGACGAGAAGGTACGGTCTTATATGACGGTTCCTAAAAAATGGAACGAGTCCGAGTATCGAAACATCCCAGAAGGTAACATCTACAAGCTTGCCTGGGAAAAGAGAGTTAGAAATCGGCCCACAAGCAAAGCACTTATCGAAGATTACAAAGTAGGAGAGTCACCTAAAGCGGTAGCAAGGAGAGTGAAAATCCCAGTTAATCTGGTGTGCCTTTATCTGCAAAAAATGGAGGTGCTTAAAGCGACAGATAGATCCGTGGAGTTTAATTGTTGGGCGCTCAGCAAGAATTATCACATAAGTACAGTGGTTGATAAAACAGGAATCACTCCAAAATGCGTTAAGGAGTATGTGCGGAAAGTCGAACATGAGCTAGCGCCGTATAAAGGGATGACGATTAGGGAATTAAGTAATTATCTTGATGAAAGAGGGAAGAAAGCATGAGCAATGCAGATAGAGCAGAAGCAACGCTAGAAAATTATAAAGCATATCTAGTAAATAAGGGTGTCTCAATAATAGAGAATGGCGGGGATGCAGAAAAAATCATGAGATATAGTTTAGATAGTTTACAGGAAGAAATAATCAGAACAATCATAAGAGATTATCTTCAAGGAGGTGGAGTCCGTGGTTGAAGGAGATAAGGTTGAATACCAAGGAAACTATTATTGGGTTAAGGCTGTAATTAAAATTCCAAGCAGAGAGCCGCTATTGTTGCTCAAGGGAACTGGTGAGGACGCATGCATTGAAGTGCCAGCACCACAATGCAAGAAGGTGGAAGTGTGGTAAAACACGGGAAACTAAAGCAAGGAAGGCCATTCCGAATTAAAGGCGGGATGTTCACCCAGCCGCTAATCTGGTATTACGATCAACTACGCTAGCTAATTATTTCAATGGGTCGACTATGGTGCCAGGATCGAATGCGTTAATGATAGCTGATTATTGTGGAACAAGCGTGGATGAATTATTAGGAGCTTATATAGAGTAAAAAAAGCCACACGATTGCGCAGCTTCTGCCAAATATAGTCTCAGTTGCTGGCAAGTTAATTGCGTTAGGTATGAAGTTAGAAAGAAAAAGGCAGGAACAAGAAGATGAAAGAAATCAAAGTCGGACAAACCGTGCATAATGTCTTGCTTGTAGGTTTTGACAGAGTGGTGAAAAATGCGGTGGTCACGGGAGTATACATCAATACTTTTGCAGTTGTTAGCAAAGATGATTCTAGCATTTCGGGTATTGTCAAGAAAAAGACTGGGCGCAAGCGGAAAACGTATGAGGAGATAAACAAGGCGCTTTATTCTAGGCGTTTAGAAAGAGAAAGTACTAAGCGATTTTTTTAGGGAGGGAAAAGATCATTTCGCAGTATCTATTTATCGAGTTAAGGAGGTGAAGTAGATTGAGACGAATAAATGAAATATTAGCACAGCTATTTTTAGCACTCTTTTTTGTATCGCAATTTGCATTAGTAGTAACGCTTGTTCATGGTATTTGGACTTGGTGGAATTGGTCTGACTTTAAGTTGGTTTTTATCGAACCTATTGTAGGCGTAAGTAGTCTTTTGGCTTGGGCATTTGCAAAAGCAAGTTAGTGACTATATAAAAAAGCCACGCAATTGCGCAGCTCCTGCCAAAAAATACCTAAAACCATTATAGCAAAAGGCGGGAGCGGAATGTTACTTTTTGATGAAGTTGATTTACAAAAAACTGCAATTAATGTGAATGATTTTTTCCAAGGTGATTATAATCGCTTGCAACGTATGGCGACTGTTAGCACGTTAAAAGAAACATCTTATGACGGAGTGGCATCATCAGGTAGCACTGATAACCCGCTTGAAGGTAGATATGTGAAACGTGCGTGGGCTACCCAAGTGATTGAGGCGGTGACTAACTCGATTGAAGCATGTGATGAAATGTCAAAAACAATTCTAAAGCTAAAGTACCAAAAGCATTTTCAGACATGGCAAATAGTCGAAAGAGTAAATTATAGCGGGGCGGGTTATGACAATCTAAGAATTAGAGCATGTAACCAATTCGCTGACGCTTTTGAGGTAGTGGCTGAGCCGTTGCTAGGAGAAAATAGTGACTTACATGTATACAAAAACATAAATGAAGATATTGAGAAAATGGGGAATTTACAATAAAAATTCCCTATTTTTTTAGAAAAAACTATTGATTATGTACGTTTAATAGTGTATTATAATATATGTAAGGAGGAGGTGATAAGGTGCAACCAAGAAAAAGAAAAGAGTCGAAAATCATTTCTTTCTTCGTAGTTCTTTACAAGATGTTAGAAGTCCTTGGAACTATCGGAGGAGCAGCCGGAGTGATTCACTGGGTCTGCGAAATGATTAAACGACTCATCAAATGATAATAAGCAGAAGAGGTCAGCACAACCTCTTCTGTTTAAGCATATCATAAACGGAGGGAAAAATGAAATACTTAGACAGGATATCTAGAATGATAAGAATGGTCACTGGAATTATGGTTGTTATAGGGATAATTCTATGGATTATATTAAAGGTGGTGGGAAAGTAATGGCAGAATTATCAGAGGCAAGAAAACGCGCAAACAAAAAGTGGGATGAAAAGAACAAGGAAAAGAAAAAGCTTTACACCTATCGGTCAACTGCTCGTTCTTTCGTAAAGAACCTAGCAAGTGAGCAAGATTTACTTGAGCTCCGTCAATTAATCGATGATACCTTGAAACAAAAAAGTAGAGATTGAGTGGAGATTCGGTAGAGATTGAGTAGAACTCGAGTAGGGCGATATAGTGGTATTATGGTAGTGTGATAAGTTCAAGAGATGTTGAGTATTAATCTTGAAATAATTTGATTTTAAAGTCAGTCGGAAACGGCTGGCTTTTTGTTTGCAGCGGAAGGTGGTGGGGCGATGATTAAAAAACTACTCCCGGGTGGTAAACGGGTAGACTACCGTGAAAAGCAAAGGCACCATAAAGAATTTAACCAGAGGCGGCAATTGAAACAAGGGGAGTACGTGTCTTTCTACAAGTCGGGAGACTGGAGAACAGTGCGTCAAGAGGTACTAGATAGAGATTATGGTCTTTGCCAAAGATGTGGAAAGCAAGGAAACATTGTTGATCACATTATTCCTAGTAAAGATGATTGGAAAGAACGATTGAATGCAGACAACTTGCAGACACTTTGCAAGCACTGTCACGATGTTAAGACTTATCGTGAGTGGTGCAAGCGTGAGAAAGGAGCGCATAGATACATGCGGATTAATATAGTGTGTGGTCTGCCAGATAGCGGAAAGGAAGTTTGGGTTAAGCAGAGATTATCTAAGCATGACCTAGTCTATGACTATGATGCATTGATGCATACAATAACTGGCTTGCCTTTGGGTGAGATTAACTATGATGCGCATGACTATATCATGTTGTGGTATGAACAGATGTTACGGAAGTTACGGACTGAACAGACATTCGATAACGTTTGGATTATCTTAACTGTTCCGAATGAGAATATCGATAACGTTCTAAGTCCTTATCACGATGTAATCAAACACTTTTTGGTTTTAAGTTCAAATTCGAATTCAAATCAATTCAAACCGAAACGAAAAGCAAATCAGAAATTGTTAAATCTTTTTGAAAAATCTGATTTCAGTAAATTTCAAAAAATTTATTTTGAACCTACCCCCCGAAAAATGAACGGGGGCTATATATAAAGGTTCTTTAGAACGGACATTCACTTTTCTTTTCGCAAAAGTGTAACAATTTTCATTTTTGGAGCCCGACAAATCAACATTTTAAGGAGGTGGTGCTAAATGGGGAGAAAATACAAAATTCTAGAGAGTTCTACTGGCGATTTAACTAGATTGCGTCAGGAAACTAAGCTAAAAGCACAAATGCTAGCCAAAGATGGTTTCAAAGAATTGAATGATGAACCACCCACATATCTGACTGGATATGCACGAGAAGAATACCTGCGAGTCATCCCAGAAATAAAGAAATTGCCTGTTCGTGATATGGACCTTGCGACTGTATGTCTCTATTGTACCTGGTATGCAGCTTATCGAGAAATTTTAGAATTAATCGAGAATGTTCCTGACCAAGAAGAACGGGTTGCATCGTACGCTTACCTTGATCGTGTGACCAAAAATATCAAAGGCTTAACTTCCGACCTTGGGTTAACTGTGGATAGTCGCATGCGTATCAATACGGGTATTTTGAATAGCGATAAGGAAGATAAGCCCAAGACAATGAAAGAGATGTTTGGCTGATGGATGAATACATCGAGAAAGTATTAACCGGCGAAATTCTAGCGTCAAAAAAGGTTATTTTAGCTTGCAAAAGGCATAAAAAAGACTTGGAAAGAGCTAAAACTGATGATTTTCCGTATTATTTCGACAAAGAACGTGCTGACAAAGCAATCATGTTTATGGAAATGTTACCTGACCCTAAAACGCTACAAACATTTCCACTGGCTGACTTCCAGAAATTTATTATCGGTTCTATCTATGGCTGGTACCGCAAGGACCATCCCGAATGGCGTAGATTCCGCAAGGCTATGATATCTGTGGCTAGAAAGAACGGGAAATCTTTGTTGATTTCAGGAGTTGGATTGTATGAGTTCTTATTTGGTAAAGACCCAGCTTACTCAAGACAAATTTTTTGTACTGCTAACGACAAAAAACAAGCCTCTATTGTGTTTGAAATGATTGCTAAGCGACTGACTGCATTAAGAAGCCGGGATGACTGGGTTAAACGTGCTACTAAGCGTGTGCGTGAAGAAATTCGTAACCTAGATGACTATAGTTATGTTCGCCCCCTCTCTCGCGATACTGGGACGGTCGATGGGTTTGAACCTTATGTAGCCATCCTCGATGAATACGCAGCGTCTAAGACTATTGAAATGATGGAGTTACTTGAATCTGGTCAAGGGCAACTTGATAATTCGCTTACGATGATTATTTCCACAGCAGGTTTTGACCTTAATGCGCCAATGCACACAATCGAGTATCCTTACGCAAGGAAAATCTTAGAAGGTGAGATTGAAGATGAGACTTACTTCGCTTATATTGCTGAGCAAGACAATATCGAAGAAATCGATGATGAGTCAACCTGGATAAAGTCTAACCCTATCCTAAGTGTGGAAAGCCAATACGAACGTGTGATGAACTATCTTCGTAAACGCAAGAAAGAGTCGCAAGAAAAAGGAACTTACAATTCCGTACTGATTAAGAACTTCAATATGTGGCGCCAAGCTGAAGAAGATTCCTACATGGATATTGAAACCTGGGATGATGCTGAAGTTCCTAGAGCGGATATTCAAGGTAAGAAGGTCTGGTTTGGGGTCGATGTTGGTCGAACTTCTGACCTGTTTGCTATTTCTTGGCTGATTCCTTTTGAAGGGTATTGGTATGCAGATAGCTTTGCTTTTGTCGGCACTAAGTATGGTTTAGACGCTAAAATTAAGGCTGACAGGCTTGATTACAGACACCTTGAAGAAATAGGCCAGTGTGAAATTACCACGCTAGAATCGGGCGTTATCGATACTGAGCGGGTGTACGATTGGCTACATGAGTTTGTATCGGTGAATGACTTAGATGTGCAAGCGATTTGTTTTGACCCTGCGCAATATGGCCCGCTACTAACCTTAATTGAAAAGAACCATCCAGAGTGGGAGCAAATTCAAATTAGACAAGGAACGCTCACTCTCTCAATGCCAACCAAACAGTTTAGAGATGATGTGATAGAAAAACGGGTGGTCCATGCTCCAAATGAAATTTTAAGTGGGGCGGTAAACAACGCAGTACTCAAGACTGATAATAATGGCGCTCGTATTGACAAAAATAAGTATGCTAATAAGATTGATGCGTTAGATGCCTTGCTAGATGCTTATGCGGTTTGTTTCACCACAGATATTGATAATTATTTAACCGACGACGATATACTGAATGGAGATTTCGGATTCTAATGTTTTTTAAATGGCTAAAATTAAATGAGACCGTACTACTATTCTTAGTCGGTCTGTTATTGCTGCTGATTGTAGCTTTCGTGAAAGATATACTTCTAGGACTTGCATTAACTGGCGGGTCTTTTATTTTACTCTCTCTCATCTCTCTCTTAAGCGAAAGGAGGTGATTAAATGTCTTTATTTCGTAGTGTGGAAACACGGGACTGGGCGACTGACTTGCTAGAAGATAATATTCTCCCAAGCGTTACTAATTCGGCCTATGTCGGTATTTCGGCGCTCAAGAACTCCGATGTGTTAACGGCAGTAGGAATCATTGGCTCTATGGTTGGTCGTTACCGCTTGATTATGGTTGACGATAAAACGGATGATACTATCCACGATGATAACGTGGAGTATTTAGTTAATAAAAAGCCTAATTCTAAGATGGACTCGTATTCTTGGCGGTTTGCGATGTCAGTTAATGCCTTGTTAACTGGGGATGGTATTTCTCGTATCGTCAGAGATCCACGGACTAACAAGCCGTCGCTTATTCAATATTTCAAACCGTCAGATACTTATATTGATGATAGTAACCTCAACGATATCAAATACATTTTTTACACTAATGACGGCAAAGAGATTGTGGAAAAGCCTGATAACGTTTTACATTTCAAATTTTTTAGCGATGATGGCATTCATGGACGGTCACCGCTCTTATCTTTGAGAAATGAAATTACGTTGCAAGAAAATGGTGTGGATACGCTCATGAAGTTTTTTAAAGGCGGACTTAAAGGTGCGGTGCTGAAAGCTACTGGTAAGTTGTCCAAGGAAGCCCGCAGAAAAATGCGTGAAGAATTCGAGTATGCACAGCGAGGCTCGGTGGCTGGCAGTCCAATTATTGTGGATAGCACCATGGATTACCAAAATCTGGAAGTCGACACTAACATCCTTAGTCTGATTAACAGTAATGACTACACCACTAACCAGATTGCCAAGGCAATGCATATTCCTGCATACAAGCTTGGTGTGAATAGTCCTAACCAATCAATCAAGCAATTGCAATCTGATTTTATTAATTCAGATTTACCTTACTACTTTAAGCCTATCCTAGCAGAAATGGAATCTAAGTTATTGAGCGACAGACAACGTTCTAAAATGCACTTAGAGTTCGATACGCGCAAAGAAACAGGACTATCAATGGAAGAAGCCGTATCAGCTGTTAATGCTGGCCTACTGACTCCTAATGAGGCCTTAGAGGCTAGTGGGAGAGCAAAATCTAAAGAACCTAACATGGACCGTTACCAATCAACATTGAACACGGTCTTTTTAGATTCTAAAGAAGAATATCAACTGAAAGGAGGTGGGATGAATGGATATGGAAACAAGACAAATCCAAACCAAGATTAATTTACGGTCGGTTGGAGAGGAAGAAGAATCTAATGTTATTGAAGGCTACGCTTTAATGTTCAACCGTCAGTCAGAAGTTTTAGGAGGCTGGGTTAACTTTCGGGAGACCATTGATGAGCACGCATTAGATAATGCCGACATGTCAAACGTCGTCGCTACTTTCAATCACGACCAAAACCAAGTCCTAGGACGTTCAGGAGTAAACATGGAACTCTCTGTAGATAATATTGGTCTTAAATTCAAAGTTACACCGACAGATACCAGCTACGCTCGTGACCTTATGGAAAATATTCGTCAAGGGGTTATCAATCAGTGCTCTTTTGCATTTACAATTTCTCAAGATGAAAACTCAGAAGAATGGACGGAATCGGAAGAAGACGGTGTCGACTATAATCGTGTAATTCGTAATATTGACCACTTATATGATGTGTCGGTTGTAACTACACCGGCTTACCCTGATACTGTGGCTAATGTTGGTGAACGGTCAAAGAAACTTATTCCGAAGAAAATTGATGAAGAAAAGCGTCAACAAATGCTTTTTGAAGTAAATAAAGAGATTTTAATGGAGGATATCTAAATGAATTTAGAAGAAAAATTAAAGACAGTCCGAGCTAAATTAAATGAATTACGTTCTAACCAAATTGCTAAGCGTGCAGAATTACGTTCTGCGTTAGAAAACGCTGAAACTAACGAAGATTTAGAAGCTACTAAGGCTATGCGTTCAGCAATCGAAGATATTACAAATGAAATTAAAGAAAACGAAGATTTAGCCCGGTCATACGAGGAAGCCTTGAAAGGTAACCCAGAACCAGCTAAGCGAAAGAAAGGTGGCGAGAAGATGAACTTGCGCTCTATGTTTAACGAATATCTACACACACGGGATGCTGCATCTGCTGGCTTCAAGTCCACAGACGGTAAGGTAACCATTCCTGAAGCAGTTATCTACAATCCCGAAGACGAAGTTAAAACAGTAACGGATTTGACTAAGTACGTTCGTGTTGTACAAGTTACAACCGCGTCAGGTAGTTACCCAGTATTAGCAAAAGCTACCGCTAAGATGAATACTGTGGCAGAATTGGAAGCTAATCCAGACTTAGCAAAGCCAAAATTTCAACAAGTTAAGTGGGAAGTTGCAACTCGCCGTGGTGCTATTCCATTGTCACAAGAGGCTATTGATGATTCGGCAATCGATTTAGTGGGTTTGGTCGCTCGTGATTCAAAACAACAAAAAGTAAACACTACTAACGCTGATATTTCGACTGTTATTAAAGGTTTCACTGCAAAGGAAACCGCTACTTTAGATGATTTAAAGAAAGTCTTGAACGTAGACTTAGATCCAGCCTACAATCGAATGATTGTGGCCAGTCAATCATTCTATAACTGGTTAGACACTCTCAAAGATAAAAATGGTCAATACTTATTGCACCCAGCTGTTGCTGAAGGCTCTCCAGCTATGATTTTAGGTGTGCCAGTCGTTATTGTAGAAGATACATTGTTAGGACAAGCGGGCGAAGCTCACGGCTTTGTCGGTGACTTAGAACGTGCTGTGTTATTTGCTAACCGTGCTGATTTGACGTTCCGTTGGGTCGAAAACGAAATCTACGGTCAATACTTATCTGTTGCCACACGTTACGATGTTAAGGCGACTGACCAAAATGCTGGTTACTTTGTGACAGTATCTGAACCGGGAAAATAGCACAGCCCGTATCAGTAGCGGGCGTTAAGCCTACCTCTGCTAACACGGTAGCTGAAATCAAGTCCTACCTAGACGACAAAGGCATAAGTTACACAAGTTCGATGTCCAAGTCGCAACTTCTAGAATTGGTAGGTGATTAGCCATGCTGCTAACAGAGGAACGTTTCTCCACACTTAAGAATTACTGCAAGATTGACCAAGACTTTGACGATGATGTGTTGAAGGAACTGGTTAATGCCTCTGCAATGGAACTTGCTAGAGCAATAAAATTTGATAGTCAACCAAGCGACTATATCGACGATAGTCGTTTTTTTATTGCACTCATGAAAATGGTCAAGGAAGATTATTACTTGCGTGGCTTATCTGCAGATAATTATCGACCAGAACTATCGAATAATATCGTTTCTATTATCAATCAGCTAAGGAGTGAGTTAGATGCGGACGAATAACATGACCGAACGGATTACGTTTGTGGCAAAAACAACTGGTATTAACGAAGATTTTGAACCTTTCGAAAAAACCGAAGAGTTGTTTTCCTGTTGGGCTGAAGTTTCTAAGCTTACTGTTCGTGAAATGCTCAATAAAAAAGAGCAAGTTGCTATCGAAAAAACACTCCGCTATTTCTGATTGCCTACAAGCAAAAAATGGAAATTCAACCAGATTGGCAGATTGTGTGGAGAGGCAAAACTTACGAAATTACAGGATTAGATCCTGACTATCAAAAGAAAGACTTGACTAAGATTCAAGCGAGGGAGGTGTCTTAAATGTCAGTTACAGGAGAATTTGAACTACTTGCCAATGTGGATAAGCTCACTAAAGGTTACGACCGAAAAGCTAGACAAGCGGTTAAGTCGGGCGCTGAAAAGTTTAAGACAGTCTTGCAAAATAACACCCCGGTCAGTTCTGAAGATCACTCAGGAAAAGGACCATTGCGCGACCATGTTACCTTAGGTAAATTTTCGGGTGTTGGTGGCGACTACACGCAAGAAGTTGGTTACGATTCAAGCAAAGGTTATATCGCTCACTTCCCTAATTCTGGTACTTCTAAGCAACGGCCTCAACATTTTATAGAAAAGTCGCAATCAGAATCTAAAGGACAGGTTTTGGCAGAATTTGTAAAGGAGTTGAAAGTTGAATGACGCTACCAAATACTAAAGTGGCTAAAATTCTATCGGAAGACTCCGAGTTGATGGATATGCTTAATGCTATCCGTGCTAAAAAATTGACATACAACCCAGTATTTACTAGTACCCCTAAAGATGATTTTAACAATGCTCCGTGGATAAGGATTACTAATATTCCGTACGACGCGGCTATTTATGCCGATGATAAGCGTGCGATTGAATTTCATCGAGTGCAAGTTGATTTTTGGGTAGAAAAGAAAGATAAATCAAAGGTTTCAGAAATCATTGACCGTATTTATGACGTTTTAGAAGAACATGAATATGAACGATACTATTTAAGCATTCATGACGATGCAGATGACAATAATTTAGTCATGGTTACTGGGAACTTTGAAGGTTATAGAGAAAGGAACTAAAAATTATGGCAGACAATAAAAAAGTTGCAAAATTTGGTGCTTCGAAATTTGAATACGGTGTTGTTGATGATGAGAAAAACACTGTCGCAGAAACACGCCAAATCTCTGGTTTATCCGAAGTAAAAGTGGAATTGACAAACGAATTAAAAACCTTAGCAGCCGACGACTCACCTTACTTGGTATTGAGCGGTGGTATTACAGAAGCTAAGGAAACAATTAACCTCTACGATACAGATACTAAGATGAAACAAGATTTATTTGGCATCAAGGTTGTTAAGGGTGTGGAAATTTACGAAAAAGATTTAACTCCTAATTACGTTGCTACTTTGTTCCGGACTAAGATGTCTAATGGCAAGTATGTGTGGGTAGGGATGCTCAAGGGAATGTTCTCATTACCTGCGCTTAACACTAAGGCGCAAGATGGTGCACCAGACCCTGAAGCGGACGAAATCGAAGGTTCTTTCGTACCACGTGGCGACCAAGAATTAATTTTATTAATTGGTCGCGAAGATAACGAAGGCTTTGATTTTGAAACCTTCCACAAAGCGGTATTTCCTAAAAATGACCAAGATTTAGAAGCTTTCAAGGAAGTTTCATCAGTTCCTGGAGCATAGATAACGCATAACAGACAGAGACGAGAAATGTGAGACGAATAGAAACGAAAGGATTTTAATATGGCATACGAAATTAAGTTACTGATTGATGGTGAAAAGAAAACATACGTGCGTAATGAACCGCCTATGCTAATCGACATGACCAATGCAATGAAGTATCAAGCGCATCAAATCAAGATGTATAACAAAAAGGACGGTCTGACTGACAAGGATCTTGACCAACAACAAAAAGATTTTGCGATGATTGCTTCAAGTTTTTGGCACAAGCAATTTTCAGAAAAGGCATTCATTGCTGGTGCAGACCAAGAATCTATGGACGTTTTATATAAAGTAATCGGTGACTCGCTCGGAACTTCCGATGATGAGGAACAAAGCGCTGACAAAAGTGACGACGGAAAGGCAGATAGAGAAAGCGCTAGAACAAATTGATGAGTTTTATAAAGCACGTATGAAGGACGGCTATAAGCTTCAAGAAATTAACCAATTTACACTTGATGAACTGGAGCAATTAGCCTCAATCTTTGAGGAAAAGACACAATACTTTGATGAGGTCTTTCCTTGGTTAGTTTAAAAGAAAGGAGGATAAAAGAAAATGGGAGCATCTTTAGGACACTTAGCCGCTACGGTTGAATTAAATATCAACCCGTTTAAGTCTAACGCGTCTGCATTGAAAGCTCAGATTAGAGCGACAACTTCTGCATTGAAAGCACAAGATACTGCGTTACGTGGAAACAAGAATAATTTGAATGCTATGCGGGCTAGCTATGCGACTATGCAGAGCCAAATGCGGAATTATGAAGCCTTGCTTAAAAAACAAATGGCTACATATAACCAGTTAAAAGGTAAAACTGCAGAAACCGCAAGCGAACAACAAAAGTTATCTACGCGACAAGCGAATGCGGCTAATCAGGTCAATAAAACTTCCGCAGCAATGGAAGCTTTGCGCAATCGAATGTCCTCTTTATCTGGACAGATTGCTGTTCAATCGTCACGCTGGACACAATTAGGGTCAAAGCTTACCTCAATTGGTGAAAAAATTCAGTCCGTATCATCAAAAATTCAAGGATTCGGGCAAAGTATGACGACTCACATCACCGCACCAATTGCAGCCGGCATTGGATATGGTGCTAAAAAGCTTATTGAATTCGATGGCACGATGAATAATACAAAAAACTTAATTCGTCAAGGTGGTGAAAGCGTCCAAGAAACGATGTCAGGAATTAATCGGATGACTTCCGATGCCGAAAAATATTCCAATAAATACGGCATATCACAAACCAAAATTGCTCAAGGTTACCAAGACTTGGTAAAACGTGGTTACACATCAAAACAAGCAATTGGAGCGATGAATGCTGAACTTCAAGCGTCTGTGGCCACAGGTGATGACTTTTCAGAAGTCACCTCAGTTGCTTCGCAAACACTTGAAGCTTTCGGGATGAAATCTAACTCAGTTGCTGGGATGACTCGAAACACAAAGGCTGTGGTCAACTCACTGGCTTATGCAGCTGATGCAACTTCTACTGGTTTTCAAGATTTAGGTGTGGCCATGTCTTATGTTGGCTCAACTGCTCACTCTGCTGGGTTTAGTCTCGCAGAAACTTCAAGTGCGATTGGTATTTTATCTAATAATGGTTTAGAAGCAGATAAAGCTGGTACTGGTTTGAGAAAAGTTATTAATTCTCTCATTTCACCAACAACTGGCGCTAAAAATGCGCTTCAAAAATTGGGCTTATCAACCAAGGATTTCATCGACAAATCAGGTAAGATGAAATCTATGACTGAAATTTTTGGAACTTTGAACAAGCATATGAAAGGCTTGACACAATCCCAAAAGAACGACATTTTCCACAGTATTTTTGGAACCACTGGTCAGCAAGCTGCTTTAATTTTGGCACAGAATAGTGAAGAATTAGGAAAATTAACCAAAAAAGTTCAAGAAGCTGCAGGCAAAGACTACGTTGGTAAATTATCCGAAAGCAATCTTAAATCTGCACAAAACCAAATACGTATCTTCAAAGAAAGCCTTACTAATATGATGATGCAAGTAGCACGGGTGATCTTGCCAATTATCACGCCAATAATTCAAAAAATTAGTGAGTTAGCACAGAAATTTGGAGAGCTTAGTCCTGGAATGCAAAAGTTAATCACTTACGCAGCTTTAGGAGTTGCCGCACTTGGCCCGCTCATTTCTGTAATTGGAAGTGTGGGAACCGCTGTCGGTGGCCTGCTTAAAGCTGGTGGGAGTTTAGCTACATGGCTAGGAAAAATTGCGGGCAAACGTGCAGCAGCTACTACAATCGCAGAAATTGGAACTTCTGCAGCGGGTTCTGTTGGTGGCTTGACTTCCATGACTGGTGCAACAACTGGTGCGACTGCCGCTTTAGGTGGTCTAGGCCCAATGCTTGCTACTGTAGGTGTCGCTATTGTAGCAGGGATTGCTTACTACGAATTGTTTGGTAAGAAGATTGCTCAGAATAATGCTGAGATTGGGCAATGGGGAACTAAGGTTGGCTCAGAAACCAACAAGGCTTTGAGTAGTTTCAAGCAAACAACAACGGGAATTAATCAAGCGCTGACTGACATGACAACCGCCGGTGAAACCTCAACCAAACAATTAGCTGACTCTTTCGATAAGCAATTTGCTCAAATTGAAAAGCAAGCTAAAGATCATGTGGAAAAAGTTAAAGCCTCTGTTAAAGATATGCCAAAAGAAGTTCAAAACGCAGCTGCAGAAACTGCTACTAAAGAACAACAAACGATGAATAAGTCGCTAGATAATCTCAAGAACTATAAACAGCAATATCAAGCGATTTTAAAAGGTCATCATGGTACTGTTAGAGACCTAGACGCCAATCAACGCGTTGCTTTACTTAATATCGAACAAGGCATGCAAAATGAAATGCTTAATGTTTTGAGAATTAGTGGTAGCAAACGCAAAACAATTTTAGCTGCATTGAATGCTGATTACAAAAATATGAATCAACAACAGCGACAAGATACTTTGACCACACTCAAACAATCAGAAGCTGACACGATTAAATCTTATGCAAAACGTTCCAAAGAACTTAAAAAGATGCATGAAGAAGGTAAATTAACAACTGCTGAATATAATGCGTCTATGAAAGCTTTACGACAAGCTGACCAAAAAACAATTAATCAGATTGCTGATGCTTACTACAAATGTGCTAAAGCAAGTGGAATGTCAGCTCAGCAAATCAAAGACTCCATGCGTGAAGCAGGACTATCTTATGACCAAGCCAAAGCAAGAGCAGATGAAATGGCTAAGGTTACATCTAACTCTAGTGCGATTATGGTTGCTAAGACTAACGACATGTCTAACTCTGTTAAGAAAGCTGCGGATATGTGGAATGGTTTAGTTTTTGACCCTAAGACAGGAAAAATTAAAACGAATGCGATTGACGAAGTAGAAAAAGCCGTTCAGTCCAAAAATAAATGGAATCAAATCCAATTGCTTGAAAAGGAAGGAAAGTTAAGCTCAAACGCTAAAGAAATGGTGGCTGATGCTCTGCTCTCCACAGGAAAGTGGAACAGTTTAAGCCTCAAGGAGCAAAAAGCCTGGATTAAAAGCAATGTCGGTAAAACCATGGTTGAGGCGATGGAAAAAACTGGTCAGTGGAACAGTTTAAGTTTGCAAGCTAAAGAAGCTATCGTTAATGCCAAAGGCTTACCACAATTAGCAGACGCAGTGGCTAAATACAAACTGTGGAATGGTTTGCCTACTACTGTTAAACAATTGTTAGCCAACGATGCTAATGCTAGTGCGATTTTGAAACAAGCTGGAATTAACATCGACGAGTACAATCGAAAACATCCAGAACATAAAAGTTTGACAGGAGATTCCAATAGCGTTGACCAAGCAAGTCAAAAAGGGAAAAATTCTATTTTTGGTTTTAACTCAACAAATCCACTCCACAAACCAATGACTGGTGACTCTAATTCTGTTGACAATGCTAGTCGTAGAGGTCGGAGTTCAATTGGCGCTTTCAACGGAACTAATCCAAAGCACAAACCGTTTACTGGTAATTCAAGTTCTGTTGATAGTGCAAGTGGACGTGGTCGAAGTTCGATTGGTAGTTTTAATGGGACTAATCCTAATCATAAGAACTTCCGAGGTACGGATTATACTTCGGGTGCCGCAAGACGAGCTATAAGTGCTATTAGTAGTTTTAACGCTATGCGAACGTGGACTAAGACTTTAACAACTGTTTACCAAACAATTCATGAAGTTATCACTCGTCGTAAGGGTCGTGCTAAGGGGACGAATTACCATGAAGGTGGGCCAATGCTGGTTAACGACCAACCAGGGCCAGTCTTTCGTGAAGCAGTTCAATTCCCTGGTCAGCCAGCTTTCATTCCGTTTGGACGTAACGTTCCAATCGACAATGCGCCACGAGGGACCAAAGTTATTAAAGCCTCAGAAACCGCAAAGTTATTTGGTAACTTGCCACAGTATGCCAATGGGACAGCGCATGCGGTTGATGTAGCTAAAGGTTTATCAAAATCAGTCAAAGCCACTCCAGTTAGTTTGGAAGCGACGAATGTTATCGATAATAGCGGTGTGGAAAGCAATCAACAAACTTTAATTAACTTGGTCGGTGCTATCTTAAGCGAATTGTCTAAGCCGGGTAACGACAATCAACGTGAAGCCTTGCGCACGGTTATGCAAGGTATGGACCAATTGACAAATCAAAGAGTTAGGGGGAGATTATCATAGGCTACGCAAGTTTTACAATTAACGGCAAGAAGTCAACCGACTACCACGCTATATTGAAGCCAATTACACAGTGACATCTTCCGTTCCTGATATAACCGATTTGAATATTCCTGGGCGCGACGGGACGTTAACTATCAGTAATAACCGTCGTAGTTCCTTTGAACGTGAATTTCCTATCGTTTTCATCGGTAAAAATTCAGAAATCAGGAAGGGCATCGAAAGTATGCACGCTGACTTGCTCGCTACAAACGGTAAGTATTTCGATATTAAACTTAGTCAGGATCCTGGATATATTTATCGAGGACAATTTTTAGATAGTTTTTCCGTTGACTACAATGTCGGAGAGGCGAGTTCTAAGGTCAAGTTGAGATTTATGCCATATAAGTATCTTGAACAAGGACTTTCAGAGCGTGCAGTTGCTAGTGGGTCTACGTTGGTCAACTTAGGTAACATTTCGGCCAGTCCTAGAATTACTTTGACTGGTTCGGGAGATGTGACGATTAATGGCTTGAGTTTAAAAGGTGTGGATAAAGGTATAGTGCTAGACACAGAGGCACAAACCTGCACGAATTTAAACGGAACCGAAACTGTATTTAGAAAAATGCACGGTGATTTTCTGAAATTACAACCAGGAAGTAACAAAATCACCTGGAATAATAGTAATTTCACAGTAAAAATAACTCCTAGATGGGTGGTGAGAATTTGAGTTATCCAATCTTATATAGTGCTGATGAAACGGATTTCTTCGGCAACGGGTTAGGAACTTTGCCTGACGCTTTATCAGTCTTAGTTACCGAAGAGCGCAACGGAGAGTTCACACTCTCTATGACCTATCCACAAGAAGGAAAACGGGCAGATTTATTGACGAATAACCGTATTATTAAGGTTGACGCTGGTCACAAGCTGAAAGACCAACGTTTTGTTATTAAAACTGTTACCCCTAAAATGTCAGATGATGGGTATATTGATTTAACGGTTTATGCCGAACATATTTCATATATCACTGCAGATTTAGCGGTGACTCCTTCTATAGTGCTTAGCGGTAATGCAGAAAGTGCCTTGCAGCAATGGAAAGGTGCTCTACTTGGTGGGAATCCAGATATCGTAGTTGACTCAGATATTGAGACCAAGAACGAAACATCTTTAGACATTACCAAAGCCACAAATGCTCGGCAAGTTCTTGGTGGGGTAGCAGGTTCCATCCTGGATGTTTGGGGTGGAGAATACCGTTTCGATAATCTTCATATCAGTTTGCGCAAGCAACGTGGAACCACGGCTAATACTCTGTTAAGCTACGGTCGGAACTTGCTGACCTTTGAGCAAGAACAGGACATCAGTCAAACATACACTTCAATCTATCCTTATGCAGCGGTTAGTTATGCTAGTGGCTCTGACCACCAAATGGTTACGGTCGATGGCTACATTGTTGATAGTGAGTATCTGAAAAAATATCCTAACCGTAAGATTTTGCCGGTTGATTTCGGAAGCGAGTTCAGCGACTACCGCATAGGTAGCAAACCAAGTGATGCAAGTAGCGATGACAAAACTATCTACACTAGCGAAACTGAGATCAAGAAGTTACTCAAGAACCAAGCGCAAAGCTATGTAGTGAATAACCGAATTGGCATACCTAAGGTTTCCACAAAGATTAGCTTTGCTGATTTGTCAAAAACAGAGGAGTATAAAAACGTTGCGCCACTAGAATACGTTGACCTTTGCGACATTGTGCCTGTGCGCTTTGAAAAGCTTGGCATTGATAGTGAAATCAAAGTCACTCGTATTGTGTGGAATGTTTTGCTTGACGCTTATGACTCCATTGAACTTGGTGACTTAAGCACAACACTCGGCGAATCAATTTCAGCAGTGGCTAGTGAAACTAAGGAAGTTAAGAATAATTTAGCCCAAACTCGTATCCTTGCCCAAACTGCTGCAGACGGTAATCATACTGTTTTCAGAACAGATGGTGGAACAACAGAACCAACAGCTAAAAAAGTTGGTGATTTATGGTTTAAGACTGACGGCAACGATGTCTATATGTTGACCTGGAATGGTACCAACTGGGAAGAAATCACTAATACAAAAGATGTGTATAGGGTTAGTCGGGAAGTTGCAAGCCTAACCGCCAACGTTCCAACGAAGTCTGAACTATCCGAAACTTTCAGACAGTCCGAAAGTTTAGCAAATAGTAAATTTGATTCAGTCAAACAGTCAGCTAGCTTAGCAACTAGCGAGGCTTACTCACAAGCTCAATCAGTAATCGATAGTCAATCAACTAAATTTGACAAGGTGTGGGGTTCACTTTCTGCGAAGAACAGTGAATTTTGGTCCAGTTTAGAAAAAGCCGATTCACTCACGCTTGACGGGTTGAAAACAACACAAGTAGATTTAGAACAAATTAAACGCGATGTGGATAGTCAGAGCAAAGCAACTAGTGAAACTATTAGCCAAGCAATCTCAGGGATGGTTTCCACCAGTGCACAAGCTGATAAGCTCAGTCGCTCTTTATCGCTTGCTACTAGCGAAATTAACAGTGCCTGGCAATCTAATAGTACTAGCCTTAGTAATCTGGCTAAAGGTTTGGATAGCCTTTCCACAGGTGTTAAGAGTACAACTGATAGTTTGACAGCCACTTATAACGACCAAAAAGGTAAAGTGGCAACTTTAACCACTGATGTTACTGGTTTAAAAGGTGCGGTCAAGGATAATGAAGATAATATCAATTCTTTATCTTTAGGCGCTAAAGGTATGAGTGCTTCTATTAGCAATGCTCAAGGTGCTATCAATAACTTACAAGCAGACGCTGATGGGTTAAAACAAGAAGTTACCAAGAAAGTTGATAACACGACTTACCAGACTGGAATCAGCAATTTAAATGGCAAGATTGACTTGAAAGCTGCTAAATCTTATGTTGATAGTGAATTGTCTAAGAAAGCTAATAGCGCTGAATTATCTGTTACTAATGAAAAAATTGAGGCTCAAGCCTCACGTATAAGTTCGTTAACGACAGATGTAGAAGGGAAAATTACCGACCTACAAAACAAGACCACCCCACAACAATTAATTAAGACGGTTACAGATAGTGGGCAAGCCAACCACGTGGTAACCGCTGATAGTGTAAATCAGTCAATTAGTGGTGTGAGAACGGAAATTACTAAAGCCAAAGATGAGTTGACTGGCAAATTAACTACGGTTGAAACCAAGGTACAACAAAATACCAATGAAACAAAGTCAACCAAAGATAAGACAGAACGGTTGATTAGTTCATTAGGTGCTGATAGTAATGGTAACTTTAACTGGGCTAACAACTCCAAAATTGATACTGCCTTAGGTAGTTACCAAACCATCAAGAAGATTGATGGAAAGATAGACGGATTGCAAGTTGGTGGACGGAATTTACTGAAAGGGACGGCAGATATTACTGGCGATGTTGCTAGTTATGAAGGAAGTATTAATAGAAAAATCTTCAATGGCAATGATGGTGTTTCCACAAATCAAGCGTGGCAAGGTATTCTTATTAACATGAAAAACGCTTTAGGTAGAGCGGATATTAAGAGTGGCGATACTATTACACTATCGGTTTACGTAAAAGCTGACAAAACAATTAATACTGGTACTTTAGATATCTATCGTGCATTTGGAACCGTTGATGAGGCTAAAACTTCTGCGAATACAGGAGCAACTGTTTATGCAATCAATATGAGTTCTAAGCCTATTACTACTCAATGGCAACAATATTCATGGGTTTTTAAGGTACAAGAGTCCACATTGTATCGGATGAACACACGTGTAGAATATAACTCCACACCTAACACCAATATTTACTATGCTGGATTAAAGTTAGAAAAAGGTAACAAGCCGAGTGATTGGTCACCAGCACCCGAAGATGTGGAAGGGAAAATTAATGGTGTACAGAGCAATCTTACCAGCTACAAAGCCGAAGTAAGCAATACTTATGCTAAGGCAAGCTCTGTTTATACTAAGTCTGATGCAAATAGTCTTATTCAAAGCAGAATTGACCAGACTGCTGGGGAAATTAAGCAAGAGGTTAGTGCAACCCTAGTAGGCGCTGGAAGAAATTTAGCCGAAGGCACAAGTTCTACATGGCAAGGTATGGGGTATACTCCAAAAGGAAATACTAACGAAGTTGTAACTTTAGTTCCTAGAATTAATTTGTATAACTTAAAAGTTGGCGACACTCTAACTGTATATATGCAATATCAATATGGTAGTGCGAAATTAGTAAGTAACACAGCTCAAACTTTTGTCCCGTTCAGATTAGTGGGTAACAAAACACGATATGACAAAGCCCTTTATGGCGCACCATCAGATAAAGTTGTTGCCACCAACAATACTACATGGCGAGAAGTAACTTTACAGATTAAAGTTGATTCGGAGATGTTGAGTAATGATTATTATAGTGCTAATGCTAGATGGGACGGAGTTTCTGGTGGCTGGTGGCAATGGACTAAATTTAAGGTGGAACGTGGCACAAATAGAAGTGATTGGTCACCAGCACCCGAAGATGTGGCTTACAAGAGTCAAATGTTGCAAAAGCCCGATGGTTGGAGCGCGGTTCTGTCTGATAACTACGGACGAATTTTAAGCGGTTTGGCTTTAGATAACAGTGATGTGCGTTTCAAAGGTAACCACATTCACTTAGACGGTCAGACAATTATCGATAATTCAATAATCAAGTCGGCCATGATTGATAGTATTGACGCAACTAAGATTAAGGCAGGTTCGATTGACGGACAACGACTAAGAGGTACTGTGATTGACGGTAATGTTGCCAATATCAAGAACTTGCATGCCACTAATCTTTTTGCTGACGGCTTAATTGATGGTAAATTTCTCCACATCACAGGCGCTAGCAGCTAGATAGCGCAATTATTAAAAACGTTCATATTGCTGATGGGGCTATCACGAATGCAAAAATAGGTAATCTGAGTGTGGACACCGCTAAGATTAAAGACGGAGCTATTACATCGGCTAAGATAGGAAGCATTGATGCCGGCAAGATTACCGCCGGGACTTTGAACGCTGCGAATGTAAGGATCATTAATTTAGATGCAAATAACATCACGACTGGTACATTGAAAGGGCCTAACTTATCACTGAACCTCATGACGGGTGCGGTTGATTTCAGACACGGACACATCCAATCAACGAGTGGGAATTTCCACATTGATATTGATAATGGCACCATTGAGGCATTTAATGGTATTGGTGATGGGGTTGGTATTCATAATGGTGTGTTTGAACTGACAAGCAAAAACTTGTTTGATAACAACCAAAAACCATATTTCAAAATTGACAATTACATCACTTCTACTACAGGCGCTGGAAGTTATCATGGTGCAAGTCTGCAAGGACGTGATGCACTGGAAATTTATGTGGGCGATACTGAACCATCAGACCTAATAACTGCAAGTGGTTATGGAATTTTAATAGATAAAACCTTTGGTACACGAATTATTGGTGGAAATACTGGAGTCACTCTAACAGCTGGAACTGCCTATGGGGACGTAGTTAAATCCTCACCACAAATAGCTATTGGTGCTGGACAGCGTGGTCTAACAGGTGGTAGTGAAATTCACATTAACGCTAGTTATACCCGTATAACGAGTGCAACTAATAGAACAACATCTTCTAGTCCCAACCTTTATGTTGGTTCAGACGGAACTTTACTAAGGTCAACTTCGGCTTCTAAATATAAAACAGCCATTGTAGACGCTCATGGCATGGAAAATTACGGTGAGAAATTAATTAATATTTCACCTAAGTTGTGGGTAGATAAGGCTGAAAAAGCAAGGTTTAAAGAAGGCAGAATGATGGTTATGCCTTGCACTATGGATTAATTGCTGATGAATTAGACAAAGAAGGGCTATCCAAGTTAGTTAGATATGATAGCAAGGTGAGATTGAGGGTATCGAATATGACAAAATTGCCGTTGCCTTGCTCCCACTATTGAAGAAACAACAAAATCAAATTGCAGAATTGCAAGAACAAATTGAAGAATTGAAAGGAAGATGATAAAAAATATGGAACAAGAAATTATCCAAGAACTGACTATGAAGTTAGCCCAATCACAGCTTAATGAGACCATTTTAAGCGTTAAGCTTAAGCATTTGGAAGAAGATTTAGCCAAAGCACAAAACACTAATAAAGAAAAGGAAGGTACTAACAATGTTAAAGAAAACTAAATCAATTCAATTACAAGGTAACTCAATCGTAAACGGTCAAACTGTGGCCACTTTCTCGGCATCTCTTTCCACAGATGGTGGGTCAGGATCAGTTAACACTTACTACCCAGACCAAGCGTTATATGAAACAAATCGCAAGGAAGTGCGTAAAGATAAGAATGATTTTGCTGACTATGTTTACGCCGAAGAAGACAAGCTCTTTGCTGAAGAAGAAACAGAGGCTTAGTCTATGGCTTGGCACGAACAGTTAATTGTCAATAGTGCAACTTTGATTGACAAGCCTATTATCACAATTTTTATGGCCCTTGTAGCGGTTGATGTGGCAACAGGCTATATAAAAAGTCTCTGTTTCCACATCACAAATTCAAGCAAAGGACTTCAAGGATTAATCAAGCATAGCTTGGTTGTGCTTATCACTTTGCTAAGCTATCCTATCCTAATGGCGATGAACCAAGAGGGGTGGGCTGTTTTGTGGACAACATATTATTGCGTAATCTACCTTGTTTCAATCGTTGAAAACTTAGGTCAAATGGGATTGCCCATTCCACCAATTGTCAAGAAGTATGTTTACAAACTAAGTGACGAGTATCTGCATGAAAAGAACGAAAAAGAGAAAGGAGAACAAAAATGACACGAGAAATTATTGTAGACGTGGCAAGTTACCAATCAGATTTAACCGTTGCTGATTACAAGTCTTTGGGAGCAACCAAGGCGATTGTTAAAGTGACGGAAAGTACGAATTATACTAACCCCTATGCTAATCGAGAAGTTAACCGTGCAGCAGAAGCAGGGTATACTGGATTTGCTTTCTACCACTTTGGTAAGTTTGGTGGTTCTGTTAGCCAAGCTGTTGCTGAGGCCAACTATTTCATCGCACAAACTAAGGCTAAGTTTAACTTAGCACCAGGCACACTTATGATCCTAGATGCCGAGGAAACTAACCAAACTACTGATGCGGTGATTGCTTTCCTTGATGTGGTTAGAAAAGCTGGTTTCCACACTGGTTTTTACACTTACAAGTATCTGCTTCCGCAATTTAACTTAGAAGCGATTAAACCGCACATGGACTTCTTTTGGTTAGCAGATTACCCACTAGCAAACGGCGCAGCCGCCGACCGCAACCCAGACTTCAACTATTTTCCAAGTGCAAACTATGTCGACTTATGGCAGTACACAGATAATTTACTTGGTTACAAAGTCGACGGTTCTATCTCTGTAACAGATAACGCTTTGAAGCTCTTTAACCCGTCTGGAGCAAAGGTAGAAAGTAAACCAGTCGCTACACCAGCGCCTAAGCCGGTAACATCCCAAACGACTTGGACAGACGACTTGGGTGTTAAGTGGACTGCAGAAAAAGGTACGTTCACTTTAGGTTCGGCAATTAATCTCCGTTGGGGAGCAACTACGACGTCGAGTCTTATCGCAACCTTACCTGCCGGCTCTGAGGTTAATTATGACGCTTGGGCGAAGTCCGGTGGATATATCTGGATTAGACAGCCACGAGGCAACGGCCAATTCGGTTATCTCGTATGCCGTGATAGCAACGGCCAAGCTTTCGGCACATTCAAATAGTCTTGCTATCAAGAGCTTTTGAATGTATAATAAATATACTCCGGAGTAGTGTGACCTACTCGTTTGCTCGCTTCCTTCGGGAGGCGGGCTTTTTTATATTTCTTTTTAAATGACTGTGAAGTGTTGTGGCTTTATTGAAAGTTACGAAAACAGATAATAAAAAACATCCCCAGGATAATTCCTAAGGATGTTTTGTTGTCCAGAAGTTGTCCAATAACGCTCTAGATATTGATATATCAACATATACTAAGGAGAGTACAGGATTTGAACCTGCGCGCCGGTATTACCGGTTCGCCGGATTTCGAGTCCGGTGCATTACCACTCTGCCAACTCTCCATAACATTTATCAGTATACCAAGATTATAGAAAGTTGGCAAGGGGTGTCAAAAAATTTTATTATAAATTTGAAGAGTAACGATTTTGAAAAAACAGAAGATGTTCGTTTTTGAATGTGGAATTTGAGGTGCATCTATTTAAGAGGGAATTTTTGAGAAATTTTGTTCCATATGACCCATTTTGATCCCGCGAGAAAAATTAAAAAAAGGTATAATGTTACGCTAATTGCTAGTTTGTAATACTTCCATTTTTTGTAAATTGTATAGTGTTATGATTG